>JABLXZ010000001.1:357390-714781 GCA_013177935.1 candidate division WOR-3 bacterium | reverse complement strand
TGGTGCGGCTGGACAGTGTGGTTGTGCCGGCAGCGGTGGTCAGAAATTCGGGCACAGAGCCGGTGCAGTTCTGGGCGATAATGCGGATTGGTACTGACTACATTCAGGGTGTGCCGGATTCGCTGGCGGCGGGTGCGGTTGATACGGTCTGGTTTAGCATTTGGCGGGCGAGCCGGATTGGGGTTTATCCGGTACGCTGCACCGTGGCGCTGGTCGGTGACCAGAACCCGTTTAACGACATCGCTTTTGACAGTGTCGTGGTCACTGCTGCTGGTGTCACCGAAGCGGGCAACCCGCTGGAGTACTTTCAGCCCGTTGGTGCCAGCATTGGTGTCCGCGGTTTTGCCTTTCGGTATCGGCTGGACCAGGATGCGGTGGTAAAGGTTGCCATCTACACCGCAACCGGCAAACTAATCCGCACCGTTGAGTCTAACCACCGTGGTCCGGGCACATATCAGGTGCAATGGGATGGCAGGGACAACAGGGGCAAAACCCTGCCCGGTGGTGTTTACTACTGCCGGTTTGAGACCGAGCGGTTTAACCGCACCGTCAAACTCATCAGGCAGAATTGAACTGCCGTTTCGTCTGAGAAAAAGGGCAGGAGCGGATTCTCGGCGTTAATAGCGCGGTATTAACACATTTACCCGCTGAATCGCTTGACATTTTTTCCGTTTTGGTAATACTTGGGATGTGACGATTGGTGAGTTTCAGAAGTTAATCGGTGAGATTTATTTAGTTAAGGACCGCCGGCGCGGCATTGAAGGCACTTTTCGCTGGTTTGTGGAAGAGGTGGGCGAACTGGCACGGGCGCTGCGGCACAATCGGCAGGCAGAGAAGGAGGAGGAGTTTGCCGATGTTTTTGCCTGGCTGGTGAGTCTGGCGAGTATTGCCGGGGTGGAACTGGAGCAGGCGTGCCGCAAGTATCATAATGGGTGCCCGAAGTGCCATTCAATACCGTGTCGGTGTGAGGAGAATGCGGGAGCAAAGGAGCGGGAATGAGTAGCACAGTTGTTTTGTTGTGGTTGGTTTTGAGCACGGTGGCGCCACCGGTGCCGTTTGTTCAGGATACGCCCAATGATGCGGGTAAGAGTATCACCATCCGCTGGCAACTGGCACCGGAACTGACACCGGACTTTGTTCTGCTAAGACGGAGTTGCGAGCGGGAGTCAACGCAGGTTGTGGCAACGCTCGGCGCAGGCGATAACGGCTACATCGACGAGAATGTTTGTGATGGGGTGCGTTACTCCTATCAACTGGGTGTGGTGTTAGGCGCGGATACGGTATGGGGCGAGCCTTCGCAATGGGTGGTGAGCAAGCCGCAGTGGTTTAACTGGGCACGGCTCAACATTCTGATTGCGATGATTCTGTTTTTCGCCCTGGTGATTTACTTTATTGAGCATGCTAAGGCGGGTCGGCATCTGTTTGTGCGGCGCATCGCGGGTTTGGATGCGGTTGAAGAGGCGGTAGGAAGAGCGACCGAGATGGGTAAGCCGATTGTTTATGTGCCCGGTTTGGGTTCGGTGGCGGATATCGCCACAATTGCTTCGCTGAACATCCTGGGTGAAGTGGCAAAGAAGACCGCCCAGTACGACTCGGCGCTACTCGTGCCGAACCGGGACCCGATTGTTTATACCGTGGCACGGGAAGTGGTGAAGGAGGCTTACACCCGGGCAGGCAGACCCGATGCGTTTAAGCCGGATAACATCTTTTATGTGACTTCGGAGCAGTTTGCCTATGCTGCGGCGGTGGACGGTCTGATGGTGCGGGAGAAGCCGGCAACGAACTTTTTTCTTGGTACATTCTGGGCAGAGTCGCTAATTCTTGCGGAGACGGGCGCAACGACCGGCGCGATTCAGATTGCCGGAACCGATTCGGTTTTCCAGTTGCCGTTTTTTATCACTGCGTGCGACTACACTTTGATTGGCGAAGAGCTTTATGCGGCGAGCGCCTATCTGTCGCGCGAGCCTTTACTGCTCGGTTCGCTCAAGGGTCAGGATATGGGCAAACTGGTGATTTTAGTGGTGATTGTTCTGGGTTCGGCTTTGCTTTTGCTTTCGGCATTACCGGGGTTGAAATTTTTCCAAGAGGTGAGCAACTTCTTTAATGTGAGCGGTATCAACCTGACTGGTACCGGTCTTCCCCTTGGTTAAGAAAGGAGGATTTTGTGCGTCGGAGTATACCGCTGGCGATTTGTTTGATAATGGGGATTGTGATGATGGTGCAGTTTTTTGTTCCCCATCCAATTTCGGTCGGCTTTTACGACCTGACAACGAAGTGGATTCGGATTGTTTCGGCGTTTGCGCTGGTTCTGGGTGTGGGGAGTTTGATTCTCTACCATCTTGACCGGTTGCAGCGCCGGCGTGCGGGCTGGGTGTATTCAATTGTCACACTGGTGGCGCTGGTGGTTACCGCGGTTATCGGCTTGGTCTGGGGTGTGAAGCCCGGTTCACCTTTGCAGGAGGTGATTTTTAAGAATATGCTGGTGCCGCTGAATGCGTCAATGTTTGCGATTCTCGCGTTTTATATGGCGTCAGCGGCATATCGGGCGTTCCGGGCGCGCACCAAGGAGGCGGCACTGCTTTTGATTGCGGCGTTTATTGTGATGCTCGGAATGGTGCCGGTGGGTGCGGCAATCTGGGGAAAATTGCCAGAAGTGGCGGAATGGATTCTTTCGGTGCCGAATATGGCGGCAAAACGGGCGATTGTGTTTGGAGTGGCGCTGGGCGCGATTGCGACTTCACTTAAGGTGATATTAGGTATTGAACGGGGCTGGCTGGGAGGAGGTAAGTGATGAGTATCTGGGAACGGCTTTTGAAGATTGACCGGAAGATTATCTTTGTTGTAATGGCGGTTCTGGTGCTTTTCCCGCTTCTCAAACCGCTTGGGCTGGGTGTCAGTTCTGGACCAAGGGCAAAGGCGGTTTTTGATGCGGTTGATGCGATTCCGCCGGGAAAGACGCTTTTGATTTCGGTGGACTTTGACCCGGCGTCAATGCCCGAACTTTATCCGATGCTGGTGGCGTTGATGCGCCATGCGTTTGCGCGGGATGTGAAGGTGCTTTTGTGCGGGTTGTGGATTACCGGTGCCGGTTTGGCAGACAAGGCGGTAACCGAAATTCCACCGGAGTATGGTAAGGAGTATGGTAAGGATGTGGTGTATCTGGGCTGGAAGGCAGGGGTTGATGCGGTGATTTTAGGGATGGGTGAGAACATCAAAAATGTGTTTCCGGTTGACTACTATGGACACCCGCTTGACTCATTGCCAATGATGCAGGATGTGGTGCGGTTGCGGGATATACCGTTTATGGTTGCGATATCTGCGGGCACGCCCGGATTTGGTGACTGGTTGCTTTATGGCCAGTCGCGCTATGGGTTGCGGGTTGGTGCCGGTGTTACCGCGGTTTCTGCCGCGGATGCCTATCCTTATCTGCAAACCGGTCAGTTGACCGGGCTTTTAGCCGGGATGAAGGGCGCTGCTGAATATGAGGTCTTGGTTGCCAAGAAGGGGTACAGTAAGGCTTATATGCCGGGGGTTGCTGCAATGGACTCCCAATCGCTTGCCCATCTGGTGATTTTAATTTTGGTTGTGCTTGGTAATGTGGCGTTTTTTGCCACGAGAATGAAAAGGAGGTAAGATGCACATCTCCACTGATATCTGGACCTGGGTGGCGGTTATCCTGACCTTTGGAATTTTCTCCTTTCTCTGGAAAGACAACCCATTTTACAAGTTTTGCGAGCATCTGTTCGTTGGCATTTCGGTTGGCTATACAATTGCTCTTACCTGGTACAATTCGGTGTATCCGGACCTGATTACGCCGCTTTTCCGGCAGGGGAAGCCGCTTTACATAATTCCGTTTGTGCTCGGACTCTTCTACTTTACCCGATTTATTCCCCAGGTTTCCTGGCTGGTGCGGATACCGATGGGCTTTGTGCTGGGCTGGGCATCAGGCGTGGCGATTCCGGCGTTTTTCCAGACGAACATCATCAAACAGATTCAGGGCACACTTTTGACACCGGGTATTTTTAGCCGCTGGGATGTCTTTCTCTGGGCGCTGATTTCGTTCATCGGTGTTATCTGCTCGGTGCTTTACTTCTTTTTCTCCCGGGAGCACAAGGGCGCACTGAAAGTGGCGGCAGATACCGGGATTGTTTTTCTGATGATTGGGTTCGGCGCATCGTTTGGCTATACGGTGATGGCGCGAATGTCTCTGCTCATTGGCAGATTCCAATTCCTTTTGCGCGACTGGTTAGGGGTGATAAAATAGTTAACAAACACCCGATTCGCAGGGCGGTAGACAAGAGCGATTGTGCACGGGAGGTTAAATGGCACTTTTAATCGGGCTTTTGCTTTTTTGCGGTGCGGGTAGCGGAGTTTATGTACCGACCGATGCCCGAATTTATGAGGGCTTGGATTTACTGAAAACCGCAGGGCTGATTAAATCACTGCCTTCAACAAGCCGACCCTGGACCCGGGAAGAGTGTGAGAAACTTTTTTTTGAGGCGGAGTCGGTTGCCCGCGGTTGTCGGTTAAATGCGGCGCAGCGTGCGGCACGGGAACGGTTGCGCTGGGAACTGATACAGAAAAAACCGGTGGTTAAAATTGACTGGTCCGAAATGGACGAGTCCGGCAACCGATTGATTTTACTCAATTTGTTCGTCCGGATGCGAGCAGAACCAGGAAAGCAAAGGGTGTCGTTGGGTGTAAATGCCGAAAACAAGCCGGCAGACCGGTTCTTCTTTTACGATGAGATGGCACCGGTGTTGCTTAATCCGAAAGAGCCAAGGATTCTTGACTCTGCTGGCTGGCACAATCCTAATGCCAGGGTTGTTTCCTGGCAGGACCGGGTTTTATGGGAGATGGAGCGGGCGTATTTGGGTGTTAAGTTTCCCGGGTTAAGGCTGGAACTGGGCAGGGATGAGTTTTTCTGGGGTCCCGGGTATCTGTCAAGCGTAATGCTATCAGACCGGGCGCCGGCGCTGGACCATTTTCAACTCCTTTTGAAAGGGAGAAGTTTGAAGTTTATCGCCTTTACCGCGCTGCTTTCCCGCTGGAACAGGACGCACCGGTTTTTATCCGGGCAGCGGCTTGAAGTGTCGCTTTTTAACCGGCTGGTGTTAGGCGGGGCGATGTTTAATGTTTACACTTATGAGAACACCTGGGATTTTACCGGGATGCTTAACCCGCTTTTACCGCTCTACTTTTCGGTTGCCAATTCTGGACACGGAGACAACCTGTTGCTGGGCTGGGACGCGGCGCTCTATCTGCCAAAGAGTAAGATTTACGGGCAGTTGTTTCTGGACAATTATGAGTTTAACAACAGGAAGGATGCGCCCAACTGCGTGGGTTTACAAGCCGGATTTTTGTTGACACCTTCAGCGTTTGAGATTCGGGCTGAGTATGCGCTGATTACCGCATTTACCTATTACCACCGGATATATTCAATAATGTATGAAAACTATTCGGTTCCTTTGGGACATGAACTGGGACCGGATGCGGACCGGTTGTGGGTAAGGGTTTCTTATACGCCACTAACCTGGCTCAAAACATCGGTTGCTGGAGACTGGACCCGGCGCGGTTATTACAATCGGGGCGGGTTTTTGCGCCAGAGTTATCAGATGAGCGATACCGTTTTTCTACGCTATTATTATCAGTTTCCTGCCCGGGGCTGGGATTCAACAAAAACCGATGTGGATGTTGAGGTTGAAAAGGTGTTGCGGGCAGGACCAGAACTTGAGTTCAGTTTGCCGCGCGGGTTTTATATTCTGGCGCGGATTCAGGCAGCATTTTACAAAAACCAAGCGGGTGTTCCGGGCAAAGATGGGGTTGAACCCGAGTTTCTGTTAAAGTTAGAGTACCGTTATTAAGGCGCAAGTTTTAACCCGAGGGTCTGTTCCAGTTCCTGTCTTTTGATATCTCCTTCCCGAAGAAGCCGGGGTGGATGCGTTGTCAGGTCGATAATGGTTGATGCGCTGCCCGAGCCGGTTTTCCCAGCATCAATTGCCAGGTCAACGCGCGCGACGATTTCCGGGCTAATTGCGTTGAAATCATTGGTTGCCGGCTGACCGTGGATATTGGCGCTCGTACCGGCAAGCGGTGCACCAAGCCGGGACACGATTTCAAAGAATACAGGGTTGTTTACGACTCTGATTCCCACAGTACCGCTGTCGCCAGTTACAAACTCTGGCGCATTTGAGGAAGGAGAGAGAATAAGAGCAATAGGTCCGGGCAGAAATCTTTTTGCCAGAAGATAGGCAACATTGGGAATTCCCCGGACATACGGTGCCGCTTGCTGAAATGTACCGCAGTGAATGAGTAATGGTTGTCGTGCAGACCTTTCTTTTATTGCCGAGAGCCGGCGTACCGCTTCAGGAGAACGGATGTCGGCACCAATGCCGTATACGGTCTCGGTCGGAAAGATGATGACACCGCCATTTAAAAGAGTTTGAACCGCTCGGTCAATAAGCTCAAGATAACGCGTTTGATACAAATCACTGGTAGGTAGTTTGACAATCTCTGCCATCTACAAAGCGGATGTGATTTCGGTGACCGTCAGGGTTTTATCACCCATCTTGACTTTATCTCCGGGCTTTTTGCCGATGAGTTCCTGAGCAAGCGGCGACTGAAAGGAGATGATGCCGTTTTCCGGGTCTGCATCCCAGGGTCCGAGTATGGAAAACTCGTGATTTTTACCTTCTTCGTCCTGCAGTTTTACCCGAGAACCAATCTTCACGATGTCAGATTGAATCTTTTCGGGCTCGATGGGTTTTGCCCGGGAAAGGTCGGCGCGTAAGCGGTTAATCTTTTCCATCAGGCGCGCCTGTTTCTCTTTTGCCGCTTTGTATTCATAGTTTTCCGAAAGGTCGCCGAAACTGCGGGCGCGGGCGATTTCTTCTGCGGTGCGCGGTAGTTCTTCTTCGGTCAACTTTTTAAGTTCTGCCTTCGCTTTTTCGATGCCGGCAACCGTACTCCAGATGAAGTTGTCTTCGGGTTCGGCTTTGAGCGTTGGAAATTGCTTGAGAAAGATGGTGCTGATTTCATCCTGCTGGTACGGTTCTAAGATGCGAACGCGGCGGATGCGTTCAAACAGTTTTTCCGCCTCTTTTTCGCTGATTTCCGCTAATGTTTTAAGGATAATCTGGTAGTGGTTGTGCACTAAAATTCTCTTTACCCGGTTGATTAGGGAGCGATTTTTTTCCGTCTCGAGCAAATCAAGAAGTCGGGTAAGAATCGGGCGATAGGGACCGATGTCTGTTTCGGCAAGGAAGAGAAACGGTTCGATATTGATACGGTACGATGTCAGGGTGGACTCCACTAACATCTGGTAGGTGGCTGGTCTTTCATCCTTTAGTTTTTCCAGGATGATGGTGCGGGTTGTGTTGTCCGGGGTGATGGAAAAAATGCGGGCATAGACCGTTTCCCAATCGTCGGTCCGCTGGAGCGTTATCTCCTTGAGTACTCTTTTCCTTTCAGTAGCGGTGCGCAGGTTCTGATAGGCATCGATAATCGCGTCGTGACTCATTGTGGACAGACCGGAGTAGTCAAAACGCGGGGTAGAGGATATTTTTTTCTCGGAAGAGGACAGAACATCGTCCGTTTTTTTCTCTTTTACCGGTTCATCGGTCCAGCGGTAGATACGGTTGGCTCGGGTTTGGACTTCGATGTTGGGATGCTGGGATAGAGCACGCCGTGCCTTTTCCCAGAGATTGGCGTAATTTTGCGTTCCAATAATGGGCATTAGGTGTTTTTGAATGTCCGCCGAACTCATCCACTGGCGGGTATCCCGCAGTAAAAGAACGATAACCGATGCCGGGTCGTTGATTGCCAGTTCTTGCAATTGTTGCGGTTGTTTTTCTTGCCGGGCAAAAAAGCCATCGGGTGCAGGAAAACTGAAAGCACGGCTGGCAGTTGGGATGTCAAAAACGACATCTTCGCCGGATTGGAATAAGACTGTGACCCGGTCGAACAGCAGGTCGAGTTTTTTAACTTTACCCGGACCACGCTGCGGGTCAAAGATTAATCTTCCTGGCGCCAGTTTGATGTAACGGTCGAACTGGTCAAGCGCTTCAGATAACGGTTTTCCATAGCCCAAGCCGGATTTCTGGAGCATTTTCTCCAAAAGCGGTTCATCAGGATAGATTTTGTGCAAGCAGGCGGTAATTTCCGCCGCCAGTTTGCTGTCATCGGGTGTTAGTTCTACCAGACGGCGCAAAACGACCAGTTCATCCTCGTGCCGTTTCTGCTCTGTTAGGGCATCGGCAAAGACCCAGAGGAGGGGTGGTGTTTTTTCTGGCGCCCAGCGCTGGACAAGGTCAACAAGGGCAATAAGCTCTTTAAACGGCAGGTTGAGTTGAAGCAGTTCCAGCCAGGTTGCCTCCATTTCATCGTATTTTTTTGTTCCGAGCTGAACACGGAAAAGTTTTATCAGTTCTTCACTCATCTTTCCTCTCTTCTACCAGCATAATGTTCAAAATGCTTTATAGAAATGCACCAGCAGTTTCTTCCCAAATACACAGGTAAAGATTAGACTATTCACAATTTCTTTAGAGTCAAGCAGGTTTTTTCTTGACCGGGCAAATACCGCGGATAGTTTTAATTGATGAGTTTCAATGATTTTCTTGTCCCGACGGGAATCGTAATTTGCGGATTTCTCATTGGCTGGTTGTGCGAAATGGTGATAAGACACGGGTTGAAAAGATTAGCCCGACGCACGAAGTGGCAGGGAGACGATGTTTTAATCCATGCTTTCCAGGGGTGGATTGTTGCTCTATTTGTAATCCTTGCGCTCTACATAGCGTTTTTCTTTCTCCCGGTTTTTTCCCGGTTTTTGAGGACGCTACACCGAATATTGCTGGTTGCGACGATTTTTTCCGTCACCGCAATTATCGCACGAACGGTAGCGGGGTTTATCAACCTTTATGGTGAAAAAGGTAAGGGGATACTTCCTTCAGCATCGATCTTCGCCAATCTAAGTAAGGTTGTCATTTTCATTCTTGGTGTGCTGGTGGTACTGAACTCATTGGGGATTTCTATTACGCCAATTATCACCACACTCGGGATTGGTGGTCTGGCTGTGGCGCTTGCGCTTCAGGATACCCTTGCCAATTTTTTTGCGGGTTTGCACATAATCCTTACGCGCCAGATAAGAACCGGTGATTACATAAAACTGGAAAGCGGTGAAGAGGGGTTTATTACCGATATCACCTGGCGCCACACAACGGTCCGGCAGTTGAACAACAATGTGGTGATTGTGCCCAATGCCAAACTGGCAGCGGCGGTAGTGGTCAACTACGACCTGCTCGATAAAAGTATGGCGGTTGCGGTTCCGGTTGGGGTCAGTTACGATAGTGATCTTGAAAAGGTGGAAAGGGTTACACTGGATGTGGCGCGGAAGGTGATGCGTGAGGTGCCGGGCGGGGTTTCGGATGCTGAACCGGTTGTCCGTTTTCACACATTTGGGGAGTTTAGTATCAATTTTACAGTATTTTTACGGGTGGAGGATACGGTTTCCCAGTATCCGGTGAAACATGAATTTATCAAGCAGTTACACCACCGTTTTCAGGAAGAAGGGATAGTGATTCCATTTCCAATTCGTACGGTATTCTTGCAGCAAATTGCGGGTAAAGAGCACAAATCTGATTGACAAAATTGCCGGGTTTAATAATATCAACATATGAAGGTTAAACTTGCCGGTTACAACATCGATGCCGATTTGATTGACAGTTTAGTTAAGAACCGTCGGGTGGTGCCGACACCAGAGGTTATCGCCGCGGCTTATGCCCGAATCAGTCGCAGTCAGAAGTCAATTGAGCAGTTGCGGAGCGAAGCCCGTCGTGAGTTGAAGAAGGCGCGCCAGTCTAACCGTACGATTGTGTTCGAAATGGGGCATCACTCCATCGCCGAGCATGCGGTTTTTAATTTTGACATTACCGAAGTTTCCCGTTTGGCGGTAGAGGCGATTGAGCACCACCGGCTGGCGTCGTTCACCGAGCGTTCGCAGCGTTATGTTCAACTGGAAAATCAGTTTGTTGTTCCCGCCGAAATCCAGAATTCCGAATTTTTAGGTGATTATCTCAATATCATTCGGCTTCAGAACGAAGCCTATCACCGGCTGTTTGAGCGGTTGAAGGAACATATCGCCGCCACCAGGCCCGATTTGAAGGATGACCCAGGCAGAATTGAGAATCTGGCAAAGGAGGATGCCCGGTACATAACCAGTCTGGCAACTCAGACCCAACTCGGGATGACGGTGAATGCTCGAACTCTGGAGTTGATGTTGCGTCGGCTCGCCGCAAATGAGTTGAGCGAAGTAAGGGCGCTGGCTGAGGAACTGTACCGTCAGGCAGAACTGGTTGCTCCTTCACTTTTGATATTTACCGGTCCGACCGATTATGAACGAAACACCTATCCGCGATTGCGGGAGTTTGCCCGGACATTCATGACCCGACCTTTTCCCCGCAGGCCGCGTAATCTGATTGCGATGTCGGCATCGGATGTGACGCTGGTTGACTATACCCAGAACGCCGACAACAAACTGCTTGCCTGCCTGATGCATTGTGCCTCCCAGGCTTCCTATATGGAATGTTTTTCCCGTTCGGAGAAGCAGACCCTGGCAAGGAAAAAGGAGATTTTCAAACTGGCGTGCCAGGATTTGCAGGCTTACGATGCGGTGCTGCGCGAGTTTGAGCACCTCTACCTGACATTTGAACTGGTCATTTCTGCCGCCTGTTTTGCCCAGTTGAAACGCCATCGGATTGCAACTATTACTGTCCAGCCTTACGACCCGGATTTAGGCTGGACGATTCCGGTTTCAATTGCGGAGTTAAAAGAGCACAAGAGTTTTAAAGAAGTCCTGGCGCAGACCGAGGAGGTTTATGACAAGATTGCCGCTTTCAATCCGCTCGTTGCCCAGTATGTTTTGACGAACTCTCATCAAAGGCGGGTACTAATTACGCTGAACGCCCGGGAGTTGTACCATCTGTCACGACTCCGTCAGGACCCTTCAGCCCAGTGGGATATCAGAGATATCGTAGGTAGAATGATTGAGCAGGCGCGCAATGTGATGCCCTTGACTCTGCTTCTTGCTGGTGGCAAAGAAGATTACCCCCGGGTTTATCAGGAGTTGTACGGTAAACCACCCCGGGTCACAAAACTTGAACTGCCGCAAGAGCGGGAAATCAGCAATAACAGCAAAAATAGCCCAAAGAGGAACAGAAGGCAGAACCATGAACATTAATAACAATCAAGAGTTGAAAGAGGCGGTTAAACGGCTGGAGCCGGAACTGGTTATTATTGACCCTAATTTGATAAAGCGGGTGCGTTTGTTTCTTGGGTTGCGGCAGGCGGCGAATATACTGGTTTTTGTAATTCTGGCGGTGGCGATATTTATGTGGGCGAACCCATTTAGAGTCCAATTTTTTGAGGCAAACAGCGGTCGACTGTTGCGCCAGATACTTTTGGGGATTGGCATACTGTTGTTGTTCGCCGATTACCTGATGCCGGTTGCCCGACATTACCGAATCGTTCGCTATGAAGAAGGTCAGTTGCATCTGGCTTTGAGAAAGCCAAAATAGGAGGTTTGATGCGTTGTTTAACCTTCTTCTTTTTCCCGGTACTGGTCTGGGCACAGTTAAACTATCTGCCAGCCAGTAACGGTTTTTACAATAATCCGGCACTTGAAGGAGGCCGGACCGAACTGGAGTTTGCTGACATCAACAATGATGGCAATGTGGACATCCTTTCAATTGGGGACCACGGTAGTCCTTATATTAACACTCAGGAGCACGGTGTTATGGTCTGGTTTGGCGATGGTGAGGGGAACTGGTCGCTCTATCAGTACGGTGATTTTGGTTATGGCGGGATTGCGGTGGGTGATGTTAACTGGGATGGGAATTGGGATGTAGGTTACGGTATGCATCACAACTATTCAGGCGAAGACCTGGGCGATGATATGCTGGAGGTGGCATTAGGTGATGGGACGGGCAGGATGTGGTATGCCTGGGATGACAGTCTGGTTCAGGGTGGCACGGTATGGGGAATGTTTAATACCGACTTTGCCGATGTTAACCACGATGGACTCTTGGATATTGGCTCCTGTTCGTTTGGGTACGGTGTTGGTTTGCGGGTTTTTCTCAATCTTGGTAATGGTACCTGGCGGAAAAGTTTTGGTTTGCCAGAAAGCAGTAACTGTGATATGGAGTTTTATTTCCGGGATGTAAATCGGGATGGCAACCCTGATATCATCTGTGCAGTTGCTGGTCCAGCGGTCTATTTTGGTGATGGAACCGGGAACTTTTATCCGGGTGATTCGGGACTGCCGCGCACCAATTACGGGTTGTCAGGAATTTCCCCGGGCGATGTTGATAACGATGGCGGAGATGACCTTGCGTTTGTGAATGAAACCAAGGGGATAGAGGTATGGCGCTGGAATAGTGCGCTGCGGGTCTGGCAGAACTTTTCCGGAAACCTTCCTGTCACAGACTCTTTTTATGCAACGCAACTGGTTGATATGAACCGGGATGGGTTTATAGACCTTTTAGGTTTACAGAAGCGGGCGGTCAAAATCTGGGCAGGCGATGGTCAGGGGAACTGGACCGAGATAGCGAGTGTGCCCATTAACCGGGTGCTTGATTACGGGGCATTTCGTGCTGGAGCCGATTTTGACCATAACGGTTATCCCGACTTTGCCCTGGTGGTAGAGCAGGGTACCTGGCCCAGTTCCCGGAACTACGCCTATGCCTATCGGGAAGCGACTCCTAAGGAGAGTTTACGAATTTTCCCGGTGTTTCCCCGGGGTGGTGAAAGATTCTGGCAGGGTTCGGTGCAGTTTATTGACTGGTGGAGCGAAGCGCCCGGGGCTGAGTCAAGTCGGGTGAAACTGGAACTTTCCACAACCGGTTCTGCTGGTCCGTGGAGTTTGATTGCGGACAGTTTGCCCAATGCCGGCAGGTTTCAATGGCGAGTGCCAGAAAGCATCAGTTCCAATAATTGCTTCATAAAATATACGGTGTTCAAGGCGGGAGAAGAGTACTCAGCGGTTACGGCTCGTCCTTTCTTCATCGGAGACCCGACCGGCATAGAACAAATGCCGGCTTTAATTACGGTTGGAGAAGGGATAAAAATCCGGTCCAATCCGGTAAGGGGGTATATACGGCTTGAGTTCGGTTCAGCGCTTGCGCCCGGGAAGAAGGTAAGACTGTGCGACCAGAACGGCCGATTAATCAAAGAAGTTACCGTTCCAGCAGACGGTACCGAGATGGTGCTTGAGACTCGGGATTTGGGTGCTGGAGTTTACTTTATCAATGTTGAAGGCAGTAAATTTGCCAAGTTTGTTGTTGCAAAATAAAAAGGAGGAAGTATGCAAAAAATGTTCCTACTAACGCTCGGGCTGCTTTTTATCCTGGGCGCAGTGGGCTGTCACAAACAGGATGTGGAGAAGGACAAGGCAGCGATAAAAGCGCTTGTGGAGCAGGATACAGTGCACTTTTCTGCCAGCACCAGTCATGATTCAACTTCAAGTGGCGGGTATTTTACCGTCGGTGATACCGCGGTTTTCTGGTGGCGGGGACCCCAGACGCACGATCAACCGGTAATTGATGTTAAAGTTGTAGAAGATTCAGCCTATGTTCAATGGTCAAGGCACAACTTTGGCGAAATTCACATCCTCATCCAGCCGCCGGACACCAGTTTGCTACTCTGGAATAAATCACTGAAAGAAACGGCACGCCTCTGTGCAATATTTAAACGGGAAGGGAAAGAGACCGACACCGACCGGGGCTGGCGTTTGAAGAAAATTTCGCTTGCCATTGGAGCATCTGATTCAGTCCAGACGGTACGAATCGATTCGTTCCGGGTGCAGAGTTCGTTGCGGGAACTAATGGTCAAAGACCCGCTGGCGACATTTTTCCCGATTGATAGTCTGTTTTCCTTTACGCCGGGTGAGCAGGTTACGGTTACTCTTTACACCAACGCCACAGATGGGCTGGCATTTCTGCACACCTTTGTTTTAATCTGGCCCTTCTATATCAGGGTGCCGTTCAATTATCTGGGCGATGGTGTATTTCAGGGAACCTGGCAGGCGCAACTTGTGCCGACCTTCCGGTTTGCGATTTTTGACCTGATGCCCCGTTCGGTTATTTATTCGCCCGACTATCCCTATGACTTCAACGGCTGGCTTTTCTGTTATCAGGTGAAGACTGCAGATTAAGGCATCGCATAGTTTCTCGGGGAGCCAATTCGGCTCCCCGTTTGTTTTTTACTCAAGATTAAGGGGCTTTTTATGAATTACAGAGGCAGAACATCCCGATTTAAATATACACTGTATTCGGGAGAGGGGTAAATTTCCCCATAGATTGGCGAACTTTTCTCCGAATTTATTGACACGCGTGACGGGAAGGTTATAATTGAACTCCGGTTGTTTACCCCGGAGAGCGTAAAAATCTATTTTGTTAAACAAACAGGAGGATAAAATGTCTGATGGAGTAAAAGAGTTTATGGCCTGGGTCAAAGCAAGAAACCCGGGAGAACCCGAGTTTCATCAGGCGGTCGAAGAGGTGGTTACTTCCCTCTGGGACTTCCTTGAGAAAAATCCCAAGTACCGAAAGGCAAAGATTCTTGAGCGAATGTGCGAACCAGAGCGGGTGATTATCTTCCGCGTACCCTGGGTGGATGATAAAGGTGAAGTCCAGGTAAATCGCGGGTACCGAGTGGAGATGAATTCGGCAATTGGACCGTACAAGGGTGGTTTGCGGTTCCATCCTACGGTGTACCTCGGGCTTTTAAAGTTTCTCGCATTTGAGCAGGTTTTTAAAAACTCGCTGACCACATTGCCAATGGGTGGTGGTAAGGGTGGGTCCGATTTTGACCCCAAAGGGAAGTCGGATAATGAGGTGATGCACTTCTGCCAGAGTTTTATGAACGAACTTTTCCGCCATATCGGTCCCAATACCGATGTGCCGGCGGGTGATATCGGCGTCGGGGCGCGGGAGATTGGTTATATGTTCGGGCAGTACAAGCGTTTGAGAAACGAATTCACCGGCGTGCTGACCGGGAAAGGTTTGAACTGGGGTGGCAGTTTGATTCGCCCCGAGGCGACCGGTTATGGAACGGTTTATTTTGCGGCGGAGATGCTGGCGACAAGAGGAGAAACGCTGGAAGGTAAGGTGTGTTTGGTTTCCGGTTCAGGTAATGTGGCACAGTATACGGTGGAGAAACTGAATCAACTGGGTGCCAAGGCGGTTACTCTTTCCGATTCGTCCGGTTATATTTATGATGAGGCGGGAATCACGCCGGAAAAACTTGAGTTCGTCAAAGAGTTGAAGAATGTTCGGCGCGGCAGAATTAAGGAGTATGCCGATAAGTTTAAGGGCGTGGTCTATACACCAGTCGACCCGAAACTGGATTACAATCCGCTCTGGAACCACAAGGCACACTGCGCATTTCCGAGCGCAACGCAAAACGAAATCAATGGCAAAGATGCTCAGAACCTGATGCGAAACGGCGTTTATGTGGTTGCCGAAGGTGCTAATATGCCTTCAACTCCTGAAGCAATCGATATCTTCCTCGAGCATAAAATTCTCTACGGTCCGGGCAAGGCGGCAAATGCCGGCGGAGTTGCGACATCAGGTCTCGAGATGTCACAGAATAGCCTGCGGTTATCCTGGTCTCGTGAAGAGGTTGACCAGCGGTTGCGTGGCATAATGAAAGCGATTCACGAGCAGTGCGTGATTTACGGCAAGGAAGGTAACTATGTGAACTATGTCAAAGGTGCCAACATCGCCGGATTCATCAAGGTGGCAGATGCGATGCTGGACCAGGGCGTAGTTTAAGAATAGCCTTACTCAAGGGTGCCTCTGTTATTACAGGGGCACCCTTTTTATTTCTCATTTAAATCGGATACCTGGTGCAAACTTGACTGGGCAATAATTCTTGGTAGAACTATTGAAGTGGAAATTAATGGAAAAAGGAGGCGGAATGCATTGTGAATTGGACCGTAATGTTCTGGCTGAGGTGCTAAACAGTGTTGTCCAGATAATTCCGGCCAAAACCACATTCCCGATATATCAGAATATTTTGCTGGAGGTGGCTGATGGGGAACTGGCAATAACCGGTTTGGATGGTGATACGGCGCTTAAAAAGAAGGTGCGACTGGAAGGGAAGAGCAGTGAAGGTGCAGCGCTGGTGCGAGGCCGGGAGCTAAACACTTTAATCCAGGAAAGTACCGGTTCAACAGTTGTCCTGGAAGAGGACGGCAAGACTTTGAAGGTTATCTGCGGCCGGATGAAGGTGTCATTCGTTCATTTCCCGCCTGAAGACTTTCCATCTTTTCCTAGCTTGCCAGAAGACAACGAATTAGAGTTTCCTGCCCCGGTGCTGTTTGAAATGTTCAACGGTTGTAATTTTGCCGTTAGCAAAGATGAAAACCGGCCGGTGTTAACAGGTATCAACTGGGAGATTTCTAAGAACGAGTCACGAATGGTTGCCACCGACAGTTTTCGACTGGCGCTGATAAGCCGGAAGGTTAAATCGGCAGGTAAGGCAAAACTGCTGGTTACCCCCAAGGTTTTTGCACTATTACCCCAGGGCGTAGAAAAGGTGGTGGTGCGTTTTGACCCCAAGAACATAGGGTTTGTTGCCGAAAATACGGTGCTGGTGACAAGAATGATTGAAGGTCCCTACCCTGACTACGAAAGGATTATCCCCAAGGATAATCCGCATAAGGCGATTGTAAATCGTGATGGATTACTGGCGGTAGTACGGCGCGGGGTGGTGATTTCACAAACAATCGGCAAGCCAATAAGCTTAGAGTTTCAGAGCAATTTAATCACGATGCGAGCCGAAAATCCGGAACTGGGAAAGATTGAGGAACCGCTCGATTGTCAATATGAAGGTGATGAGATGCGAATCGGGTTTAGTGGTATCTATCTCATGGATATAATTAAACAGATTGCGACTGAAGAAGTCCGAATCGAATTTTCCAGTCCCATGGCACCGGTTTTTCTGAAACCAGCCGAGCAAAAAACGGATGGCGAAGACCTGTTCATTTTAATGCCAATTCGGCTCGAATAGGTCTTGATGAAATTGCCGATTATGGATTTTGTGCGAAGTTCTATCGCCCTTTTTTCCTTCTCTTTGATACTACTGGTAATAACTGGTTGCCGTCGTCTTGACCCAAACTATTCGGAGCCAATGGTGAATGGTTATCTGTACCGGGGGGAGTATTACGACTATTCGGTTGAATATGAGCGCTATGTACAGGTGTTTGATCCAAAGGGTTTGCGGATGGTGCCGATTGTGACGCTGAATGAAGAGAGGCTGGATGTGTTGTCTTACAACTGGACAAGGTATGAGTATGGCGATACTTTGGAGTTCGATGTCAGTCGTCCTTATGAGCTGCGGGTTGTCCATTACTGGGGTAACGCTCAAGCCCGGGTAACGATGCCCGGGAACTTTTCGCTTACCAGTCCACCGGAAAGGTACATTCTGGACCTGGATTCAACTTTGGTTATTTCCTGGACCAGGTCGGAAGGAGCGGAGTGGTATTGGGTGGAACTTGATGTTTCCTATGAGTATCGTGATACACTGGGTACGGAGAACGATTATGACCTGCGGCTCGATACGATGGTCCAGGACACTTATTTGATTGTTTCTCCGGAGAGAATTTTCCCCGGTTTTGTGGCGGATGTGATTGAAGGTGATGGGAGTGCAATGGTCTGGTCGGGTTGTGGTCCGGCAATAGAACCGGGAGACCGGGGAAATGTTCAGGGTGTTGGATTTGGGTTCTTTAATGCGATAAACGAACCGAGGGAAAAGTATTTCTATGTTGGGGCACCAATCCAGGTTCGACGCTGTCCGGACCGGCGTACCGCAACAGGGCAGTTCCTTGAAAAACTGCGCAACCGGATAATGGCGCATTGACATTTAAACCCCTTAAAGATATAATAATTCAGGTAGAAGAGAGATTATGGGAACTCGGTGGTCAGGTGTGCCCCTTTTGTCAGCGGAGCCAAAAGTACACGGGAAAACGGGGGCGAATGGTCTCGACGAAGTGACTGAGGGGTTCAGGGGCATAGCGAGGCTCCTCTGTTGCCTCGTTAATACTAACAGAGGAACGACAGCTGCCAACAGCAGCTACGCACTGGCTGCCTAAAGCGGGTAGCCCCTTGCCCGACGAGTTTCACCCGGCGTCGGTGCAGGGTCGATAAGGGTGATTAAGGTCTTCGCGGCGCCTCAGCGTGATGACCGGATTACAACTGAGGCTGGTTGACCGTTGCCTGTCAATCGGCGAGACGGTCGACGAGAAAAAGTAGATTGACTAACTATGTAGAACCTGAACTCTGAACGCTTCGGACGCGGGTTCGATTCCCGCCGCCTCCATTGTAAACTGGATTCGGACAACCAAATAAATGGCAGAGTCACAGCAAACTAAAGGGCGAGGATATAGCCGCAAGCTTGCCGAGGAGTTCTGTGCGCTTTCGCGCCGGATTCTTCGCGAGGCAAATATGGGTGTTCCCCGAAGTGAGTTTACCCGATTGGTGTTGAAGGAGTTTATGGATTTTTCGGGGTGTGACCAGGTAGAGTTGCGGGTTAATGAGGGTATAAGATATTACCGGGGAGTGCTCAGCAAAGGAACGGAGACCGATTTTAATTTTACTATTCTGACCCGAGACAAACCTGAGTTGAGTGAATTGTTCCAAGGTCTTGAGGAAGAGGCAGGTGATTTGCTTGAGTTGTACCGGGAACTTGTAAGAGGACAGTTTGATGCCTCACAACCCTGCTTTACAAGCAACGGTGCCTTCTGGGTTAACGATACGGCAGTGCCGGTGGCGATAAAAAAAGATAGGTTTTTTGTTATTGGTGGAGAGTTTCGTTCTTTGGCGATTCTGTCATTTTCAGTGGCGGAAGACAGTCATGGTTTAGTTTTTCTGAAAAGTCGAAAGCCGAATTTTTTCCGAAATTACGAGGTTGAATTTTATCAGGGGGTAGCGCAAACCTTAGGGGTAGCGATTGCGGACCGGCAGGCACAAGCGGCCTTAAGAGAACGGGTGAAGGAGCTGACCTGTCTCTATTCAGTGGACAAAATTCTGGGCCGAGAAAAGATTGAGCCGGCAGTAGCGTTGAAATCGGTCGCCGAGATACTGCCAGCGGCCTGGCTTTATTCGGATATCGCTTCGGCGCGGATTGTCTTTGATGGTATTGAGTATGTTAGCAAAGATTATCGAAGTGGTGTTGCGTGGCAGAGTGCCGATATTCTGGTACGAGGCAAAAAACGAGGGGTAGTGGAGGTAAATTATTGCGAAGAGCGACCGGCGCTCGATGAGGGACCATTCCTCAAAGAGGAAAGAAGTTTAATTGAGGCAATTGCCCGAGAGCTGGGGATTTTTATTGAACGCTGGGAGGCGAAGCAGGAGAAATCACGGCTTGAATTACAACTGCGGCATGCAGACCGGCTTGCCACCATTGGACAGCTGGCAGCAGGCGTTGCCCACGAGTTGAATGAACCCCTGGCAAACATCCTGGGTTTTGCACAGCTTGCTTTGAAGGTGCCAGGGCTTTCCGAACAGGCACAAAGAGATATTGAGCGAATTGTTCGAGCCGCATTGCACGCACGAGAAGTTGTTGGTAAACTGATGCTATTTGCTCGTCAGAAGCCCCCCAATCGGACCCGGGTGAACTTAAACGAACTGGTAACCGATGGCCTTTATTTCCTGCTCAGCCGCTGTGCCAAAGCGGGAATAGAAGTTGTAAAGGAGTTAAGCCCAAATTTGCCCGAGATTTTTGCAGACCCTTCCCAGTTGCATCAGGTACTGGTAAATCTTGTGGTCAACGCAATTCAGGCAATGCCCGGTGGAGGCAAATTGACGATAGCCACCGCATCAAAAGATAGGAGTGTTGTCCTAAGTGTTGAAGATACCGGTGTTGGTATGACCGAGGATGTAAAGAGACAGATTTTTGTCCCCTTTTTTACAACCAAGCCACCTGGTGAAGGTACCGGGCTGGGGCTATCGGTAGCGCATGGAATTGTTACCGCTCATGGTGGCGAGATTATTGTGAAAAGCGAACCTGGAAAAGGGAGCCGGTTTGATGTAGTCTTACCAATTGGTGGAGGGGCGCTCAACGAAAGTGAGGTTATTGATGAGTCAAGACAGAACTGAGGCAACCCTATTAGTAGTTGATGATGTTCAGGATACGCTTGAGGTTCTGGAACGCAATTTAACGGCTGCTGGCTACAGAGTTTACACCGCTCTTAATGTTTCTGATGCTTTGAAGGTGCTGGAGGTCCATCCTGTAGACCTCGTGATAACGGACCTGAAGATGCCTGGAGCCAGTGGGCTTGACCTGGTGAGATTTGTCAGGGAGAATTTTCGGGATACCGAGGTAATGGTAATCACCGGATATGCAACAGTGGAAAGTGCGGTCCAGGCGGTTAAGACCGGAGCCGAGGAGTATCTTGTTAAACCGTTTACCGACGAAGAGTTGCTTAAAGCAGTAAAGCAGGTGCTAGAGAAATTAAGACTGCGTCGATGCAGTCGAATTGAGACAAGTTCGGTACAGCGGTTCTACCCTGGTTTAATCGGTGAGTCTCGGGTTATGAAGCGCGTTTTTGCCACAATCGAACGGGCGGCAAAAGTTTCCGCGACCGTGTTGATAACCGGTGAAAGCGGCACGGGCAAAGAACTTGTTGCCCGGGCGATTCATTACTCAAGCAAACGGTCGTCGGCGCCATTTGTGCCTGTTAACTGTGGCGGCATTCCCGAAGGGTTATTGGAAAGTGAGTTGTTCGGTTATGTAAAAGGGGCGTTTACCGGCGCCAATGAGACCCGGGCTGGTTTCTTCCAGACGGCAGAAGGCGGGTCAATTTTTCTTGACGAAATCAGTGAGACCAGTCTTTCGATGCAGGTGAAACTTCTCCGCGTTCTGCAGGATAAAGAGGTGCGGATGGTTGGTGATACTAAAGCATACAAGGTGGATGTGAGAATAATGGCGGCGACCAACAAAGATTTGTTAAATCTTGTTCAGAAAGGGGCGTTTCGTGAGGACCTGTTTTTCCGGTTGAATGTGCTTACAATAATGGTGCCACCGCTGCGGGAACGGGAAGATGACATTTTACTTCTTGCCAACCACTTTTTAGAAAAGTTTGCCCGAGAAATGGGACGAGGCGTACCGAGATTTTCAGACGAGGCGCTTCAGATTTTGAGAAGGTACGAATGGCCCGGTAATGTACGCGAACTGGAAAATTTGATTCAGCGCCTGCTGGTAATGTGCGATTCCGATACGATTGATGTCCCAGATTTGCCTGCGCATATGCGCTTTTCATTAACAAGCGAGTTGAAGTTGAACCGAACACTTGAAGAGGTGGAAAGGGATTATATTAAGCAGGTGCTATTAAGCGTCAATGGTAATATAACCAAAGCCGCT
Source organism: candidate division WOR-3 bacterium (assembly GCA_013177935.1). NCBI lineage: Bacteria > Pseudomonadati > Caldifarciminota > Caldifarciminota bacterium. The sequence goes on along the minus strand of JABLXZ010000001.1, from coordinate 693,367 downwards.
CAAATCCTCGGAATAGACCGAAAAACCCTGAGAAATAAAATCAAAGAATAGGGAAATTTTCCCCACCGGGTATTTTTACCCCAATTCCGGCACTAATTTATACCAATGGTTGAGGTTTTTGTGTAAAGTTTCGGATATTTAAGCCACAATTTTTCAAATAGTTAACAAAAGACCCAATTAAATGAAAGGATAAATGCGCAATGGCACAGGAGATGCTAACTATTGTTTTGGGGGAATAAGGGAGAGGAAGAATAAGGTGGTAATGGTAGTTAAGAAATCGAAAACCTTAAGGAGGTAGAATATGGCGGTTATAACTAAGACCAAAAGAATATCGGAAAGGAAAGCAAAACAAAGAAAGCAGGCGACAGTAAAAGAAAAGGAAACTGTCGTTAGCGGGTTGTGTCTAACCTGTAATCATGCTAAAAACTGTTCGTTTCGGCTTAATCAGACACAGCCAGTGGTCTTTTGCGAAGAGTTTGAATCTTATGTACCAACGGTTGAAGAGGAAGTAGTTCCGGTGGTGGCGCCTACCGTTGAGGATATGCGGGAGTGGGACGAGTACAAAGGGCTTTGTGCCAACTGCGAGAATCGAAAAGAGTGTGCAATTCGTAACAGCGAAATTGGTGTCTGGCACTGTGAAGAGTATCAGTAACTTTGAAAAGTTAACAGGAGGATGAAAAATGAAGACGATTACGACAGTCCGCAGTAAACGGGCGATGCTGCCAAAATCGGTCGGCAATCAGAAACGCCGGAGTGTATATGAGGATGTGGTCACCCAGTTCAATCGTGCCGCCGACATAATGAATCTTGACCCCGGGGTGCGCAAGATTCTCGGGACGACGATGAACGAAATCGTTGTTCATTTCCCGGTCAAGATGGATGACGGTCGGATTGAGGTGTTTACCGGTTACCGGGTTCAACATAACAACGCCCTTGGTCCATTCAAGGGTGGCTTACGATTTCACCCGGCAGTGGATATCGATGAGGTTCGGGCACTGGCGACTTGGATGACCTGGAAGTCGGCAATTGTCAACATTCCGTTCGGTGGTGCCAAGGGTGGCATTCAACTGGACCCGTCTCAGTACTCTTTCTCTGAGCTGGAGCGGATTACGCGACGCTTTGCATTTGCTCTGGGGAATACAATCGGACCGGAATATGATATACCGGCACCGGATGTCAATACCAATCCGCAAATCATGGCATGGATTCTGGATACCTACCAGTCGATGATGCCGGCATATGAGCGTCAGCGCTGTCTGCATGTTGTGACCGGGAAACCGATTGAATCGGGCGGTAGTATCGGACGGGATAAGGCGACCGGTCAGGGAGTAGTTTTTCTTATCCGGGAATGGGCAAAAGACCACAATTTCGACCTGAACGGTGCAACATATATTGTTCAGGGGTTTGGCAATGTTGGTTCCTGGGCGGCACGGCTGATGAAACCGCTTGGCTCGAAGTTGCTGGCGGTTGAAGATGTGACCGGATCAATTGCCAATCCCGATGGTATTGACCCGGACGATTTGACCGGCTATGTTCAAAAGCACGGTGGTGTCAAAGGTTATCCCAAGGCAAAGCCAATTAGCCACAGCGAGTTCCTAAGTACAAAGGCAGACATATTCATTCCCGCGGCTCTCGAAAACCAGATTACGGAAGAGACTGCGCCGATGCTCAATGTGAAACTGGTTGCCGAAGGAGCAAATGGCCCAACCAATCCTGAAGGTGATGCAATACTGGCAAAACGGGGCATTGATGTGTTACCGGACATTCTCTGTAACTCGGGCGGTGTGATTGTTTCCTATTTTGAATGGTTGCAGAATAAGCGTAGCGAGTACTGGGAGTTGCAAGAGGTTGATTGCAAACTTTACAAGAAGATAGTTCCGGCGTACCATCGGGTAAAAGAGGCAGCAGAGAAGTACGGCGTAGACTGGCGTACCGCAGCGTACATTGTTGCCCTAACTCGATTGGAGAAGGTGTATAAGGAACGCGGAATTTTCCCATAAATAACGACTGGGGTAAAGCCACGCCTGAAGTAACCGGGCGTGGCTTTTTTTATCCGGGTCAGGGTTGACTTTGGCTCTAAGAATAGTAGAAGGTTTTAGTGGTGTGGCATAGATTGCTGGTTGTGGCGGGCATAACAGTGCTGGTTGGGTGTTCAGTTCTTTACACCGGTACACCGCGTTATGGTCGAGCGCGTCGGGAACGAAAGGCAAAGACACAGCCAGCGCAAATATCACAAAAACATCCGCTCGAGGAGAGAAAAGGAAAATTACCCTGGCCAGTTTCCGGAGTTGTTGTCGGGCAATTTGGAGTTCAGGTTGATCCGAAGTATGGCACAAAGACAAAAAATTCCGGGATTGATATCAGTTGTAAGAGTAACAGTGCGGTGCGAGCGGTTGGGAAGGGCAGGGTGAGTTATGCCGATTTTTTTATGGGGCAGGGGTTGATGGTGATTGTAGAACATGGCGGCGGGTATCATTCGATTTATTCCCGGCTGATTGAGTTAAAGGTCCGTAGCGGTGACGAAGTTGTTGCCGGTGATACAATCGGAATGAGCGGAGATGTTTTGCACTTTGAAATGCGGATTGGTGGTAAAGCGGTGGACCCACTGCAATGGTTAGAGAAAAAATAGTGTTGACATCTAATTGGGATACGGAGTAAGATAAGGTGGTTTATGGACAGTAATCAGGCAACCGAAAATGTTGTTAGAGTAAAATTGATGCCGCCCTGGTCCTGGGTGAGTTATGTCGGCGCGGTAACCAGTGTTTTGCGGACCCGGGGGGTGAAATGCGATTTTACCGATGTCGCCGGGATGAGCGGCTACGCATTTGTCGTTAATATTGACCCGGAAATTTTGCCCACCGGTCCGGTTGCCTTTGACTGGGAGGTGCTGGTGGAAGGGACTCAGGCGCTGGGAGTTGAGACCGAGCTGGTGGCGGTGGAACGGGGCGCAGATGATTCCGAGTTAGAAGTTGAACTTTTTGAACGGGTGCGGGCTGAGATTGACGCCGGAAGATGCTGTATCGTCTGGGGTGCAGGAGAGGCGCCCGAGTTCGGTATCGTGTACGGTTATCGGGGCGACTCTTATTTAGTACGGTCATCAAGGAGCAGTCGGAGCCGGGAAGAGGAAAAACTTTTAGGACCGGATGAGGAACCAGAACCACCGATTCGGTTTGATAATCTTAAGGCACCGTGGCGGCTGGCAGCGCTGTTTTTTGGCGACCGGATTAAAACCGAGAGCGAGTTGCAGGAACGCCAGGCGATAAGCCGGGGCGTAAAGTTGCTGCGGGGTCAGCATGCCTGTTTTGATAGCAATTACTATTATGGGGCAAGTGCATTTCGCAGCTGGGCGGATATTCTGGAAAGAGGACGAGCCGACCCGGTAGGTAATGCATTTAATCTGATGTGTTACTGGGAACTGCAGATGTTTGCGGCCGGTTTTTGTCAGCGGCTGGTTAAAAAGTGGAAGAGTGCGGCTGGGGCGCTAAAAGAGGCGGCAAACTTTTTTCAGGGCTCGTTAAAAAATCTTGAAAGGTTGAAAAGCCATTTGCCGTCTCGCATTGAAACCGGGCTTGAAGAGTGGGTATCTGACAGCAAAGCAATAACCCTTCTCCGGGAGTGTGCTACGCTGAATGAAAACGCCGCATCGGCTTTAGAGCGGGCACTTGGTTTGATGTAAAGTAGTTTAAAGATGATGCCGGGCAGGTGGGGTTCAGATTGAATCAGGACTTACTTGCGACAAGATAGATGCCGGTGCCGATTAGCAGTCCACCGGCAAGTTCGAGTGGCGTTGGTGGCTGGTGTAAAAGAAGGGCAGAAAGGATGGTAGTGCCGATTGGTTCGCCGAGAATGGACATCGCAACCACCGGTGCGGGAAGGTACTTCAGCGCCCAGTTAAAACTGGTGTGACCGAGAATTTGAGGTCCCAAGGCAAGGAGAAGGACAAGTAGATAGGTTTTCATCGGGTAGCCAAGAAGCGGAGTTCGGCTGACAAGGGCAAAGAGAAGAAGGAGCAGCGCGGCGATGGTGTAAACCGGATAGATGTAATTGAGCAGGGACAGTCCACTCCGGAGTTTTCTTCCTAAAATTACATAACAGGCGGCACACAACGCACCGCCCAGCGAAAGGAAATTACCGGTGGTAAGGCTGGTCGATTTCAATGTCGGTCCGGCAATGAGTATGGCGCCAAGAAACGCGATAAGGATAGCAAACCAGCCCCGTAATGACAGATGTTCTTTAAGAAATACCGGGGCAATGAGAGCGACAAAAATCGGGTTCATCGCCACAAGAACGACCGAACTGACCACGGTGGTGTGTTTGAGCGATTCAATCCAGAGGATAAAGTGGCCCGCAAGAAAGAAGCCAGCAAGGAGTGCCCAGCGCCAGCGTGCCGGGGTGAGTTCATTGCGATGGGTGCGAAGGTTTTTGATAAAAAACGGTGTGAGAATGATGCTGGTAAAGAGCATCCGACCAGCGGCAATCATCGGGCTGGGGGCGGGTGTAACACGAATGATTATTGAGGCAAAAGAGGCGACCCCAATACCGAAAAGCAGGACCAGGAAAATGCGGGCACGAGATACAGGCATTGAAGTAGTTTTGCTTTAATTTTTTATTTGTCAATAATATGTTCCAAACCGAATGGGTTGAGGTAATTCGCCGCTTCTTGTGAAATTAACTTCGCAAATCGCAAGGTGATAATTGAAATTGCCCTTTTCCCAACAGGTTTCAGTTCTTGTTCTTATGATACTATTAGAGCCCAAAACTGAGATTGATTAACGTTTCCTATAATTCCTTGAAAAAATGGAGGATAGGCATTAGGATACCATCCCCGAAACGGCCCAGGGGGTCGTCTCCTATACCGCTATCCCTTTGCCTTTGGTTTTAACATCCCTTTAGCCTTTTCAATCGCTTTTGACATTTATTTTGTTTTGAGGGGCGGTTGGTCTTTCATCGTGCAGAAGTGCCCGGACCATTGTTATAGAGGTATTTTAAGTTTCAGATTGTGGTGCCAGTAGCCGCGTCCCGATGGTATAATGAGTCAATATTACCAACAAGAGGGGGTCATAATCTTCCGGGCGTCCGTGATTGGGTTTCGCTTTTTAACCCGGCAGAGTGAGGTGGCACCATCTTATCCAACAACCGGTAAATTTTAATAGGGTTATGTTGCAATTCGGAGCCGGTTTTATATATTTTATCTGTGCAAGCCTTAACTCTATTTTTTGTGGTTGTCGCCGATTTGGGCTGGCTTGGTCCTTCGGCAACCGGTTTCACATTTATGAAAATTGGGGTTGGAGCAAGACCAACCGCATTGGGGCAGGCGTTTACCGCAGTTGCAGATGATGTGTATGCCCTTTTTTACAATCCCGCAGGACCGGCACTGGAGCGAAAGTTTGATGCGGGTTTAACTTTGTGCGAGATGTTGCAGGGTGTTTCTTATGTTTCCGGTGGGGTTACGGTGCCGGTTTTCAAGCGGTTTGGTTTTGGGCTGGGGGCTGGGTATTTGAATGCCCTTGACACCCGAAGGAGTGAACTGGGTGAAGAGCTGGGAAAGTTCAGTTTGAGCGATTTGGTTGTAGGACCTGGTGTTGCCTGGCAGCCGCTAAAAGGGGTTGCATTAGGAGCGGGTGCGAAGTTTGTTTACAGTCGGCTGGACTCTTTTGCCAGTGGCGCGGTATCTTTTGACGCCGGAGCACTGTATCGACCATTGCGTTACATCACCATGGGAGCAAGTTTGCTTCATATCGGGACACCACGCCGGTTTATTCAGGATTGGGAGTACCAGCCGGTTAATTTGCGCGCTGGTGCCTGTTTTAAACTCCCATTCGATAAGAATTACATTCTTGTTGCAGGTGATGTCTCTGCCTATCCAGATTACGGACCAACTGTCGGGGTGGGCGTTGAAGGGAAACTGGATATGCGTGCACTGGGTTCAAATCAGACCGGCGCGGTATATTTAAGAGGAGGGTATCAATCGGGCGGACACCTTGGAACCTGGTCCGGTTTTTCGTTTGGAGTTGGTTACGAAACGGTTTTAGCCGCTAATTTGACAATTTTAGTGGATGCGGTTTATCTCTCTTATGGAATTTTAGGGGATGCGCAGCGGGTTTCTATCGGTTTGAGGTGGGTACCGAAAACCGGGAAATCTTAGGCGGAATTTTCATAGTTAGACCGCCGGCAGCGCGGGTGTTAATATAGCAAATGCCGCTTGTGGTAAGTAGCGATTCCAGTCTTGCTGGAGTAGGATAACGCCCCATTACAACAACATATTCGGGCTTGAGGGGTTCAAACAGTTGCTTTTTATTTCCTTTACGACTGCCATGATGGGGTGATTTCAACAGGTTGACCGTGCCGCTTAGATTGGCCGGATGAATGACTTCCGGGAATTCACAGTCGCCGGTGAAGAGCATCCTGAAACCGTTTTGTTCAATCCGGGATACGATTGAAATCGGATTGGTAGGTATGAGTTTTTTTGAGTAGAACCATTTTGTAACAGCATCGGGCCAGAGGATGTCAACTTTAAAACCAAAACCGGCAAGGGATGCGCCCTTTCCGACAACAACGATTTTTGTCCCCGAACGTTGCAACCGGCGCAGCAGGGTTTGGTACAAACTGTCACCTTCTAATGTTGGTACAAGCAGGAGGTTTATCTTCTGGGTTGGTTCAAGGTCAAGAAGACCACCGTAATGGTCCCGGTCAGGATGGGTAATCAGGACGGCATCAAGGCGGTTTATACCACGGCAGAGAAGAAAGTCGCGCAGCACATCGGTGTTGTCAATGCCGGCATCGATGAGCAGTTTTCTTCCCTGGTGGTCTTCGAGAAGTACGGCATCACCGCGACCGGGGTCAAGGAAGGTTACCTGTGGTTTTGGGTTATTAAGGGCACTTTTCCATACAAGGAAGCACAAGCCAGCGAGCAGGCTGAGACGGAAGCCGGTTCTTGCCCAATTTTTTCGGTAGTTAAGGCTGAGCAGGATGAGCCCGTAAAGGTAAAACACACCGAACCAGGACAGTTTCCCGGGTTCAACTATTGCCCATTTTAAGTTGCTGAATAAATTGGTAATTAAGAGCATCAACTGGAGCAGAAAACGGAGGGTTTCGGCGAAAAGGGCGGCAATTGCTGGCGTGATAAGGTTGACAAAGGCGAGCAAAAAGCCGAGCGGTAGGATGACAGTTGTCAGGGGAACAAGCAGGATGTTAGCAAGAAATGTTAAAGGCTGGAATCGAAAGAAATGGTGGAGTAAAAGCGGCGCGGTGGCAAGCGTTGCGACGACCGAAACAAGAGTCGGGCGAATAAACCAGTTTTTCAGGAGGGGTGGGATGGTGATTTTTTTGAGTAGACTTTCCAGTTGGGGAGGAATAGTGATAAGACCGGCAGTCGCAGCAAAGGAAAGTTGCGCGCCGGGGTTAAAAAGGGTAAAAGGGTCTAAGAGGAGAAGGAGGATGCCAGAAACGGCAAGGCTGGAGATGGGGCTAACACGGCGCTGAGTCGGGCTACTTAAAAGGGCTGCCCAGGTCATAAAACCGGCACGGACCGCAGATGCCCGCCAGCCCACGACAAGGATGTAGAAGAGAGTTCCCAAAGTCAAGAGCCCGAACCGCCACCAGCCACGAATCCGCAGGACATTGAGCAAAAGCCACAAGCTGAAAACGACGATACTGACATGGAGCCCGGAAACCGCCAGAATGTGCATCGTTCCCGAGTCAGACATCGCCTTACAAACCGTTTCCGGCAAACCGGACTTTTCTCCTGAAAGGATAGCCTGGAGGAGCGCACCTTCGGTACCACCAATAAGGCGATTAAACAGATTGAAGAGATATCTTCTTGCCGGCATAATCAGTTGCGTGATTAGTGGGTTGCCGTGGTTACGGCTGACGATTTTTATTGCGCCTGATTTTACCGTGGCGCTGCCCACATACCCTTGTCGAAACAGAATTTTGTTGTAGTCAGTTAGAACCGGATTACGGGGAAATGAGAACGGTTTAATCTTTGTCCTGAGCAGGAGCAGGTCACCATAGTGCACGCTACTTAATGAGTCTTTAAATAAGAGCGATACTTTTCCGGAATAAGGGGGAAGAAGGACACCAGTTGACCGACCGGTAATTAATGGTTCCTCGGTGATAAGGACCTTAAATGTGGATGTGCTGTAGGTGCGGGAAATCGGAGTTTGAGGTACGCGGCTTTGGCCAAATACAAAGGCGGCAGCGATTAGCGTGAGATAAAGTGAGAATCTTTTAGTCCAGCGGGTTAGTATGATGCCGAGGAGTGCTGGGGCTAATGCTAACCACCAGGCGTGAACCGATACCTGACTCAATGCGATACCGGTTGCAATGGCAACCAGTTCCCGGACTGCGGCATAACGGATGCCAGTGTCCGGAATAGTAAACTTCATGGCAAAGGGTAAAAGATGGCAAATAAGGTGTCAAATTGGAATTTTTGCCGCAGGGAGGAAAGCCGGAATATTAAGAGTGTTAGAGTAAATTTTGACATTAAAGTTATCAATTAGTAAAATATCTATCTACATTATTGTGTGAAAAGGCAATGGTTTTTCTCTGGCAATAGAAAAATGGAGGAACAATGAGTCAAGTTCTTGAGATTCGCTGGCATGGTCGAGGCGGCCAAGGAGCCAAGACCGCGGCGTTACTCTTTGGCGAAGCGGCACTTGATACCGGTAAGTTCATTCAGGCATTTCCGGAGTATGGTCCAGAACGGATGGGTGCGCCGGTAACCGCTTTTAACCGGCTGGCTGACGAGCCAATTTACTCTCATTCCGGAATAAAAACACCGGATATTGTCGTGGTGCTGGATTCGTCGTTAATCGAACCGGCACGGGTTGTTGAAGGGTTGAAAGAAAACGGAATCCTTTTGGTTAATACCACGGAGAGCCCGGAGGAGTTGCGAAAACGGCAGAATCTACCCGCGACAGTTAAGGTCTATACTGTGGATGCGTCCCAAATTGCTCTGGAGACGATTGGGCGGGATGTGCCCAATACGCCAATGCTCGGCGCGCTGGTGCGGGTTACCGGAGTGTTGCAACTTGAACCGATGCTCGAGGCGATAAAAGAAAAGCTTGCATTAAAGTTTCGGGGAAGAGCAAAACTGGTAGAGGACAATTTGAAAAGTATCCGGCGCGCTTTTGAGGAAGTTAAGGGCGTCGATTAAAGGAGGAGAGGTGGCGAAACTCAAGGGATGGCGTGAATTGCCATGTGGTGCAATAATCACCGATATGGCAGCAGTGAAGGAGAACAAAACTGGTGCCTGGCGCAGTGTGCGCCCGGTATGGGATAAGGAAAAGTGTAAACAGTGTTTGATGTGCTGGATATACTGCCCGGACAGTTCAATTATCATTAAAGACGGTAAGGTGATAGGAGTTAATTACGAGTTTTGCAAGGGATGCGGAAACTGTGCCAGTATTTGTCCGGCAAAGGCGATTACCATGGAAAAGGAGCGAAAATGATTCTGGCGAAGACCGGCAATGAGGCGTTGGCCTACGCAATGAAGCAGATTAACCCAGATGTGGTGGCGGCTTATCCTATTACTCCATCAACCGAAATCGTTCAGTTGTTTTCTAACTATGTCAGTGATGGTGAGGTGGATACTGAGTTCGTCCCGGTGGAGAGCGAACATTCCGCAATGACCGCCTGTATCGGTGCGGCGGCTTGTGGTTGCCGGGTGATGACCGCAACCGCTTCACAGGGTCTGGCTTTGATGCACGAGATGCTTTTTATCGCTGCGGGATTACGGTTGCCAATTGTGATGGCGGTTGCTTCTCGTTCGCTTTCTTCACCGTTAAACATCCATGGTGACCACTCCGATTCGGTCGCATCGCGGGATTCCGGCTGGATGCAGTTTTTCTGCGAGACGGTGCAGGAAGGTTATGATACGCTAATTCAAGCGGTGAAAATTGCAGAAAAGGCAAATCTGCCGGCGCTCGTCGCAATTGATGGGTTCATTCTTTCCCACTGTCAGGAGCGGATTGAGACCTTAGATGACCAGGCGGTGCGAGATTTTCTCGGTGTGCGACAGCCTCAGTACAATCTGCTCGACTGGCGTAAACCGATTCTGGTTGGTCCGGCAACATTGCAGGATTACTACTTTGAGTTTAAGCGGGGTGAGATTGAAGGGATGAATCAGACGCTGCCAATAATTCAGGCGGTACAGGAGGAGTTTGGCAAACGTTTTGGGCGAACATATCCGGTACTTGAGGAGTACAGATGTGAAGATGCCGAGGCGGTCTTGCTTTTGATGGGTTCAGCCTGCGGCACCTGTCGGGTTGCGGTTGACCGATTGCGGGCTCAGGGAAAGAAGGTGGGGATGGTGAAACTGCGGGTGTATCGGCCGCTCGTCTGGCAGCTTTTGAAGCAGAGTCTTAGCAAATTCAAGAAAATTGGCGTACTTGACCGGGTTGATGCGGTGAACTCCTATGGTGGTCCGCTATTTACCGAAGTAACTTCGGTACTTTACAACGCACCTGAGAAACCCGAGGTTTTTTCCTATGTTTATGGGTTAGGTGGTAAGGAGTTTACTCCGGAAGACGCCATTGCGGTTTATGAGCAGGTCCTTTCCGGTAAAAAAGATGAATTAGTAACCTATGTGGGAGTGAGGTGAAGGATGTTGAAACTTACTGACCTGGCAAAAAATCAGGAACTGTTTTCCCATGGTCATCGTGCCTGTGCTGGTTGTGGTGAAGCGTTGGCGGTGCGGCAGATTTTACTCGCTGCCCAGACAGCAGGTATGCCGGTAGTAACAACGATGGCTACCGGCTGCCTGGAAATTTTTTCCTCAATTTATCCGCACAGCGCCTGGCAGGTGCCGATGATTCACACCGCCTTCGAAACAGCAGCATCAACTGCAGCCGGAGTTGAGGCGGCATATCGGTTTTTGCGCAAGACCGGTCGGATTAATGATGAGATAGCGATAATCGCCTTTGCGGGCGACGGCGGTACTTACGACATTGGCTTACAAGCACTTTCGGGCGCTCTGGAAAGAAGGCACCGGTTTCTATATGTGTGTACCAATAACGAGGCATATATGAACACCGGCATCCAGCGTTCCTCGGCAACTCCTTATGGTGCCGATACAACAACTTCTCCAGCCGGTAAAGTGCTTCCGGGTAAAGTTCAGCATCGGAAAAATATTATGGATATTGTCATTGGTCATGAGGTACCTTATGCGGCGCAGACCACGGTCTTTTTCTGGCGCGATCTGGCACAAAAGGTTCAAAAGGCACTTTTGACTCCGGGTCCAACATTCTTAAATGTTCTGGTGCCCTGTCCGTTAGGTTGGCGCCATCAACCGGGCGAGACGGTAAAACTTTCCAAACTTGCTGCCGATACCTGCTACTGGCCAATATACGAGTTTGAAAACGGTTCTTACAAAATCAACTACGAGCCAACGAAGAAGTTGCCAGTTGAAGAGTTTTTGAAACCCCAGGGCAGGTTTCGGCATCTATTTGAGAATCCAGAAGGCGCCAAGGTGATTGCCGAAATTCAGCGGTACATTGATGAGCAGTGGATAACGCTTCATAAAAAACAGGAGTGTTTTAAGCCGCAGTCTTAATAAAAGCTTTTTTCCTGCTGGTAGTTGACAGACGAAAAGTAGTGGTTATTCTTGCGTATGATATGTATTTATGAGGGAGATTCCTGGTGCAATTTTGGCCCGATAGTTGACCTGAGGGCAATTTTTGAGTTGAGGTGTGGTTGTTTTCCGCTGCTGGAAAAGTTACAAATGGTTTACCCAAAGGAGAAGTTTATTCTCTGGGTGCGTGAGGAAATCGCCGAACTGGTTGCGGAGAAGTACCCTGCTTTTCAAGTGAATGCGGCGGTGAATCAGCCGGCACTTTTCCTGTACGCTGGAGTAATTCTTTTTGAGCCGATTCCGATTCAGGGTCGCGATGAGAAGTTTACATCGATGGGAAGAACCATCGGCTTTCGATTGAATCGGCATACAGGTCGTAAAGCATTGCCCGATTTAGCGGGGCTTACGGCAAAAGAGGTTGCGGCTGAGGCGGTTTTTTATCCCTGGGATATTGTTCGACTTAACTATCAAGAACTTATAAGGGAACTGCCTTTAGTGACAAAAAGGCGTTTGGTGTTTGTAAAAAAGGGCGGTAAGGTCTATCCCGGAGCACAGGTTGTTACGGAAAAGGGTCCGGTATTTGTCGATAAAGGGTCTATAGTGCGTCCTGGTAGTATTGTTGAAGGACCCTGCTATATCGGGCCCGGTACAGTAATTGATGGCGCGTTGGTCCGACCGGGCTGCAGCTTTGGGCCACAATGCCGTATTGGCGGTGAGGTGGAAGAGTGTGTGTTTCAGGGCTATGCCAATAAACACCACGAAGGGTTTCTGGGTCACAGTTATGTAGGAGAATGGGTCAATTTAGGGGCGTTAACCACAAACTCGGACTTAAAGAACAATTATCGTCCGGTGCGGGTTAAAATTGGCGCAAGGCGGTTTGATACCGGTATGGTGAAATTGGGCTGCTTTATTGGGGACCATGCAAAGACCGCTATTGGCACTTTTTTACCAACGGGCGCGGTGCTCGGCACTTTTGCCAACTGGTTCGAGTCCGGCATGACACCAAAACTGGTATCCTCCTTTGCTTGGGGGAAGAAGGGGCACTGGCGTCGAACTGAAATGGTGGAGTGTGCTCGGCGAGTGATGGAACGGCGTGGTGTCCGGTTGAGTCCGACTTATGAAAAACTGCTTTTGAAGATTTACAATCGCCGCCGCCCAAAGCGGTAAATTCCTCGTATGGAATTTGCAATTGGGGTTGATATTGGCGGGACGAACATCAAAGTCGGGCTGGTGGACGAGAAAGGGAAAATTGTGCGGCGGTGCCGGCTCAACACCAATCCCGAAGAACCCGCCCAGACAATTTTAGTCCGGTTAGCTCAGCGTGTTGTTAAATTAAGCCAGAGCTATCCGGTACAAACGCTCGGGGTTGGTGTCGCCGGACTGGTTGATTGTCGGTCCGGAGTAGTGAATTTTTCGCCCAACCTGCCGCTGTGGACACAAACGCCAGTTAAGGACATCCTTGAAAAACTGACGAAATTTGATGTATTCTGTGCGAATGATGCTGATGCGGTAGCGATTGGGGAGTGGCTGTTTGGTGCGGGACAAGGCTGTCGCAATGTTCTGGTTTTGACTCTTGGTACCGGGGTGGGTAGCGGGATTATTGCTAACAATCAGCCGGTTTTGGGTGCAAATTTTTTTGCCGGTGAACTGGGCCATACAGTAATTTCTCTGCACGGGCCAGCCTGTTTTTGTGGTAATAATGGTTGTGTGGAGAGTTATGTCAGTGCCCGGGCGCTGGTGCGAAATTGCCGGCAGCTTTTGCGTCGTCAGGGGGCACATTTTTCTAACGCACGCAATCAGCTGGTGTTATTTCCCCAAGATGCAAAAGACCGGAGCAGAATCTGGGAGCTGGTCGGGTACGATTTAAAGAGGTTGACGCCCCGGGAGATTGGAAAAGCGGCAAAGATGGGCGACAGGATTGCCCGACAGGTGATCAGTGAAATGGGCTATTTTCTTGGGCTTGGCATATACAACGCCATAATGCTTCTTGACCCGGAGATAGTTGTGATTGGCGGCGGCATGAGCCGGCTGGGTACACCTTTGCTTCAGGCGGTTAAAACTACTATTTTTAGTCGACCTTACTTAGGACAGCGAAATGTTAAGATAGTTCTGTCGCGATTGCGGGAAGACGCCGGGATTTTAGGGGCGAGTCAACTTAACAGGTTTGTCCCGCAGGGCAATTAGATTTTCTGCCAGAGAAATTCCCAGAGTGTGACTGGTGCTACCCTTTTCTCCATTATAAAACTGCCTTCAATGATGAAGGGGCGGAATTCCTGAGCATAATAAAGCCGGCGCTGGGATGTGTCGTTGCGATACCAGCGTAACCCCTGGGCAAGAATTCTTTTGAGGGTGGCGTCGTAATTGCCTTCCATAGTTCGGAATCCCATTTTAATCAGCGTTACGAGCATCGCGACATGGCGAGGATAGGCAACAACCGAATATCCCCGGTTTTTCTTGCAAAGGGCAAGGACCAGTTCGACCATAAACGGGGCATAGTTAAGCCCGCGGTATTTTGGTCTCATATAGGCGCGGGTGAGTTCCCAGCGGTCAAGGTCTCGGCCTTCAGCATCAAGCCAGCGCGGGTCGATGCGGTCGTAGCCCATCCACTCATTACCCGATTTGTTGGACCCGATATAGATTTCAAGTAGATTCTCCTGCGACACCGGGTCATGATACCGTCGGGCACAGAACCAGTGGTCGTCAACCACTATTTCCGGCTGGGGTGTATGAGTTTTGGCTTCGGATAACGACTGAATGAAACTCATCACCTCGGCGTCGGTCTGACAGGGGATGGTGGTAACAATCGCCTTTATCCACTTACGGTAAACTTTAGGGTCTTTCATTTTGCTTTAAAATCTCAGCCAGTTTCTTGGCCAATTCGGCTTCGTCTTGAATTAACACTTTGCGTGGTTTGCTTCCAGCATGGGGTCCAACAATACCGGCGCGCTCGAGCTGGTCGATGATACGGCCGGCGCGTGCCCACCCAACATCAAGTCGTCGCTGGAGCATTGAGACCGATGCTTCTTTGTGCAGTACAACCAGGCGTGCTGCCTCGCTAAAAAGGTTGTCAAATTCACCGTTTAATGTCTCCGTTCCATTATCGGCCGGGTGGCTTTTCCCGACCTCCTCTTCTAATGGTTCATAATAGCGACGGGCAAGGATGTTGTCAAGAATTTCTTCCGGGAGAATGGTCTTTATCTGTTCGAGTTTTCTGCCCCGGGCAGCAAACCGGGGGTCATAAAAGACATCGGTGAGTTCTTGCTTAACAATCTCCTGGGCTTTTTTCTCGGGTTCGTCAACAAATTCCGAAAGGATTTCGGAGAGGTATCTTGTTGCCCAGAGGTCAACCACGCCCTTAGCCGCTTTTTCGGATACGAAGCAACCGTGGATGCGTATGGCATCACCTTTTCCTGGTGGTAGGAAGAGCATATCGCCCCGGCCGAGGAGCGATTCCGCGCCGTTGGCATCAAGAATGGTTCGGGAGTCAACTTTGGTTGCCACCTGAAAGGCAATACGACAGGGAAAGTTGGCTTTGATTAGCCCGGTGATGACATCAACCGAAGGTCGCTGGGTGGCAAGTATCAAATGGATGCCAACCGCCCGGGACATTTGAGCAAGCCGGATGATACGGGCTTCAATTTCGGTTGGTGCGCGTTGCATCAGGTCAGCGAGTTCGTCAATTACCACAACGATGTAAGGTTTTTTCTTTTTTCCCAATTCTTCACAGCGGATGTTGTAACTGGAGATGTCTCGAACCCCGAGCTCGGCAAATTCGCTGTAACGGGCTTCCATAATGTTTACAATTCGGGTGAGTTCGGCAACGACCAGTTCGGGATTGGTGGTTGTTTTGGAAAGGAGGTGGGGTATCGGGTTGTAGATTGGTAGTTCAAGCTGTTTGGGGTCGATGGTGAGAAAGCGGACCTCGTCGGGAGTTGAGCGGTAGATAATTGACATAATGATGGAGTTGATGCAGACCGATTTGCCCGAGCCGGTGGTGCCGGCGATAAGGACATGGGGCATCTGGCGAATGTCGGCACAGTAGGGTTCGCCGGTAATTGTTGTACCGAGGGCAAAGCCCAAGGGTGAGTCAACCTGCTGGAATGCGGGACTGGTAAGGACCTCTTTGAGATAAACGGTACGGCGTGCTTTGTTGGGAATTTCGATTCCGACCGCACTTTTTCCGGGAATCGGAGCAAGAATCCGGACCCTTTCGGCGGAAAGGGCGAGTGCAATGTCGTCGGCGAGACTTTCAATGCCGCTACAACGGACACCAGGTGCCGGTTCCAGTTCAAATCGGGTAATCATTGGCCCCGAGAGGATGGCGGTCAGTTTGCCTTCAACGCCAAACTGCTTAAGTTTGTCCATCAGCAGTTGTCCTTCGGCTTCTGCCTCTGCCGGGTCCTTAAAGAGTTTGTCTTCTGGTTTAGGTGTGTCAAGACGCTGGAGGAACTGTTTCTGGAATTCATCGAGGTTAAGGTGCGTGAGGCGGGGGCGCAAAGGTTGTGCCGTGACAACTGTAGTCGGGATGGGCTGGTCCGGTTTTGCTGGTTCGGTGGTTGCAGGTGGGCTTGAAGGTGGCACAGAACTTTCCCTATCCTGGGGTTGCAGATTTTCAGCGAGGGCTCGGTTATCGGTTTGGTTCGGGGTAACGCTGATGATTGGTTTTTGTTTGGGTTTGCGGGTAAACAACTGGCGGATACTGGAGAAAAGTTTACCTATTTTGGTGTTGATGTCTTTTTGCCCGGGGATGGTTAAACCCGACGCGATGATGAGCGCAATTAATAAAACGATGAGCAGGATTAGGGTCCCGACGCCTAACAGGCTGTTAAGGAAACTAACAGTCGCCTGGCCAAGGGCGCCCGCAAGCATTTTGTCGGTTTGGAAATAAGCGAGAAATAGTTCAAATAATATGCCGAAGAGCAAAATGAATGCCGAGCGGCTGAAATCGAGCGGTTTCGGTTTACGAAACCAGAGGGTAAATCCCCAGTAAAACCCCAGACCGATAAATGCGAGTGAGCCTAACCCAAAAACGGGCAGAAGAAGGTTGTTCAAGGTGTGTCCGAGTACGCCGCTGAAGTTGTCTGGGGGATTTTTCAGCCCGGCATAGAACGAAAGGATTGCGGCGCTGAGGAGAACGGCAAGGGTCAGAATTCCGAATCCAGCAAACCGGCGCCACTGCTTCTTTTTCGTTATTTTGAGAACGATTGCTGTGGCAGCGAGGATTGGAACGAGGGGACTCATTCCACCGAGAAGGTATATCAAAGCCCGGGCAAGATGGTAGCCGACAACTCCACCGTAATTCGTTGCCGGGCTGTTTTTGCCGATGATTGATGAGAAAAGGCTAACAGAGATAAACAGCACCAGCCCGATGATGGTGACCCAGCCGAAGACCTGCCAGCCGTTGCGTTTTCTCTTGCCCATAAGTTTAGAATCCGATGCCAGCGCCCAGAAGAAGCCGGGCAGTCGCCATTACCATCGGGAAAACAACCATACGGAAAAGCGGTAACCCAAACACAAATATCACAATCAAACTTAACAAATTAGACTGTTCCAGCCTGCCGTAACGGGCGGCAAGCTCGGGTGGTAAAAGATAATAAATTAATCTTGAACCGTCAAGCGGCGGTATCGGAATCAGATTGAAAAAGCACAGAATCAGGTTGATGATTACAAAGTAACCTGATAGTTTCCATGCGAACCCATTTACGCCGACCGCAGTTAAAATCCGGGCAACGATTCCGGCGAAGATGGCGACCAGAAAGTTGGATATTGGTCCGGCAAGAGCAGAGATTGCGAAGTCGCGGAGCGGATTCTTGAAGTTGTTAGGGTTTATGGGAACCGGTTTTGCCCAGCCAAAGCGGGTCCAGGGCAGGAAGAGTAGAATTGTGCCAAGGGGGTCAAGATGTTTTAGCGGGTTGAGTGTGAGTCGACCTGACTGTTTGGCGGTCGGGTCACCGAGGATAAATGCGGCATAGCCGTGACTGAATTCGTGAATCGTTAATCCGAAGAGAATCGCTGGTGCCGAAAGAATAAGTTCGCCCCAGTCCATCAGCGCCCTTTGTTTGTCCAGCGTTTGAGCAGCCGGAGTTCTTCTTCCCGGTTCCGGACCTTTTTGTCCAGCCGGGCGGTGAGCAAACGTTTCATCAATTCGCCTATTTTAGGACCGGGTGGGATACCAAGAGCAATCAGGTTAGCGGCCGTAATTTCGGGTTTGACAAACCGAAGTTGATGTAAGAACAAGTTGCATTTATTCTGAATTGCCGGGCGCTCAAGTTTCGTCATAATAAGTAACACGGTTTCCGGTACGGGTTTAAGGATGTGATAAATTGTGCTTGCCTTTTTGGCGCGCAACAGACGATGCCGTAAGGGATTGAGATGGCGCAGGAACCGGGCGGTATCACGTTCTTCGCTGGTGATGGGGAATTTCTCGTTTACCGGCAGAAAACTGAGGAGGTAGCAGAAAAGTTCCTGTGAGGTGGCGCCGCGCTGGGAGAGTTTTTTTAATCCGGGAAGGGGTGAGCGGTCTAACCGCCAGTTAGTCCAGCAAGATTGAAGGACATTTTCTTTCAGGAGCGCTTCCAGCATCTTCAGGGCAGCAGATTCGGCGAGGATACAACGCACCTCGTAGAGGATTCGTTCCGGTGTTAGAAGTGCGGGATAGCGTTCCCTTACCGCTGCCCGGAGAAGGTAAAGGGTGCCGGATTCAATGTTGTAGTCAAGGCGAATGGCAAATCTGAGGGCACGAAAAATTCTGGTCGGGTCGTCGACAAAACTTAGCGGATGGAGGATGCGTATGAGCCGGCGGTTTAAGTCTTCCTGGCCCGAGAAAGGGTCGATAAGTTTCTCACCGTCAGGGGTTAATTCGAGCGCGAGGGCGTTGATTGTGAAGTCGCGACGGGCAAGGTCATCTTCAATTGAGGCCGGTTCAACCCGGGGCAAAGTTGCTGGTTTGCGGTACGATTCGCGCCGGGTGTGGCAGATATCGATTTTCGTACGGTCCGGCAGGGTTACAGTTCCGGTGAGGAAAGGGCGATGAAACACAAATTTGCCTTTTAGAAGCCGGGCGACGGCGCCCAGAAGTTCGGACATTTTTCTTTCGACTGCAGCCCGGTTTTCCTTTAATCCGAAGTCAACGGCAATATCCCAGTCCGGGCAGGGATGGTTGAGAAGCAGGTCACGAACCGGCCCACCAACCAGGTAGGCTTTGCCGTGCTGGCGCCAGACAAGTTGGCTTATCTGGATTACTGTTTGGGGCAGACCGGGTCGGAAGTTGGGCACCGGGGACGGTCCATTAGAAGCCAAGAGATTTTGCTGTATCTTCCTTTTGACCGTGGAGTTTTATTTTGCCGAAGCGGGCTTCGTACTTTTTAATGTTTTCGGCTAACGCTTCGTGGAGCAGAGCGGCATGCTGCGGTGTCATTACAATTCGGGCAAACACCTTGGCTTTTGGTAAGCCGGGAAGGATGCGAGCAAAGTCAATTATGAATTCAGAACCGGAATGGGCAATAAGAACAAAGTTAGAATAAATCCCCTCGGACTCTTTTTCACCAATTTCCACCTGGACCGGTGGTCCCTGGGGTGGTTGTTTTTCTTCATTGTTCATCTTGATACTCCTTTCCTATGATTGTAAACTATCCGGAGAAATAGTCAAGGTCTGCGGGGAACAAGGCGGAGAAACCGGCGTTTTCCAACTTTGAGAATAACAGGTTTGTCGGCAACGCGCACGAGGTAGTTCGGGTCGGAGAGCCGCTGACCATCGAGATATACCGCACCTTCCTGCAATTTGCGTCGTGCCTCACTTTTTGAGGGCAAAATGCCGGTGGCAGAAATCAGTTCGACGATGTTAACTCCTTCGGGCGGCATAAGGAATTCAGGGATATCTTCGGGCGCCTGTTTTTCCCGAAATACCCGGTCGAACTCTTCCGCTGCCTTTACCGCTTCGGCAGGAGAGTGGTAGAGGGCAACAACCTCTTTTGCCAGTTCGGCTTTAATGTGGCGCGGGTTTTCGCCCGCTTTTAAGCGCTGGGCAATCTGATTGAGTTCGGGTTCGGTTTTTGTCGTGGTCAGGCGGAAGTAGTCTAAAATCAACTCGTCAGGGATGGACATCAACTTGCCGAACATCTCCTGCGGTGGTTCGGTGATGCCGACATAGTTGCCGTACGATTTTGACATCTTCATCTTGCCATCGGTACCCACGAGCAAAGGCATTGTCATAATGACCTGGGGTTTTTGACCAAAGCGCGCCTGAAGTTCCCGGCCGACCAAAAGGTTCCAGTACTGGTCAGCACCGCCCAGTTCAACATCAGCCTGAACCATTACCGAGTCGTAGCCCTGAAAAAGGGGATAAAGTAGTTCGTGGACAAATAGCGGTACCCCCTGCTGGAGCCGGTTTTTAAAATCCTCGCGCTCAATCAACCGGGCAACGGTGTAACGGGCGGCGATATTGACAATATCGGTGGCATTAAGCGGGTCGAGCCATTCTGAGTTGTAACGAAATTCACAGCGCGTCGGGTCAAGGATTTTAAACACCTGGTCCCGGTATCGTGCCATATTTTCTTTAATCTGTTCATCGGTAAGTTGCGGTCGGGTTTTCGAACGTCCGGTCGGGTCGCCGATTTTACCGGTGAAGTCGCCGATGATCAAGACCGCGATATGCCCCAAATCCTGAAATTGCCTTAACTTCCTCAACACCACGGCAAAGCCGAGATGAATATCCGGACCCGAGGCATCAATACCCAGTTTGATGCGCAATGGTTTACCGGTGGCGCGAGATTGCTCCAGCCGTTCAAGTAGTTCGGCTTCGGTTTCCAGGCGGTCAACACCTCTTTTGAGTTGTTCAATTACCGAGGGAATCATAAGGGGTTAAAATTGGTAGTTGCCCAGGTCTTCGGGGTCGATGCCCCGTAATTTGGTGCGCAGTTCCCGCAGTTTATCTTCGTCTTCGGGCGAGAGGAACTGCCCGGCACTGTCCATTACTGTGTCTTCAACATAGATTGGCGCGCCGGTGCGTAGTGCCAGTCCAACCGAGTCGGAAGGGCGGGCATCAATTGTAATCAACCGGTCGCCCGTTTCGATTACCAGTTCCGCATAGAAGGTTTCGTTTTCCAGTTTGGTGATGAGTACCCGACTTACCTTACCGTTCATTCCGACAATCAAATTGCGCATCAAATCGACCGTGAGGGGCCGTACATACTGAATGCCTTCAAGGGCGTAGGCGATCGTTGACGCCTCAGCCGCGCCAATAAAAACCGGTAAAACCCGGTTGCCTTTAACCTCACGCAAGAGCATAACCGGTGAATTGGTTGCATTGTCAATCAAAACCGCTTCAACCTGAACTTCAATCACAAGATGAACCTGCGGGCTG
The DNA here is from genome assembly GCA_013177935.1 of candidate division WOR-3 bacterium. Taxonomy (NCBI): domain Bacteria; kingdom Pseudomonadati; phylum Caldifarciminota; species Caldifarciminota bacterium. The sequence continues at coordinate 672,434 of JABLXZ010000001.1, read as the reverse complement.
CAAAGGCATCAAAGATGGGGTCTTAACCCACCGCTTCTTCGGCGACCCAGAGTTTTACGGTGGCGGTTATTTCGTGTCCTAATTTTATAGGGATGTCATAGATGCCGGGCGCTTTTATTGGCTCTTCCAGCACAATAGCATGCTTATCGATTTTATGGCCCGCTTTTTCCAAAAGGTCGGCGATATCGGCATTGGTGATGGCGCCGAATGCACCTTCCGCACCCATCCGAATTTTTGCTTTTAATGTCACCAGTCCCAGTTGTTCACTTACCGTCATCAGCCGTTTGGTCAAACGCTCAGTACGGGTTGCAATCTGCTGACGGATATTTTCGAGCTGGCGCATATTCGCTTCATCGGCAACAATTGCCAGTTTTCGGGGCAAGAGATAGTTGCGGGCAAAGCCATCGCGTACATCAACCACTTCGCCCTGTTTGCCCAATCGTTCGATGTCGGTGAGGAGAATGACCTTCATAGTTAGTCTTAAATATGGACTGTGATGAAGGGTAATAGACCCATATTGCGTGCCCGTTTAATCGCTTTTGCCAGTCGGCGCTGGTGACGGGCGCACAAGCCGGAGACGCGCGAAGAAACGATTTTTCCTCGGTCCGTCAGGAAGTCCTTAAGTCGTGGGTCCTTGTAATCGATATGAGTTACGCCCTCAGCGCAGTAAGGGCAGGCTCTTGTTCTAACGGTAAAACGTTTTGTACTCATTATTAGAAGGATAAACGAATTTTGCTGTGAGTCAAGTTTTTGACCCGGGCACGAATTTGGTTAATTTCTGGTCAAACAGTATATCTAATTAATCAGGTTGGACAAAGAGGTTTTTAAAAGAACAGGGTGGGAGCCAACTACCATTTTTGCCGGGTTGAATGAGATGACTATGCTCTTGTGTTGGGAGTCTAATAATTTTGTCCAGAAGGTAGCAAAGTTTGAGATTGAATCGTTTAGAAAAGGGTTGAACAAAACAGCAGTTACATATTTTTATCCCCGGGCTAAAGAGTTTAGACCCCATAGGAGAGAAAAGTTAACGAATTCTATAACATTTTGAAAAATAGTGAGTTGAGCGTTCGAAGCAGTGGTTAATACCGTCCCCTGGGTCGTTCCGGAGGTGGTATCCAGTATGGTGGTGAAGGGCGCGCCTGGTGTAATTATCAATAGGGTGCTGACGTTTGCTGGGTTCGCAACGGTGGACGAAATAGAAGCAATGGCTTTATCGTTGCTAATTTTCTAAGTTTCCCTGTGTTATGGAGTGGTCAAATCGTTTTTTGCTGAGCAGGAGCCAGCCGATATTGCGCTGGTCCTGAAAAGGGATATTTGTTTTCTATCGATTTCTTATACCGGATGTGCGTGACCGGTTACAGTGATAGGTGGGAAATTTAATGGACGGTTAATCTAATTTATTCGTAACGGAGCGCCTGGATGGGGTCAAGTCGTGCTGCCCTTGATGCCGGGTAGATGCCGAAGAAGATGCCAACCAGTGCCGAGAAACCAAAGCCGAGAAGTATGGTCCAGAACGGTGCGGCAGCACGGAGGTGCGCGGTGAGTTCAACAATCTTGGCGATGCCGATACCAAGGAGGATACCGACGGCACCTCCGGCAAGGGCGAGGAAGACCGATTCAAGGAGAAATTGATAGAGGATGTCGCGCGTGGTGGCTCCCAGGGCTTTACGCAAGCCAATTTCCCGGGTACGCTCGGCAACGGCAACGAGCATTATGTTCATAATTCCGATACCACCCACGAGCAGCGAAATCGCGGCAACGGCAATCATCACAATGAAGGCAACGCGGGTGATGTTTTTGTAAATTTCGCGTAGCGTTTCCTGAGTGTTGATGCCGAAGTCGTCCGGTTTGTCATAGCCAAGAGCGTGGCGCCGGCGCATCAGTTCGCGGATGCGGTCAATTGCCTGTTCGACCGGGACATTTTTCTTTGGTTCGATGACGATGGCGAGGTCGTGGGCGAGGGCACCAAATCCGCCCTGGGGTTTGAAGCTTTTTTCAAAGGTGGTCAGGGGGATGAAAAGTACATTGTCCTGGGTTTGACCTAAAAATGAGCCTTTGCGGACCAAGGTGCCGACGATGGTAAAACTCTTACCTTCAATGTTGAGTCTTTTGCCCAGTGGGTCTTCGTCCGGGAAGAGGTTGTCAACGATGTAACCACCGATAACACACACGGGCCGTTTGCGCATACTGTCGTCGGAATTGATAAAGCGGCCGGTTTCAATCGTGTAGTTGGCAATGGTCGCATAAATCGGAGTGATACCCGCCATTTCAATACTGGTTACCTTGCGGTTGCGGTAGTTCAGGCGACTGACCATCCGGCTGCGCAGCGGTGCCACCCGTTCAATTATCGGAAGCCGGGCGATGGCGTTGGCATCGTCAACGGTTAGGTCGGGCCGGCGGTTGATTTCGTCCCAGTCGATGCGGCCCATTCCCCAGTTTATCTTTTGCAGGTAGATGACATTGGAGCCTAGGGAACTGATCTGGCGTTCCACTTCGTAGTTCATACCCTGAATTAACGAGACGATGGCGATGACGGTCATCACGCCGATGATAATGCCCAGGGTGGTTAAAAAGGAACGCAGGCGATTGGTGCGGAAGGTGGTCAGAGCAAGTTTGGCAATTTCCCAGACGGGCATTTATTACTCCTCAACGATTTTGCCGTCTTTGAGTTTTATTGTACGCCGGGCGTGGTCGGCGACCGTTTTGTCGTGGGTGACGAGGATGACGGTATTGCCTTCCTGTGCCAGGGTGTCAAACAGGTGCATAATTTCGCTGCCGGTTCGGGAGTCGAGGTTGCCTGTGGGTTCGTCGGCAAGGATAACGGCGGGAGAGTTGGCAAGGGCACGGGCGATTGCGACCCGTTGCATTTCACCGCCGGATAGTTCGTTGGAGCGATGGTTAAGCCGGTCACCAAGGCCCACCATCGTGAGCAGTTCGGTGGCACGGCGCAGCCGTTCTTTACGCCCAACACCGGCGTAGAGCATCGGCAGTTCAACATTGGCAAGGGCGGAGAGCCGGGGCAACAGGTTGAAGTTCTGAAATACAAAACCGAACTCTTTGTTACGGAGGCGGGCGAGTTCGTTGTCGCTGAGCTGGGATGTGTCGGCACCGTTGAAGAGGTACTTGCCGGAGGTCGGTGTGTCGAGGCAGCCCAAAATGTGCATCAAAGTCGATTTACCCGAGCCAGATGGTCCCATGAGGGCAACATATTCGCCCTTTTCAATTGCCAGCGAAATGCCGTCAAGGGCACGCACCGCACTTTTACCCAGTGAGTAGATTTTGGTTACCTGTTCGATTTTGATCAACACGCCTCAGTCAAGGGTATCGGTTTGCACCGGACGGGCGTTGACCCGTTGCCCATCGGTGAGTTTGGTCAGGACCTTGTAGGGACCGGTGATAACTTCGTCACCGGGATTGATACCGGCGACGATTTCGATGTCGGTATCGCTTGCCTTGCCGGTTTTGACCGGGGTGAGAACCGCCTTGCCATCTTTTACTAAAAACACGGTTTCGGTCTCTTTACCCGCCACTTTGCGCCGGCCTACCGCCTGAATCGGTACCGTGAGCACCGAGTCGAGCCGGGCGGTGATGATTTCGGCGTGGCAGGTCATTCCCGGACGCAAGGATGATACCACGGTGCTGTCAATGGTAATGGTAACCTCAAAATTCGTGCCGGTTTCGGTTGCGCTGAGGAGTTTTTGTACCGGCATATAGCCGACCCGGGTGACTTTACCGGTGAAGGTTGTGTCGGGCAGGGCGTCAACCGTAATCTGGGCGAACTGGCCCGGTGCGACATTGACAATATCGGTTTCGTCTACCTCAACCAGGGCTTCCATTGCGGACAGGTCGGCAAGTACCATCAGTACGGTACCGGGGCTGTTCATCGTGCCGATGACAACCGTTTCACCTTCTTTGATGTTTAACTGGGAGACGATGCCCGAGATCGGGGCGCAGATAACCGTTTTGTCAAACTGGTCTTGTGCCTGTAAAAACTGGGCTTCGGCTGCTTCGTAGGCGGCTTTAGACGCCTCATACTGCTCGGGCGCGATGAGCCCGCGGCTGTAGAGGCTTTCGATTCGGGCGTGTTTCAGTTTTATCTGGGTAAACTGGGCACGTGCCAGGATTAGTTGTGCTTCATAGGTCTGCCGGTCAAGTTCAAGCAGGGTGTCACCAGCCCGGACAAAGTCGCCTTCCTGGATGCGCAGTTTTTTAACCACACCCATCAGTTGCGCCTGTAGGTTAACCTGGGTTCGGGCGCGGAGCGTACCGGTGGCGGTAACCTTAGAGAGGATTGAACCGTAGTCGGCGGTTTCAGTCTCACAGAGCACGCCAGGTGAACGCTGGGAACGGTTCAGGACGATGAAAAGGACGAGCAAAACAATTACGCCCAGGACGACCAAAATGATGCGGAGCGGTTTTTTCACAACACCTCCTTCAACTTATTACTTTCCAGTAAAGATATCGGTTTTGCCCAGAAGATAGCCAATCTGGGCGGTCTGGATGTAGGTGTCACAGAGCGCGGCGAGGTAGGAAGCCTCGGCTTGCGCGAGGTTGACTTCAACTTCCAACAGGTCGTTTAAGGAAAAGCTACCGAGTTCGTATTGCGAGCGGGCAAGGTTGTAAAGCTCTTGGTTGAGTTCTAAGTTGCGTTTTGCCTCGGCGTAACGGAGTTTCGCCTCTTCAAGGTCAAGGAGCGCGGATTGCGCTGCCGCCCGCAACTGGAAACGGGCTCGTGCCAGCGCGGCACGGGCGCGACGTGAACCGGCAACGGCGTCACCGATGTTAAGGAGCAGGGTTTTAATGTCAGCGAGCGAGAAGGAAAAGCGGATGCCATCGGTACGGTTTGCGTTATCCTGCCAAGTGCGATAGTTTTGGGGCAGGGTAGTGTCAATAGTAGCCCAGGAGCGGTAGAGTGATATTGAAGGCAGGACGCGGGCAAAGGCGGCACCGAGGTTTAGTCGGGCAGCGGTATTGAGATTCTGGCTCATCCGGACACCGAGATTAACGCGCTCAATCGCAAAAAGCAGACTGTCGGGGTCGGTGATGGGAAAATCGGCGGGCGAATTAAGTTCTTCGGTTGCCCGGATTGGACGGGGACGGTTGATGCCGGCGGTGGCGCGTAATTTTTCCTGAGCCAGAGCGACATTTTTCTGGGCGCTTAACAGGTTGAGTTGCGCCCGGGAGTAGAATACCTCACTGCGCAGGAGGTCGATGCGGGATGCCTGACCAAGGTTGTGGCGTTCGGTAGTATAGGCGAGGTTTTCGGCAGCTTGTTTCAGTGCTTTTTGGGCGGCATCAAGTAGCAGTTGAGCCTTTAAAAGGTTTAGATAGTCGGTGGTGGTTTGAAAGATAAGTGCGGCAATTTTTTCCCGGGCGTCAAGGGAATAGTAACGGGCGTTGATGATGCCATTAATGAAGCCGGCGAATACCGTCGGGTCGAACAACACCTGATTGATGGTCAGAGTACTGGTCCACAGTGCTTGCCCGGACATTTCTTTGGTCCGGGTGATGTTTACCTGAGGTGCGGGCAGGATGCCGTTCAGCCCCTGGCCTAAACTCAACCAGCTCTGCAACCGGTCAGCACTGGCTTCAGTTGCCTGCGCGCTTTGTTTTAATGCGGTTTGGAGCGCCTGATTGAGGCTGAGGTAAAGGGTGTCATCAGACGATGAGGCGATGAAAAAAAGGAGAAGGGCAATAAAATTCATTACTATTTATCCCAGCGCCAGACCACCGGAGAGCGATACCAAGCCGGCGATGATGAGGACATAGCAGAACCAGATTAGAAATACGACCAGAACGGTGTTTCTCATTTTAAGGTTGAAGATGACTTTAAGCCCGAGGCTGACAAGAATCAGTTCCCAGATGGTGAAGATGTCAATGCAGGCGAGGACTCCCCGGAGATAAACCGGAGCATTAGCGGCGAGCGGGGCAAGGCTGGTGGCAGCGGTCAGGTTGCCGGTGGCAAGGATTATGATGATGTGAAACAGAGAGGCAGGGATGCGGACGAGCGCGGAGTTGGTGGTGATGGCGAAGGTGCGGCCAAAGCTGGATGAGGCGCCGAGTAGCGGCAAGAGTAGATTGAGGATTGCACTCCAGATGACGATTTGTAACCCTGACCAGACCACCGCGGGTAGGCTGCGGACAAAAAAGCGGAAAAACAGTTTCAACCAGGAGGCGTTCTGGTAGAACTCGATTTCGGAACGGGACATTTCTTCAATACGCTTGAGCGCTGCCTCATACTGGTCCGAGGGCATTTTGCCTTTTTCCACCTGGGTATCCAGAAAATCTTTGGTCTTGGCGATGCGGGATTCAATGCTGGCTGCGAGTCGGGCGCGTGGCAGGAACGAACTGCCAATGGTGGCGATGAAGAGCGGCAAAATCAGGGCAAGGATGAGCGGAGCAGTCCAGGTCGGTTTGTTACTTAACTCCTGAAAGCGGCGGGTCGGAGCGGAGATGATTTGCCACATCGGGACATTACCTCCTTTTCCCGGCGGTTTTGCTCTGGGTGCCGGTGTGCTGAGCATTCTGGCGAAACTGGGGCCAGATGGAACGGGCGGGTGGCGCATCGCCATAAAAGGCGTAGAGACCACCATCCCAGGAACCGATATACACTGTACCATCAGGCCCGATGGTGGGTGATGATGTGTAATACAGGTCCTTGTCTTCCCAGGCGATATCCTGTTTGAAGAGGAGTCGGCCTGAGGCGGTGAAGGCGTAGAAGGTGCCGTCATCGGGCAAAATGTAAACCGTACCGTTGTCACTTACTGCGGGCGTGGAACAAACCACATCATTCATTTCGTAAATAATCTTTGTCCGGCCCGTGTCGGATTTGGCGCAAAGGTAGTAACCATCAGTGCCCCAGTACATCGTACCATCAGGTCCATAAACAACTTCGGTTCGGATTTCATCCTCATCCGGAACCGGAATCCGCCAGCGTAGCTTGCCCTCGGGCCTCAGGGCGTAAATGAAGCCATCGGAACAGCCGATACGAATGTTACTTTGTTCATCCGGAACCGGTGCCGGAAAGAAATAGCTTTCCTCTGCAGCGCCAAAAGCCCAGCGTCTTTTGCCTCGGTTCGTAAAGCAGTATACCGAGTCGGTGGCGATGTAGATTAGTCCATTACTGGCAATCGTTGGGGATGATGTGGCTTCTTCTCCGACATTGACGCGCCAGCGGATTTTGCCCTGAGGGGTCAAGGCAAATAAGGTGCCACTGTCGTTGACGATGTAAATTGAGCCGTCGGTGTTGACTGTTGCCGGGGTCCACAGTTCGTTTTCGAGGTTTATTGACCAGCGAAGGTTGCCGGCAGTATCAAGGCAATAAAGCTGGGAGTCGAGTGCGGGAATATAGATTTTGCCGGCGTGAATTGTTGCTGCGGAGTAAATCGGGCCTCGGGCGGTAAAGGTCCAGCGCAATTCACCGTTAGGAGAAAAGGAGTAGAAGGTACCGGTTTCATCGCCGATGTATATATTGCCCATTTCGTCAATTGCCGGGGCGGCAACAACCGGACCAGATGTCGGCGCAAACCATTTGAGCAGGGACGGGACAACCTGAACTGAACATGGCTGGCTCCAGGTTGATTGGTTGCCGATGGAGTCTTTTGCCATTACCCGGATGGCGAATTTACCGGTCGAATGATAGCGATGGTAACGGGTAATATCAATCAACGAACGCAGCGGTCCGGTCCAGTCAAGGGTTTCGCCATCGCCCCAGTCAATTTTGTAAAAGAGCGGTAAGGGGTTACGGGCTTCTGGGAAAATGGTGAGTTCCAGTTCGTTTATTGTGTCAACACGCAAAGGATAAACGAATGAGTCCGGCGGCACAATCTGTGCCGGTTCAAGCAACGAAAGTATTAATAGGAAAGGCATCATAATGGTAAATAATAAATGTTAATGGGTTATTGTCAACTGTTTGTGGTCAGTTAACCGAGGAAATGTGCCCGGTAAATTGAATTTTCGATGAGCGGGCGGGCGATGGCAACATCCTGCTTGATTTGCGCCTTGAGTGCCTCAGGACTATCAAATCGGATTTCGGGTCGGATGCGTTCCAGAAAATGGACGGTAACCTTTGTCACCTCCGGGGCATTTGGCGGGTAATCAAGGAGATGGATTTCTATCGTCCGGTTGTTTCCACCAAATGTCGGGCGAAAGCCGATGTTAAGAACACCGCCAAAGTTACCCAGAGTGGTTTCAGCGATAGCCGCATAGACCCCTTCGGCTGGTAACAGCTTTTCCTGATGGAGCGGGAGCAGGTTGATAGTTGGAAAACCAAGCCGTCGGCCGGTGCCAGAACCGCTGGTAACCTTGCCGGTGAAGGCGTAAGGTCGACCCAAAAGTTCTGCGGCAAGACGGACATGGCCTAAAACGAGGTGTTCCCGAATCCGGGTGCTTTTTACCGGTGCGCCAAGGTGATGAAATTCCGGAACCGTTTCTAACTGGATACCATGAGGTTTTAAGAGAGATGCGAGGAGGTTGATGTCGCCCCTGCCATCTTTACCAAAGCGGTGGTCCACTCCGAGAACTAAAACCACTGGTTGTAGGGGCTGGATGATGTAACTTTTGATAAACTGTTCGGGTTCGGTTGAGCGTAGTTGCTGGTTAAATTCAATGAGATAGGTGAACTGGATGCCCAGTTCGGTCAGGAGCGGAATCTTTTCGTCAATTGTCGTCAGAAGGTAGGGGAAATCAGGATGGAGAATTTGGGCGGGCAAAGGGTGAAAGGTTGCCATTCCGGGAATGCCGTGAATTTCCCGGGCGATTTCCTGAACCCGGTGGATAATTGCCTGATGGCCGAGATGCAACCCGTCAAAGCTGCCGATGGTTAATACCAGCGGGCTCTTTTCAATCGGCATAAATGACCTTTACGGGTTTGATTCGGTTGTCGGATATTTTGACCAGCGAAAGGAAGTTGTTGTCAGGAGAAAGGGCGAGCGTGATATCGGGTAAGTCGCTGGATAAAGATAGTTTCTGTTTTGGGGTTTCAGGAAAAGTTATGTTTAAAACTGGAAGGGTGATGATTTTCCCCTGAAGGAGCATCCGCGCCTGTTCTGGTGTTATGGTAATCCGGGGGAGTTGAGTTAGCGCCTGTTCAATTGGAATAAGAAAATTTTTCCAGTCGGCATCGGGCGCAGCGAGATTTTCAAGCGAGACCGCGGTCTCGATGGTGAAATTGCCGACTTTCTTTCGGGTCAGACCGGTCAGGGTGGCACAGGAGTTGAGGGCGAAACCGATGTCCCGCGCCAGACTGCGAATGTAAGTGCCGCTGGAGACAAGGCAACGGATAATGGCGCAGGGTGGTTGCCAGTTGAGCAGTTCCAGTTCATAGACTGTAACCAGCCGGGGATGCGGGGTAAATTCCACCCCCTCTCGTGCCAGTTTATAGAGCGGCGTACCCGCATTTTTCAATGCGGAAAACCGGGGTGGGGTCTGTTCAAATTCACCGGTGAATCGGTTCACGATGATTCTTTCCGCTTCTTCAGCGCTAATCTGTGGTACCGGGGCGGTAGCAATGGGTTTGCCCGTGATGTCGTCGGTATCGGTTTGAATCCCGAACCGAATTTCGGCTTCGTACTCCTTGGGCTGATTGAGCAAAAAACGGCTGATTTTAGTCGCCTCATTTATCAGAATTAGCAATACGCCGGTTCCAATTGGGTCCAGGGTGCCGGCATGACCAATTCTTTTCGGTTTGAGCAAAGGTTTAAGACGCCGGATTACATCATAAGAAGAAATTCCAGTCGGTTTGTTGATGTTCAAAAGCCCGCGCATCCGTATATTTGCCGTCACTTTTCATCAGATGGGGTATTGTCTTCGTTGGCATTATTGTCTGGAGATTTTCTTTCTTCCTCCTCAGGGTTAAGCTGGTCAAGGATTTCGCCGATGCGTTGCTCTTCGATGAGAATTTCGTCCAGTTCGAAGTGAAGCTCGGGTAAAAACTTCATCTTAAGTCGTTGACCAAGAAGGCGCCGGATAAACCTTCGGGCGTGTTCAAGACGAGTGCGGGAGCGCTGGCGCTGGCTTTCATCACCCATTACCGAAAAATAGACGGTGGCGTTACGGAGGTCCCGGGAAAGAGAGCAACGGGTGATTGTAACAAAGCCAATCGCCGGGTCCGAGAGTTTTGTTAACACGATGTCGGCGACGATGTCCCGAATTGCGTCCGCGACCCTTAAATCCCGATGTTGCATACGCTATTTTAAACAAATCTGGTGTTATTGTCCAGTTAGCAAATCTTTGACATCACAGCGATTGAAGTTAAATTGGTGGCGATGGCGGTAAAGCAAGTTTCCATCGGGTTTTTTCGTCCGGTTAAAGTGATTGGGGTTGGAGGTTTTACCGTACTAAGTCTGGTAATTTTTATAGCCTGTTACCATTACTCAACGCCCACGCGACACCGTTTGTTTTCGGACAAGGAGATTTTTGTTCGGGTGCGATTGAGTGTTGGACAAGACAGCGTAAAACTGAAAGGGGCGCAAGGGTTGCTGATAATAACAAATGGTTTACGGTATGAAGTTACTCAGGAAAAGGTTGTTGTGCTGGACCAGGAGGGCGATCGGATTGCGGTGAAGTTGATTGATGGGAAAAGTTACCGTGGGGCACCGACACTATGGCAAAGTACCAATGACACAGTGGTTTTTTCCAGCACCGGACTGATTGATGTTGAAGGCAGAAGGTATCGAGGTGAAATTCGGGCGTTTATCATTCCTGATACCGGTATGGTGGTCGTGAACAGACTGACAGTTGAGCAGTATCTGTATGGTGTAATACCGGCAGAAATTGGACCGATTAAGCCTGAGACATTTGAAGCGGTAAAAGCCCAGGCGGTTGCCGCCCGTAGTTTTACGCTAACCCGGCTAAAAATGCGACGCGGACTGGGTTATGAACTTTACGACAGTTATCTCCGGGACCAGGAGTATCAAGGGGCGGATAGGGAGGTTGGTCTTGGAAACAAGGCGGTTGATGAGACAAAGGGTGAGGTGCTGATGTTTAACGACGAGGTCGCGGTAGCACTTTATCACGGGAATTGTGGCGGGGTTACTGCCGATGGTTCAGAACCTTACCTCCGGTCAGTTTACGACACTCCGGGAAATCGAGCTGGGGTACAGCCATTTTGTGCTTCGAGTAAAAACTATTTCTGGCGTCAGAGTGTGCCTCAAGACAGTGTAGAATTGGTATTAATGCAATTAAAGGGTTGGAAAACCAAACCCCAAGTGCGCGGTTTTAGACTGGAGAAAGACCGACTGAAAAAAAGAGTTACAAGGGTCCGATTCCAAACTGACCGGGGTGAGATTGCAGTCGGTGGCAGTCAATTCCGGCTTGCGCTTGGTCTGAAATCCACATATTTTCAAATGAAACTTTCAGCCCGCCGTTTTACATTTGAAGGTCGAGGCTGGGGCCATGGGGTTGGCTTGTGTCAGGATGGGGCGATTGCCATGGCGCTTAAGGGATACCGCTACCACCAGATTTTAAGCCATTACTATCCGGCGTTGCGAATTAAAAAGGTGTATTAACCCCGGGGTTGGGCCGAAGATTCGGTCTCGGTTTCCTTATCTTCCGGTACATCGGTAACGAACACAGCGGCGGCAACAACCGTTGTCCATAAGCCATTTTTATTGCCGATGGCGCTCTGGGTGATGTTCTGGGTGCGGACAATCTCTTTGGCGATTTTCCACACCTCTTTCCGTTTGTCGTAACTGAGGTCCGGGTCAAACGGTACGCCCAGGGTGGTGGCAAGCATCTGCGCGGCAAGGTCTTCGGCATAATCGCCGGCTTTTTCTTCTCGCTCGCCGAAAGAGTGGTATTCTGAGAGGTAACCGTAGCGCGATGGGTCCTTGGGGATAGCGATACCGATAGATGCGGCGATGAGCCGGTGCGGTTCATTAGTGGCGTTATCACTGATAACTACAAACAGCACCTGGCCCGGTTTCAACAGATTCAAACCGCGCGTGCGTGAAATGATGCGACAGTATGGGGGGAAGATTGAAGAGACCCGAACCAGATTAAAAGGAGCGATGCCCGCATCGCGCAATGCCGCCTCAAAACTGGCAAGACGCTCCCGATGAACACCAACCCCTTTGGTGAGAAATACATAACGAGGCAAGATGACCATCTACCCTCCTTAAAAGAAAAAAGTGGAGCAGACCAGATTTGAACTGGCGACCTCCAGAGTGCGATTCTGGCGCTCTCCCAACTGAGCTACTGCCCCAAGTACTTTTATTGCATGTGCCGTATTCAAGGCAACATGCTCCGTTTGAACCCCGAACCGCCGGCAACTGCCTGTGCCGGTCCGGATTGAAAAGTTATTCGGTTCACTGCCGAATGAATTGTAAGCAAGCGCCGGCATTTGTCAATAGATGAGTTTAGGGCAAACCCGGTCTCTTGACCTGAAACGGTTTCGACATACAATCAGTTTATGCGGCGCGGCATTGTCGATTTGCCTTTGCATTATGGCTCGGCACCAGCCTGGCTTTTTGAAAGAATGAAGCGGTTGGTACGGGCGGTTGTGGAAGTTATCGTAGCCGAGTTCGGGACAGAAGAGGTTTTGCGTCGGTTCTCAGACCCAGTTTGGTTTCAGAGCCTCGGTTGTGTTGCCGGATTTGACTGGCACTCTTCGGGTTTGACAACAACAGTTTGTGGTGCCCTGAAGGAAGGGATTAAAGGTTTAGAGCACGATTTGGGATTTTTTGTCTGCGGTGGAAAGGGCAGGGCAGCGCGCCGGACACCAGAGGAGATTAATTTTTATGCCGAACGGTTTGGAGTCAATGGGACGATTTTAACCCAGACCAGTCGTCTGGTTGCTAAAGTTGATTCCAGCGGCTTGCAGGATGGTTTTCAGATTTACCACCATATGTTCATCAGCACCAGGGATGGGAAGTGGGCGATAGTGCAACAGGGGATGAATGCAACAACGCGCTGGGCACGAAGGTATCACTGGTATTCAGAGGGTCTGGAAAGTTTTGTAAACGAGCCCCATAAGGCGATTACTGGAGCACGAGCGGGTGCGGTGTTGAATATGGTTGCCCACGAGGCGGAAAAGGCAAGACAGGTGGTGGTGGAACTGGCAAAGGATGTTCCGGAAAAGACCCTGAAGGATGTTACCCGGCTGAAAATGCCGGAGCAGCATCCGATTCTTGATTCGGACATCAGTCCCACCTATTTGAAAAAGGTGCTGGTGAGTACCTATGAAAAGCCGCCAGCAGATTTTGCCCAATTTTTACTTACACCTGGGGTTGGACCGAAAACGGTGCGAGCGCTGGCGCTGGTGGCTGAGGTGGTTTATGGGGCACCACTTTCTTTTCGGGACCCGGTAACTTACTCGTTTGCCCATGGTGGTAAGGATGGTTATCCCTATCCGGTCAACCGCCGTGATTATGACCGCACTATTTCCTTGCTCGAAAATGGAATCAAGGAGGCAAAACTGGGGCGGGGTGAGAAACTTGCCGCGCTAAAACGGCTTGAGCAATGGTCCGGGGCTGTTTCAACAGCTGAACGATGAAGGAGCTCAGGCGTCTTTTTCCACAGGAGTTTATTTACCGTTACTCAAAGTTTATACCGGATTTTGATATTTTCCTTGAAACGATGGCTACCCCTTTGCCCACGGTTTTCCGGGTTAACAACTTGAAGGCGACACCGGATAAGGTCCTGCCGCTTTTAACCGATTTTCAGCCCGAACCCCTGCCTTATTATCCTTTTGGTTTTGTCGCCCGAAAAGGAGAAGGTCTGGGTAAGACAATCAGCCACTTTATCGGGTTGATTTATATTCAGGATGCGGCTTCGATGATACCGGCACTTGTGCTTGACCCGAAACCCGGGGAGCGGATTCTTGATGTTGCAGCGGCACCGGGTTCCAAAACAACGCAGATGGCAGCAATGATGAACAATACGGGCTTGATTGTTGCCAATGATATTTCGTTAGACCGGGTGCGCGGTTTGATCGGTAACATTGACCGGATGGGATGTTTGAATGTTGCGGTTTGCCGTACCAATGGGCTAACTATCGCAAAGAGGGTTTCTAATTTCTTTGACCGCGTTCTGGTCGATGCGCCGTGTTCGTCGGAAGGAACAATCCGTAAAACCCGCGAGGCGTTGAACCGCTGGTCCATAAAAGCGATTCAACGGTTTTCAACACTCCAGCGGGGTTTGATACGTGCCGGTTATCAGGCTTTGAAACCCGGGGGCGTGATGGTTTATTCTACCTGTACGATTGCGCCGGAGGAGAATGAATCGGTGGTAGCAGCGTTGCTCAAACGATATCCTGATGCCGAGATTGTGCCGTTTGAACTACCAGGGTTTGTAACACGACCGGCACTAACGGAATGGGAAGGTGAAATTTTTCCTGAAGTGGTAAAACGGTGTTGCCGGATTTTACCCCAGGATAACGACACCGAAGCTTTTTTTGTTGCCCTAATCAGGAAGCCAGTAAATGGAGCAGATTGATTTTTTGCGGTTGAGGTTTGGATTGTCGGCTAACTGGCTGGAAGGTCTGGAACTTATAAAAGAACAGGAGACAATTTTTGCCGGGACTTCAGAAGTGATGCAGTTTGATAGGTTGAAGCCGTTACGCCGGGGGATACGGCTCTGTCGCTTATTTCCTCATTCGGTTAAACCGACCACTTTTGCGATGCAGATTTTAGGGAAATCGGCTCAGAAAAATCTAATTGAGGTTAACGATGAGCAGGCAAAAGGTCTGATCAACGGCAGTTCTATTGAAATTGACGCCGGGGTGGAGAATGGGTTTGTGCTTATTGTCTGGCAGGGTTTTGTACTGGGCGTAGGACTTTATAAGAAGCCGGTTTTGAAGTCACACATTCCTAAGGTTAGACCGGTTGAATAAATAAGTTAACGAGTAAAATGGGAAGAGTTGGGGCTGAGCCGGTTGATTAAATCCAGTTGCCCTGCCGAAGCAGTTCGTAGAGGACAACCGCCGCAGCGGTTGCGACATTAAGCGAATTCTTATAGCCCAAAACCGGGATGTCGACAATACCATCACAAAGCTCCAAGACTTGCTGAGAAACACCCAGTGCTTCGTTGCCGAGAACGATACCGACGGGAAATTGGTAGGTGAAACGATGAAAAGAGGGGGCGCCGGTAACCGTTTCCAGGGCGACAATTTGCACCCCGTTTTTCTTCAGCTCCAGGACGGCGTTAACGGTGTTTTGAAACCAACGCCAGGGCACGGAATTGGTTGTACCCAAAGCGGTTTGCTCCAGTTTTTTATGCGGAGGATGTGCGGTGTAGCCGCAGAGCAGAATTTCCCGGGCGCGGGTAACATCAGCGAGTCGGAAGATAGCGCCGACATTGAAGGCACTACGGAGGTTGTCAAGGATAATGTAAATCGGATGTCGGGGAAGCCGGGCAAACTGTTCAGGTGGAAGGTGCGAATCGCGGGAGCGAACTTCGTAAAATGTTTCGATGCCATCCGGTGCAGGCAGGTGTTTTGGGAAACGCGGTGTTTTCAAATTCGCGGTCCTATCGTTGGCAAAGAATTTTTTGAGCCACAGCGTTGAGTTGCTGGATTAACCGCAATGTTTCCTGCAGCGTTTTGCCCGAGGCGATGACGCCGTGATTGACCCAGATTATTAAACGGTAGTTTTTTAATGCTCGGGCGGTGGCGCGCGCCAGAGAATGTGAGCCGGGTTTAAGAAAGGGAAGCGCGGTAACTACGTCTGGAAAATTTTTTATGAATGGAGTTAGTTTCCGGAGCAGGGTTCGGGGTTGAGGAAAGAGTGTGGTCAAACGCACGATATCTGAGGGATGGGTGTGGAAAAGCACTATTTCTGCAGGGCGAAACCTTTTCAGGATGCGCTGTCCCAGGATGTGAGTTGGTAGTTCTTTTGTTGGTTTGACCCCGGAGGGTAATACCCGATAGCGCCAGCCAACTTTTTGGGGTTGAACAATACAGATGGAAGAGCGCGGTTCACGGGCGACTTGTTGCATTGAGCCACCGGTGATTTTGGTCAGCAAATAGTCTTCGATTCTGATTGAAAAATTCCCCGCATTTTTTTCTGCCCAGCCTAAAGCGACAACGCGGGAGGCAGTGCGCGTCAGAGCGGGGAGATAGCGCTGGGTAATTTTACCCCAATCCGGTTCTGGTTGCTTGGGACGAGACATAGTCTGGATATTACGGCACAGAAGGAGGGGAGTCAAGCCTGTAGTTGGTACCGGTTATCCTTGACTGGCTATTTTACCAGATTAGGATTAAAGAAGAAAGGAGTTGAAAGATGACAAAATGGGAATACAAGTTTTTACAGATTGATATCAACCTGAGTCCGATATTGAAAATGGCACGCTGGGGTGTACAGGTGCCGGGTGAAAAGAAGCCGCGGGATACGATGGAGGGGGTTGAAGCATATGTCAATGATTTAGGACGAGAAGGGTGGGAACTGGTGGCAACGGTTAACGGGTCGGAACACAGCGGAATAATAACCCGGGCGGTTCTGTTTTTTAAAAGACCTTTAGTTGAGCGAGAAACCGATTCGGCAGGATGAGGTTCAACTGGATTGACATAATGACGATTGGGGTTGTTGCGACCGGTGCCGCAATTCAATTTCTCAGGGCAACAAGGGATTTTTCGCTCGTTCTCTATGAAACGGCCCTTTTTATCGGAGCACTGGTTGCCACGGTGCGGCTTTTTATTCCCATTCATCAAATAATCGGTCTTGCCCCGGCGGTCTGTTTTATTGGCATTTTTGTCATTTTATCGGTGTTGGCATTGTTACTTGCCAGCGGATTGAACCAGCTTTTCGAGTTCGGCTTTGGTGTGTTCAACCATTTCATCGGTCTTTTACTGGGGATTGTTTGTGGTATGGTGTTCGGGCACGCTGTGCTGCGGACCCTTATTGTCGCTTACGATGCAAGTCGACCTCAGGTGGTTGAGGCGGTACACCGTTCCTGGATGGCAACCCAGGTACTTTACTTTGGCGCCTTCCGCGAGTTGCTGGGGATATTGCGAATCGCTCGCTACAACAACATTTAAGCGACGGTCAGTTCCGTCTTTACCCAGGGTAGAATTCCCGAGCCGGTCGGTTTGGTTTCACGGCTAATCGCCTGAACCGTTTTAAGACAGTCAAGGGCGTTTCCTTTGAGCGCCCAGCGTCCGGGTTCCGGGAGTGCGACAATTTCGCCATCTCTTATTACTTGGCCAAAGTAAAGTGGGTTTGTGAAGTCACCAGTTGTTCGGTTCGCGGTATGGAAGCCAAGTAGCATTTTTACGAGCAACCCATGTTTAATTGATTTCACCATTTCATCGAGCGACTGATTTCCCGGAGCGAGGTAAATGTCATTGATGGTGCAGCGGACCGGTGCTTCATGTTCCTCTTCGATCAGTACTGGTCGTCTTTTGCCATTGCCGGTTGATTCGACCCCATCTTTAAACGCGGTTGTTCGGTCATAAAGGTACATCTTCAAGATGCCATTTTCAATTATCAGGTTTTTCCGGCTGGCGGTGCCTTCATCGTCGGTGGGGAAGGTGTTGCCATCATAGGGAGCGGTCGCGTCGTCCCACAGTGTAAACTGTTCGGGGGCAACGCGTTCACCAAGCCGCAAGCGCGACATCCCTTCTTGCACCGTTGAGGCATAAAGATGTTCGGCGACCAGCCGGCGGATGAGCTCTTCAAGCATCACCGGATGCAGAATTACCGGTACCTTTTTGCCTCGCATATTTTCCTGTTCGGGATTGGTTTGCCGGTCGGATAAACTGCGGGCAACGCGGGCGCCCAGTTCGATTACCTGTTCCATTACTTCAGGAGACTTTCTTCCTGCTACAAAGTCAAAATCTTTTGAGTTCACTTCGGCAAAAGCAGAAAAACCGGTGCGTTCAGCATAAGCGACATCAGGGCTGTGTAAGGTGGAAACCAGTCGCTGTTCAATTTCAACCTGAATTGCACCTTCAATCGTTTCGATTTTACCGGTGGCGAAAGCTCGGCTGACAAGTTCGCGGGCGATTTCCTGTACTTTACCCGGTGAGTTGAAAAGATTGGCAACCACCGGGTCAAAATTTAAAAGCCCATCGGACAGGTTATCAATTATGGCAAATGATGGCAGAGGAGAAGGTGCGGCTTTGACGAGTGCGGTTGTGATACCACGTTCCAGAAGGTCAAAATTTGGTTCAGTTATCGGGACATAGCTGATTTTACCTCTTTTGAGGATGCGGAGACCGGCGGCGAAGATGTCTTCTTTCAACTCGAGGGTGATTTCTTTATTTTCAATCCGGGCACTGAGGACCCGGCTGTTGGTGACAAGTAGTTCACAATCGTCCAGTTTTAACTTTCTTGCCAGTTTTGCTACTTTTTCATTGAATTTGAGTAGTTCCATACATTACCCCTGAACCGAAAGGCTAACAAACTCGTTATTTTTTATCCTCGTCCACATTGGTCCTCCGTCCCCGACATATTTCGTTTGTCCTTTTCCACAGAAACCGACATCGTCGATTGAAATTGGTCCGGCAAACCCATCAACATACCGCAAGGCATAAAGGGTTTTGGCAGAAAAGTTGGAAGGTTTGACCGTTTTGGTAATTTTACCGTTTTCAACAAGATAGCCGATAAGTACCGAGGAAGACATGCCATCTTTGGATACGGCACCACCTGATGTTCCAATGAGGATTATGCCCCGGGGAATGTCGCTGATAAGTTCCTCAAGTTTTTTATGCCAGTTGCGCTTAGAGGCGGGCATAACGAAGGTGTTTGACATCCGGGGAATTCTGCGGTCACCCAGTTCGCTAAATGCGCCACCGTTAGGGGGTAATCCGAAATAAGCCGCGGTTTCCCGATTTAATATCATTCCCTGAGCAACACCATGTTCGGCAAGGAGTTTGGTCTGGACTTCGACTCCTTCATCATCGATAAATTCGGTACCAAACCCCTGGTCAAATTTATCCGGTAGTGGTCCGTCTAAGATGTTCACATCTTCAGCCGCTACCATCCCTTTCGGTTTTCCCTCCTGGTCAATTATTCCGGAACCACCGGCTTTGACGATGTCGGCTTCAAAGTTATGTCCCAGTGCTTCGTGAACGAAGACGCCGAGGGTAGTATAGTGTAATACTAAGTGGGTAAGAGAGTTAATTTCTTCGGGCGATAGGGTTACAGCGTTCTGCAACTCAACCGTCTTTTCCATCCATTCCCGGATGTGTCGTGCGGCAAGGCGGCTGAGGTGAAATCCGTTTTTGCCAGGTTCAACAATAAAAGAGTTAGGCAGGGGATTACCCAACCTGGCTCGAGTCTGGGTCATTTTTCCATCCGGACCTTTTACCCGGGTAAAAAGTTGAAAGAATGTTCGGGGCATAACCTGAGTTTTAAAAACGCCGTCGGTGTCGGCAATAACCTTCTCCTCGCGCTGCGAGAAAAACCAGAATTCCGGTTTCAATTCCATTCCCGGATGCTGGTGCTCAATCTTACGAGCGATGCTTTCCACCCCGTCAATAATCGCAGCGAAAATCCGGGCGGCAGGAAATGCTTTGGGGGCGGGAGCACCGTAGTGGATTTTGCCCGGATTGGGAATGGGAGCAAGGCATACCGGTTTTGGGGGCGCGGGCGTAAGTTTCAGGAGTTTTACACCGTCGTCAACTGCCTGTTTAAGTGATGCCAGTTCAAGTGTCCCGACTTTTAGTTCAACTTTTTTCCCGTCGTCCAGGAGGCGCAGTTGTACCCGGGCTTTAGCATTGAACGGTTTTTGAATTACACGGTCGGGAAGTTTTTGGAGTTCTATCCGCAACAACCTTTCATAGAGCAGGTCGGCATATTCTACTTTCTGGGCGGCGTAGCGCAAAACCTCAGCGGTTAACCGCCTGATTTTTGTTTCATCGTTAAGTCGTGGAGCCATAGTTTAGTATAGAAAACCTATATAAAAGTCAAGCGGGCTCAGTGTTGAGCCCGCTTGGTATTTAGTCTATCGTTTACCAGCGCCGGTTGGAAAAACCACCGCTGTTTCCGCTGCGACCGCCTCGACGCTGACCACGCTGAGGGCGTCCACCGAAGCCACCACGGCTTTCGGTCCGCTCCCGCGCCTCATTTACATTCAACGCCCGGTCTTCAAGCGTATAGCCGTTCAGGCCGGCGATAGCGGCTTGAGCCGCTTCGTCCGTACCCATCTCCACGAAGGCGAACCCACGGGGACGATTAGTAAAACGGTCGGTCACGATATTCACCGAAACCACTTCGCCATGTTGACCGAAAAGGTCTCTTAACTGAGTTTCGGTTGCGCTGAAGGGCAGATTGCCCACGAACAAGCGCCTTGTCATAACTATCCTCCTGTTATGTTTTCGCTTGAGAATCGTTCAAAAGGTGGGTTCGCACAAGGTGATATCTAATCTTGCTGTGCTCTTACCCGGAACTGAACGGTTCCAAGCCTGTTTTTCTTCGGGTTACTACTTTTTCCCGCCGATTGAGAACCCGTTTTCAATCGACAATAATATAATAACCAAGGCATAGTAAAAGTCAAGGAAATTGGTCAGGATAAATCGAGGCGTCCCGCACCATTTATCTTTTGCCGGGTTAGTATCGATTTTATATTTTGACTTGGAATGGCTTTTTATTAAAATATAAGACTTATTATGACAAGGAATGTAATCGGTATCAGGCGAGAAGATAAAAACATCTGGGAGCGGCGCGTGCCGTTGACACCGGACCAGCTGCGCCAGTTGATTGTTGAACACGGGCTGAGGTTTGCGGTTCAGAGTTCGCCGATTCGGATTTTCTCAGATGAGGAGTTTCGGCAGGCGGGAGCAGAGGTGCGGGAGGATGTTGCCGATTGTCCGATTGTGCTCGGTGTCAAAGAGATGCCCGTCAATTTTTTCCGACCGCAGGGAACTTATATGTTTTTCGCCCATGTGATTAAGGGTCAGCCCCACAATATGAAGATGTTGAAGCGAATGATGGAGTTGGGTTGTTCGTTGCTGGATTATGAAAAGATTACCGATGAGCAGGGGAAAAGGCTGGTTTTCTTTGGCCGATTTGCCGGGATTGCCGGAATGATAGATACCATTGCCGGTTTGGGTCAAAGGTTGAAGGTCCTGGGCTGGGAAACGCCTTTTCAGGAGGCAAAACTGGCGCACGAGTACCGCCGGGTTGATAAGGCAAAGGAGGCGATTGCCCAAATTGGAGAAGCGGTGCGGCGCAATGGTTTACCAGAAGAGCTGGTGCCACTGGTTATTGGCGTTACCGGCTACGGTAATGTTGCCCGCGGTGCGGGTGAGATTTTAATGGCACTGGGAACAACATTAGTGACTCCGGCGGATTTACCGGCTTTGCTCAAAGAAGGGAAAAAAGACCAGATTTATCAGGTAGTTTTCAAAGAGGAGGATACGGTTGAGCCGAAAAACCCGGAGGAGAAGTTTGACCTGAATCAATATTTCAATCATCCCGAGCGGTATCGGGCAAAATTTGAACAGTACCTACCCTATCTTTCGGTTCTGGTCAATTGTATTTACTGGGACAGTCGTTATCCACGGCTGGTGACAAAAGAGTATTTGAGGGAAAACTTTCAGCCCGACCGATTCAAATTGCTGATTATCGGTGATATCTCCTGTGACATTGAGGGTTCAATTGAAATCACGGTAAAAACCACCGACCCGGGTGCGCCATTTTTTGTTTGCGACCCTTTGACCGGAATGGTCACCGATGGTTTAGAGGGGCAGGGGATTGTAATAATGGCGGTTGACAATCTGCCCTGCGAACTGGCGTCGGATGCTTCCCGGGAGTTTGGTGAAGCATTGCTGCCATTTATTCCGGTACTTGCCAGTACCGATTTTCAGGTTGAGTTAGAACGGCTGGTGTTGCCAGGACCTTTACAACGGGCACTGATTCTCCATAAAGGGGTGTTAACACCGAACTATAAGTATCTTGAGGAATTTGTGAAAGAAAGGGGATAATTTTATGGCAAAGAGCAATAAGCGTGTATTAATCCTTGGTGCCGGTCTTGTTTCCAGACCGATGGTCCGTTATCTATTGGAGTTGCCTGGTGTTGAAACCGTGGTGGCGACCCGGACCGTAAGCAAGGCGCAGGATTTGATTGCCGGGCATCCGAAGGGCAAGGCGGTGCCACTCTTGGTGGATGACGAGCCTGAGTTACACCGATTGATGGCCGATGCTGATGTCGTGGTAAGCCTTTTGCCATATATTTATCATGCAAAAGTCGCAAGGCACTGTCTGGACCTGAAAAAACATTTAGTTACGACCTCCTATGTTGGCGATGCGATGCGCCAGTTCTCAGAGCCTGCCGCAAAAGCCGGCTTACTTTTCTTAAACGAAATCGGACTGGACCCGGGAATTGACCATATGTCGGCGATGGCGATTATCGACCGGGTTAAAAACGAAGGGGGCAAGGTCGTAAGTTTTGTCTCTTCCTGTGGCGGTCTGCCGGCACCGGATGCCAATGACAACCCTCTGGGCTACAAGTTTTCCTGGAGCCCTAAGGGGGTGTTAATGGCAGGACGTAACGATGCCCGTTTTTTAAAGGATGGCAAAGAGGTTTTTATTCCCAGCAGCCAGCTTTTTTCTTCTTACTGGAAGACGGTGGTTGAAGGGCTGGGAGAGCTTGAGGCTTATCCCAATCGTAACTCTTTGCCCTACATTGAACTTTACGGGCTTAAGGGAATAAAGACGATGCTGCGGGCGACATTCCGGAATACGGGCTGGTGTGATACGATGCAGGCGCTTGTTAACCTTGGATTACTCAAAGACGACCGGGAGTGGAGCGACCTGAAGAGGCTGACTTACGCGCAGTGGTTAAGAGATTTTGTGCCGGAAGAAGGCGATTTGCGGCAGGATGTGGCAAAGAAACTGGGGTTGAGCCTTGACAGTCCCGTAATGAAACGATTGGATTGGCTCGGGCTTTTCAGCGATGAACCAATCGGGCTTGAGCGCGGTTCCACGCTTGATATTCTTGCCAAGGCGATGCTGGAACGGATGTCCTATAAACCGGGCGAAAAGGATATGATTGTGCTGCAGCACCAGTTTGAAGTCGCATATCCTGATAAGCCGGGTGAGTTTATTGAGTCCACTTTGATAGATTTTGGTCAGCCCAATGGTGATACGGCGATGGCGCGGACGGTAAGTTTACCGGCGGCGATTGCGGTGAAGATGGCTCTTGAGGGTCAACTGCGGCTTACCGGTGTGCAGATTCCGGTTGTGCCCGAGATTTATCAACCGGTGCTTAGTGAACTGGAAAAACTGGGTATCAAGTTTCAGGAGCGGGTAAGAAAGATTGGTTAAGGGTTTCCTTCAAGGGTAAACTCGGCAAACCAGAACCAGAAACCGGTTTTCTGGATGTGGTCGATTTCGGCTTGAATCAATTCAAGATGAGCCTGCTCCATCTGCTCGAGGCGTAAAAGTAATTGCTGGAGTTCAACTGCTGTTGTTTGCTCAAGGGCTTGGTGGTAAAAATCACGCGCCGATCTTTCTAACTGAAGCGCGGTTTGTAAGGCGTTAAGTTCGTTCTGTTTTTCTTTGCCCCGGATGAGCAGTTCTTTTTCGGAAAGGTGGGGGATGAGTTGCTCAAGAAGAGAACACGGGATTTCAACCCGGGAAAATGTTCCGTTTTCATTCAGGGAGCGCTGTTGGGTTTCGAGCAACTGCCAGTGGTGGTACTCATCGATTGCCAGCCGGATGAACATATCTTTTCCACCCGGGTCTTTGGTTTGGAAGGCAAACTCCAGATAGCGCTCCAAACTCTCCTTTTCTGCGGTCTGGGCAAGATTGAGCAGGGCGATGATTCTGGGGTTGAGCATAATACAATGATAATGTACCAAGGCGGTAAATCAACCTTAATCGGTGACCGCTGTTTAGGTTTCCCTATGTAACTTCTGAAGAAACCGGGTGTTGTGCCGATAAATGATTATGCCGGATAGGTTTGAACTCGACTAACGGGTTGCCTTTAGTGCGGTACCCGGAACTGCCTTGGGGTATGCCCCGGGCTTGCTCTTTAATACTTTTCCCGATGCTGGGTTCAGTTTAATTGGGTACCGGCTTTTATCCGTCTAACCGTTGGGAATGATTTATGTTATAAACTGCGTCTCTTTTGGTTTTGAAGCGGTGCGATAACAGTTCAAAGGTATGATTGCTTTCTTGACAGGGGGTAAGGATGGTGAATAATTCAGAGAGCAGATGATACCGATTAGAACCGTTTACCGTTGGCTATTACCGGTGTTGACCATTTTTTTTGTCGTCGTCTCAATAGGCGGTAGTTGTTTTACTTTTTCCCCTGAGCTGACAATTAAAGCGCTGGTAGGAAAAACAAGTTTAAGCGCCCAGGAGAGTACCTGGTACTGGTGCGAACTGGAAGGGGCACGAAAAGAGGAAGCAACATTCCATTGGTGGTGTACAGGTGGGCGGTTGCTTGACATTAGAGGTGACAGCGTAAAGTGGCGGACTCCGGACTCTTCCGGGATTGCGATAATCGGCGTTGAGGTTTCAGACCAGGAGGGCAGAAAGACACGCGACTCGCTCGTTATTTCTGTTAAGCCCCGGGTGGTGGTTTTTGCTTACTGGGAAGGCGCAGTAAAGGGTCGCAGTTATGCCTTTTGCGCCGATACCGCACTGGCAGGCTACCGTTTGAGCGGACAGTCCTGGTCCGACACCCGGAATGTGTATCTGCTCTTTTTAGACGAAGACAATTTTGGGCGCTGGCAGCGCCAGGAAGAACCGGAATTTTTAATCCAGCGGTTTGCCGATGACAATAGGCCGTTTTACGACACCATTCCGACAACCGGGGTTTACTATCTGGTTCTGGATAACGGCCGTAATCTGGTTGACGCCAACTTTCGCGTCGAAATCCGGCTGACATCGCCCTAAAATTTTACTTTTGGTTCAATTTGTTTCAGCAGTTTCAATAGAAGCGGTACCGGTAGCCCAATCACATTCAGATAACAGCCGTTTACCCTTTCTATGAATACTGATGCCCTGCCCTGTATGGCATAGGCGCCGGCTTTGTCATAAGGTTCAGAGGTACAAATGTAGCGGTTTATCTCTTCGGCTGATAAGGTCCGAAATGTTACCCGAGTTGATTCAGCGCCAGTTATTACTCTTCTTTCAGGTAATTTTATAATAGCAATTCCGGTAATAACATAATGCGGTTTGCCAGAAAGCATTTTAAGTATTTTTCTTGCTTCGCTGACTGTTGCCGGTTTATCGAGAATGCGTTTTCCCTGAACAACGATTGTGTCCATACCAATGACCACGCCGGACTTTAATTTGTGGTGGCGCAGAGTGGATAGGGCTTTGAATAGAGCACAGGTGATGGCAAACTTTTTGGGCGCGTTGCTGGTTTTAATATCGGGTTCAACAAAATCAGGACGGAGTAAACGGAACTTAATGCCGATGTGGCGTAGAATCTGGCGCCTTCGGGGAGAGGTAGAGGCAAGGTAAATTGCTAATTTGCTCATGGCAGGAAGGCGCGGAAGGTGCTTTTGCCGAATCGGACATCCGGAAGTTTTTTAATTCTCACTTCAAAGTCGTAGCGCCACTGTTTCCCGAGACCGGAAAGGGTTACGAGTGCCTCCCAGCAGTGGAGGTCGCGCCAAAGGGTAATTGAGTAGTCGGTAACCTGACGCTGGGTGATGTTGTAACCGAGGGAATTTAGCCCGAGGCGCCACCCTGCATAGGAGAATGCCACAGAGCCGGTAATCATATGGACATTTTTGCCAATCGTATGATTGAGGCGTAATTCCCAGCCATCTTCCCGGTGGCGCAAGGTGTCGGTGATTGTGTGGGTCCAGAGAAAAGTGGTGAAGGCGGAAAAGTCCTGGCCAAAACGCATTGAGTCGGGGTTAAATGAGATGTTACCGTCCAGGTACAGTCCCAGGTTATTGCGCACCGGACCCGAGTCAACAATCGGGAAAAGGGCAAGGGGACGAAGGCTCAAGTTTCCATTAAATGGCGTGAAACGATGGTTGATGAGGTCAAATGAGGTGGTGATGTTTGCCGTGCCGAAGTCAACCTTCTGTTTTGTTGCGCCGATTTTCGCCTGAAAGCCATTGTTGATACCCAAAATGAAGAGGGCATTTTCCGGTTGGGTGAACTCGATCTTGCCAAACAGTCCCCGGGGGGTGACACGGGGTTGGTAGTTAAACTGCATCATCGGCGTAACGGTGTGAAGGATGCCGTGAATGGTAGATGATGATAAGCCGAATACCCGGTAGAGCGAGAAACTGCTGGTCAGGTAGAAAGAGTAATCGGGCTCAAGAGGTATTGTGTCCCGCAGGTCGTCGTTCTGCTTGAAGTTGATACCTTCTGCCGTGTTGAAGGTTCCAAGAATTTTCTGAGATGTGGCAAGGGTGATTTCGTGATTGAAGGTACGTGAGGAAAACGGTGCTGCGGTAAGTGAGCGGCGTGAAAAATCGGTAATTGAAAACTGGTCGCTGATGTCAAGCCTGCCAAACGGGTATTCGGGACTGGTGAGATTGAAGGAAACTCCAGGGGTAAGGCGCTGGCGCAACAGGGTGTCAATACCGCTGGAATCGTACTGTTCGACCCGGCGGGAAAAACTCAGGGCAGGAGAGAAGTCCCAGTTACCGGGCAGGGTGCGGGTGTTGAAGGCGAATGACCCAGCCGGGAGGTAAGAGTATTGATAGTGCCGCATATAGTAGGTGCGGCGTTCTGCCCGGATGTTGAGCCGGCCCAGGGCGGGAAAACGGTGGCGCAGGGCAGCGTAGGAGTACACCTCCTGTTTGAGCCAGTCCAAGCGGTCTTCGGCGTAATCCGGGGCATAAGCGGTGTCCGAGATGAGTTCGGTCTGGATGGTGAAATCGGTCCCAGGGGTTATATTACCGGTGCTGGCAAGGTTGAAGCTGTAGCGAGGACGACCAGGGTTCAGGGTGTCCCAGATTTCCCGGATATAAGAGCCCTGGATTGAGCCGCGAACATAAGGGTCGACAATGTACACTCCTTCGGTGCGGAGTTGAATCCCCTTTTTCGTCATTAAGTCGAGAAGGAAAGTGGCATCGGCATAGTCGTTGATAACCCAGTAGTAGGAGATGCCTTTGGCATAGTAACCCTGGTCCCGGGCATTGCCGACTTTAAAGGGCATCAGGCCTGATTTTCTTTTAGATGCGACCGGGACAATCCAGAACGGTGCAGCAAGAATTGGGATGCGACCTATACGGAGCAGAACCGGTTGGGTAATGGCGACATCGTCCATCAACAAGCGGACCCGGGGTCCAAAGAATGTGTAGTGGGGGTGTTCCCGGTCACAGGTGGTGTAATCGGCACTGCGGGCATTGAGCACCTTTTCTTTTACCAACCAGACTTCCCGGGCGGTAAGATATCCATTTTCCACCTGAGTGCGAGCGTGGCGCATCATTCCTTTTCTGGTGTCAACATTGTAGAAAAGTTCGCGACCGATAACCTCTTCGCTTGCGGTTCGGAACTTTACATTGCGATGGGCGCTGACAATTTTGGTGTCGATGTGATAGTTGATGGAGTCGGCGTAAACCGACATATCCCGGTAGCGAATCCAGGCAGAGTCAAGTAAAACGACCTGATTTTTTAAGGCAAGGAAAAGGGCGCGGTTACCACCGTAGTAGATGATGTCTGCTGGGGTCGAGTCTGAAGGCGAGGCAAGCGAGTCGGGTGGCAGTTGGGTCAGAAGCAGTAAGAGCCACAGCATAAATGGTATGTTAGGGAGGAATCAAGGTAAAGTCAAACGGACTCAAGCGGACAGCCCGAACATATTGGCTGGGGCCGACAATATGTTTTTCCGAGATGCACGAGCAGGGCATGGTATTCATTAAAGATAGCAACGGCACGTGCCCTGCTCTTGCCGGTTAACGGAACAAGTTGTTGTTCCAGCCAAATTCTCAACTGCTCATACGGTTCATTTCCTGATATGAGTCCATAGCGGCTGAAAATTCTTCGAGTGTAGGCGTCGACGACAAAGACCGGGCGGTTAAACGCATACAGGAGAATCGAGTCGGCGGTTTCTGGACCAACGCCGTAAATGTCAAGGAGTTGAGTCCGAAGTTTCGGCGTTGAAAACCTTTTTACTCTTTCAAGTCCGCCGTTAGTTTCGAGCCATTCGGTCAATGCCCGAAGCCGTTTTGCCTTGATGTTGTAATAACCGGCGGGTCGGATAAGGGAGGCCATTTTTTGCCGGGGCAGTCGGTTCAATCGATAGAGTTCTAATAGCCCGGCAGATTTCAAGTTGGTGATTGCCTTTTCCACATTTTTCCACGCGGTGTTCTGGGTCAGGATGGCGCCCACAATGACTTCAAACGGGGTCTCCGCGGGCCACCAGTGCCGGGGTCCAAACGCCCGGTAAAGTGCTTGATAAATCTTTATGAGCGCCGGTGTTTCAGGGGCGGTTGTGAAGGGGACAAAGGGTTGTGGGTTCGGTACCACTGATGAACACCTCATAGCGGGCGCGGGGGCAAAATGGGGTGGCGAGTTTGCCGGACTGCTCACAGATGGCGCTGGTTTTGATGTCCGGTGGCACCGGGAATGTGCTCATCGTGTCCTGGGCGATTTGCTTCATAAGTTCGCCCCAGACTGGTGCTGCGATAACGCCACCCGTTGCCCCGCGGAAGATTGTTCTTTTTTTGTCATAGCCAATCCAGATGCCGCAGGTAAGGGTTGGTGTGGAACCGATAAACCAGGCGTCGGTGTAATCGTCGGTGGTGCCGGTTTTGCCGGCGGCTGGTCCGGTAAAACCAACCTGGCGAATTGCGGTGCCGGTGCCTTCATTGACCACACTTTGCATCATACTGGTCATTATGTAAGCGGTTTGGGGTCTGATTGCGAGCATTGGTTCCGGATGATTTTCTTCAAGTACCTGACCGTTCTGGTCCTCAACACGGTTAATCATTATCGGTTTAACCCGAACCCCCTGGTTGGCGATGGTGTTGAAACCGTTGGTCATTTCCATAAGGGTGAGTTCGATTGAGCCGAGAGCAAGTGAGTAATAAGGCGGGAGTTTGCGGGTAATTCCCATTGTTGTGGCATAGCGGGCGACAAGTTCTGGACCGATTCGGGCGGCAAGGCGGACCGCAACCAGATTGCGGGATAAAGCCAGTGCCCGGCGCAAAGTCATCGGACCCAAAAATTTCTGGTCGTAATTGTGGGGTTGGTAATCGGGTTGGCCCGGTATCTTCAGGGTGATGGGGTTGTCTTCTTCAATGTCGGCAGCGGTTAACCCGTTGTCAATCGCCGCGGTGAAGACAAACGGCTTAAAGGTACTTCCTACCTGACGCAAAGCCTGAGTTGCCCGGTTGAATTCGCTGGCACGAAAGTCCCTGCCGCCAATCATTGCCCGGACCTCGCCGGTTTTAACATCGAGTACCACGAGCGCGCCCTGAAGATAAGCGGGTTCACCAATTGTGGTGTCGGACTTGGCGATTGAGTCGTAGAATCGTTTTGTCGGTTTCAGACGGTAGTCTGATTCCAGACGGTCCAGCCAGCCGAGAAGGCTTCGATTCGCAGCGGCTTGGATGTCGAGGTCAAGGGTAGTGTAGATTGTTGCGCCCGATTTGTAAACGAAGTCGTAGCCGTAGCGGTTGATCAAGTAGCGTCGTATTTCTTCAACAAAGTAAGGGGCTTCGTTAGTAACACCACCCGGGGGTTGAACATTTAATGGTCTCTGCAGTGCCTTTTCCCACTCCTCTTTTGTCAAACGGCCCAGTCGATACAGTTTGGTGAGGAAAAAGTTGCGGCGTCGGATAAGCCGCTCCGGATGGGAGTAAGGAGAGTAGGCGCTGGGATTGGCAATCATTGCGCCAATCGTCGCACACTCGACCGGGTCGAGGCGCGAGACATGTTTACCAAAATACTTCTCACTGGCAGCGGCAACCCCGTATATTGAACCACCAAACCACACCTGATTAAGATACATCTCAAGAATTTCCTGTTTGGAATAGTGGCGTTCCAGTTCCAGGGCGAGGACCATCTCCTTCAATTTTCGGCTGAGGGTCCTTTTCGGGGTGAGGAACATAGAACGGGCAAGTTGTTGTGTGATGGTAGAGGCGCCTTGCAGGTCTCCGGGGTGAAGGATGTTGGCAACGATTGAACCGGCAACCCGGATGAGGTCAATACCCCAGTGATGGTAGAAGCGCTTATCCTCAACTGCAACAACCGCATCAACGAGACAGGCGGGAATAGTTTCGAGCGGTACCGGACGCCTTTTTTCTTGAAACAGTTCAGCGATGACACGACCTTTACAGTCGAGAATTCGGGTGCTGGCGGGTGCTTTAAAGTTAAGAATGGTTTCCGGGGTTGGGAGGTCGGCGCGGAGTTTGAGAAAGACAGCGATGCCAAACAGGGTGATAAGAACAAGACCGACAAGAACGGTCAGGAGGAGAGCCCGTAATGGACGAGACAAGGTACTCAACCGGTGGTCACAATTCAGGTTGTGTAGCGGTTTATAACCTCATTGCTTACCGCCAGCCGGAGCATATCAAGGGCTTCGCCTTCCTGTGATGCCTTGACGAGCCAGTGCTGGGTGGGAGGTATTGTGCCGCCATGAATGCGCACCGAGGTGTTAACCGTATCCTCGAGGATATTGTGGGCATAGAGCTTTAAGATCATTGTGTCAAAGTTAATGCTGCTGGAATTGGTGGCGAGCCAGGCGGTGCGATAAACCAGCCAGCGCAGGGCTTCGATGTTTGCCGCCATTGCGCTAAGGCTGCGCTGGAACTCTTTGCGGGTAGAGATTGGTTCGTTCATCGATTTCCAATCCCGGACATACTGTGCTGATGTTTCAAGTATGCGGCTGCAGACCCCGAGGATTGCGGCACTCCGGGAGATGCGCGACAGCGGAAACCATTTATAGCCGAGATAGAGCGCTGCACCAGGTTTGCCAAGGAGTTTGTCGGAGCCGATACGACATTCTGACAGGAGCAACCGGGCAGGAGTAACGCCAAAGTCGACTTCGGTGCCGGGGGTGTTGTTATCAACGATGAAACAGGCAACACCCTCGGGCGCTCGGGCAAAGACGAGGCAGAAGTCAAAGTCGGGACGGGAGAGTAGTTTAACACCGTTGAGAATGTAATTGTCACCATCCGGCAGGGCGGTGGCGGACATATCATCGGGATTGGAAAAATGTTCCGGCTCCCGGAAGGCAAGGGCATAACTCTTTTCACCCGCAACAACCGGCAAAAGATAATCCGCTTTTAGACTGTCCGGGCATTCGTAAAGAATCGGGGTAAAATCACCCCAATCAACCGGTATGATAGTTTTTGACAGCTCTTCCGCGATCAGGCAGGTTTCAATTAAACCCAGACCACCACCTCCAAACTGCTCGGGCACGCCAGCACTGTACAGTCCCATTTCTTTTATTTTTTGAGTGGCTTCCCGGGTAATGGCTTCTCGTTCTTCTCGGGTGCGGACATTGAGAAATTTTGGTTCCACAGGCAGGAGGTCACGCCGGACAAACTCATGAACCGTTTGCCGAATCATTTCGGCATCTTCGGAAAAAGAGAAGTCCAATCAAGCCTCCTTTTTTGTATAATCGGGCAGAATCAAGGGCGATTTTGTTGCCGGAGCGATGCGCTGTTTTTGCAACTCCTGGTCCCATTTTTCGAGATGTTTGAGAGTGAGTTCTAGGTTAGAACCTCTTGCCCGGGCGTTCTGAGCAGCAGCCGCACCAGCCCGGCGTCCGAACACGATGACATCTAGTAGTGAGTTGCCCATCAGACGGTTGCGGCCGTGTACACCGCCCGAAGCCTCACCGGCAACAAACAGAAATGGAACATTGGTTCGGCAATCAGGGTCAATTGCGACCCCACCATTCTGATAGTGTAGAGTCGGATATACGAGAATCGGTTCTTTGTCCAGTTCAATACCAAAGCGGGCAAATTGACGAACCATTGCGGGCAGTTCTTTTTTAACCGTGCCTGGACCGCGCAAAATTTCAATCATTGGCGTGTCAAGCCAGACACCAGAGATGTTGCCGGGTGTTACAACTCCTTTGCCTTGCTGACATTCCCGGATTATCGCTGAGGCAACCACATCCCGGGTTTCCAGCGGGTATATGAACTGCTGTCCGTCAATGTTAAGTAGCTGGGCGCCCAGACTCCGGACCTTTTCGGTCACCAGCTGGCCAATGATTTGCTGGGGATAAGCAACACCGGTGGGGTGGTACTGCATCGTATCGATAAATGCCAGTCGGGCACCAGCACGATAGGCAAGAACTAAACCGTCACCGGTCGCACCGTAATGGTTGGAGGTTGGGAATCCCTGATAGTGAAGTCGACCGCTGCCGCCGGTGGCGATAATGACCGTTTTTGCCCGAACTACCGTGTAGTGGTAATCGCGGGAAAAGGCATTGCCACTGAGGTTCAGGTTTAACAGAACCGCGCCGGTGGTTGCACCGGTTGAGTCGGTGAGAAGTTCAACCGCCGGCGAGAATTCCAGGACGGTAATCTGCGGCCGGCTTTTCACCTCATCGCGGAGGGTACGCATAATTTCCGCACCGGTGTAGTCGCGAGCGGTGTGCATCCGTTTGCGGGATGTGCCACCACCGTGAATTGTTTTCATTGACCCGTCCGGGTTTTTATCAAACATTACCCCGAGCTCTTCAAGCCATTGAATTGCTTCCGGCGCATCGGTAACGAGCGTTTCCACCAGTTCCGGGATATTGGCAAAATGTCCACCTCCCAGCACATCGAGATAGTGGATTGCCGGCGAGTCGTTTTCTTTGTCGGCGGCTTGAATTCCACCTTGCGCCATCATTGTGTTGGCGTCACCAAGACGGAGTTTTGTTGCCACAAGTACTTTTGCTCCAAGGTCCTCGGCGATGAGCGCGGCGGCGCAACCAGCACCACCGCCACCAATTACCAGGACATCGCAGTCGTAGTCTGGATGGTCAAGCGCGATGTTTGTTCCTTTTAACAGGCTTTCGCCCTCAAGGAGGAGGGCAAGTTCGCGCGGGGTGCGGTCGCCGGCGTTCGGTCCAACCCGAAGGGTGGAGAATGTGTCGGCACGGTAGTCCGGATGGTATTCATGGAGCAGTTTATCTTTTTCCTCGGCGGTCAGGCGGGGAAAGGCTTGATTTAGGCGGTCCGGTCTTGTTTCTGCCACGCGGGTGGCAAGTTCATTCAACGGAGATGGATAAGCCATTTGTTTACTCCTCGGGTTCTATATCCCGGTTAGCGTAAAGTTTTTTAAGTTCTGCCTGGGGCATATTTTTAAGTTCAGCGATGGCAGCATTAAATTTGCCCGATTTGATTTCTTGAATCCGTTGTTTCAGATGTTCGGAGCGGGGGGCGAGAAATTTGCCGTAGATGCGCCGGCAGAGTAAGGCGGCGTGATGTTTTACCAGTTCGGCCGGGCAGCGACTGACACACAGTCCGCACATAATACAGTCAAACGAGATGTCGGCAGCAAGCGGAATATCACCCCGGACAATCGCCGAAACATAGCCCAGGACATCAATTTCCTGGGGGCAGGATTTGGTGCAGGTGTTACAACCGTAGCAGGTTAACATTTCGGGGTAGATATCGAGCACCTCCTGGGCGGTACCTTTGAGTTCGGAAAGGCGATAGCGCGGCTGATGCGCCGGGAAATAAGGAATCATCGCCAGTTGCATATTGGGTTCAACTTTGGTCTGGCAGGCAAGGGCGAATTTTAAGTGGTAATCTCCGACAACGCGATACACAGTGGCACAGGCGCCGCAAAAACCACCCCGGCAGCCAACACCCCGAATAAGCCGATAGCCCGCGTACTCAAGCGCTTGAAGGATAGTCAATGAATCGGGAACCCGATGATGTTCACCCATAATATAGATGTCAATCATATTTTCAGCCATTGATTGCCTCCTGATAAAACTCGTCAAGATAATAGTCATCGCGGGGCGCCAGGTGCGACAGCAGATGTCTCATCTGTTCAATCGCCTTTTCTCTGACGATGTAATGTTTTATTGTAGTATCAACCTGGGGGCAGGATAAGACACACTGATAACAGCGGTCGCAGTCCGAGCCGACCATTGTTTCGAGGGCGAGGCTGGTGCGCTGGGCGGTGCGTTTTAATCGGGCGGGTTCTCGTGCCAAAAGCGAGCAGATGTCAACACAATTCCCACAACCCAGACAGGCGCGGGTACCGGTGATGTTTTCCTTGACCTTTAATGTGTGGGAAGGTCCAAATCCAGAAGAGAGCAGCCGGCAGCGCGGTACCGGAGAAGCCGAGGTGTCGAGAATTATTTCGAGAACGCGTTTTACCTTCTGAACATCGGTCTGGACGGTGTTGGGCATAACGGTCTATCCCTGCTTGATTTTTTTGAACTCTTCAGTGAGAAGAGGGACAACCTGAAACAGGTCACCGACAATTCCATAATCGGCAACCTTAAAGATATTCGCCTCAGGGTCTTTGTTGATTGCCACGATGCATTTTGAGTTAATCATTCCAACCAGGTGCTGGATGGCACCGGAAATACCGCAGGCTATATAGAGTGAAGGTGCTACAACTTTGCCGGTCTGTCCTACTTGGAATTGGTGGTCGCGCCAGCCGGCATCGACCGCAGCACGGGAGGCGCCCACAGCCGCGCCAATAACCGCTGCCAGTTCTTCAAGCAGGGCGTAGTTTTCCGGTGCTTTCATTCCCCGACCACCGGACACGACGATGTCGGCTTCGGTCAGTTCTACCGTTTTAGTAACTGTTTTGACGATTTCCGCAACTTTCATTCGCAACTCTTCGGGTGTTAACTGGGCGGCGACAATCTGCCCGCCGCGGTTTAGTTCTCCTTGAGCGCCTACCGCCCGGGGTCGCAGGCTTATGACCAGCGGTTGTGCTCCCGGCGCTTTAACGGTCGCGAGTGCTTTACCGGCATAGATTGGGCGAGTGGCAACGACATTTCCCTCTTCATCAAAGTCAATTGCGGTACAGTCTGATAACAGCGCGGTTTCCAACCGGGAAGCGATGGTGGCGGCGAGGTCTTTACCTAGCGCGGTGGCGCTGAGGATGATTGCATACGGTTTGTGTTCGCGCGCCAGTCTCTCCAGGACACTGCCATAGCCGTCCGGGGTGTAAAATTCGAGTGTCGGGTCATCAACGGTGATAACTTTATTAACGCCGAATTTAACAACTTCCTGAGCGAGGGTTGAGATGTTTTTCCCTAAAACGACCGCGGTGAGTTCATCCTGCTTCTTTTCGGCAATTTTGAAACCGGCAAGCAGTGCTTCAAAAGCAACTTTCTTTAGACTGCCTTCACGCTGTTCGCAAAAAACCATTACCATTAGATTCCTCCTGCTATGTTGGTTGTTAACTTCATAATAACAAAGAAATCTATCAGAATATTCAGTGTACCATTAGAGAAAAACAAGTCAAGAAATTGAGAATGATTGCCCTTTTATCAGTGTTGCCCAGTTTCAGGCGTACCTCTTTATTACGCGGGTGATGCCGGGATTACTGCATTATCTCAGTTTCAGAACTTTTGTCGGGCTCGTACCGTTTTTGACCCAGCAAAGGTAAGCGCCTGCCGGACAGGGCGTTCCATTGTCATCGGTGCCATCCCAGATAGCATCAGTTTTAATGTGTTTTAGCGTGCGTACCGGTCTGCCACTGGCATCGTAGATGACAATTTCGGTGCCTGGGGTAGATGAATTGGCGAGGACCAGGCGAGTTGTCTGCCGAAAGACCTGGGGTGTGGCAATAACCTTAGTTGTTGACAGAAGTACCGGTGTTTCCTGTATGCCAACCTGTCCGACTGGAATTAGAGTATCATAAGGGTAGAGGTTATGGCCTGTTACCACGAGGCGCAGTCTACCGGTATCGGTTGGGTTGATGTTAAAGGCGATGGCGCCATAATTGTCGGTGTAGCCATATTCATAAATTGTCGTGTCCATTGAGATGCATACTAAGGCGTTGGCAATGGGTTGTTCATTAAGTAAGACGCGGACTG
The DNA here is from genome assembly GCA_013177935.1 of candidate division WOR-3 bacterium. Classification (NCBI taxonomy): domain Bacteria; kingdom Pseudomonadati; phylum Caldifarciminota; species Caldifarciminota bacterium. Next base: position 636,623 of record JABLXZ010000001.1, on the reverse strand, counting down.
CAAGTTCCTGAGGCTCGGGCGGGATTACAGTTGGATGCTCAACGGTTGGAAGTTTCGGAGTAGCAGTCCAGATATCAAGGTCGGGGTCGCCCAGAAGATTAAAACCACGGTAATCAGCGGCATCGGCGAATGCCCGGTAAAGCGAATCTTTGGCGCGAATCATCGCCTGACCAAGTTTAGTTTTCCCTTCAAGGAACAACGCCCTGGCAAAGGCACGGGCAACAGCGCTTCTTTTCCGGACTGTAATGGTGCTGGAGGCAAGCGAATGGGTGTTACCAAAAAATGCGACCGCACCTTTAAGGTTAGTTACAGTTCCGGCTTTCACCCAGGAGTCACCAACCATCTGTTCCCCTGGTGCCAGAGTCATCGTTTCACAGGTGATGGAAAGGATAATAGGCAGTTTTTTGCCGTTGTTTGTCAAATAAGGGTTGACACTAAAAGGCTGATACCAGTTACTGACACCACTGCCCCGATAAAGAACTATTGCGGTGCCGTTGTTTACCGAGTTAATGACATTATTCGCGGTGTGGCCACGCAAATAGGAGAGAGAGTCGCAACTGACAAATCCATTAGCGCCCGCGAGGCTGGCGAGTATTCGGATGTCGTTCCAGTAAATGGTGTCGTCGGAGTCGCTATTTTCGCGGATAACTGTGGTGAGACGGCGCATCCAGAGGCTGTCGGTAAGGTCAGGGTATCGTTCATAGGCAAGGGTTTTTGCGACCATCACACTGCATTGGGACGCAGTACTGGCAATGAACCTGCCAACTGGAATGTCCATATACAGGTCGCTGTTTATATCGCCATAAACATTGTCGGAATAGTAACCATACCCTTGCTGGATTCGATAAAAGCGTGCGGGAAGAGATGATGGTGACCCGACCAGGAGGATGTATTCCGGTCGAACGGGCCAGTTGTTGTAGGCGTTTCTAATATAGTTTTTTATTGCGGTGGTGTCAGCCGGACTGCCGATTTCGGACAATTTTACCACCTTACACTGCATACCAGAATAGTGCTTCCAGTCGGCAAGGGGTTTAATTACCGGAGCAAGTGCGTCGGTGGTAATGATAAGATACCTTGCCCCTTCTTCTGCAAAAACAAGAGAACAGACACCCAGTATGATGGGCAGCAAAAATCTTTTCATCTAAGCCTCCAGAGGTTGAAGGTGTCGCGCACCTGATTTAGTAAAATTTTTTGACCGAGCCAGTTCATCACGCACTATATTTTACTTCTTGAATTTGGTTTGTCAAATGGGTATTATAGGAAAATGGCAAAAGCGCAAAAGAGTAGAAGGGCAGAGATTCGGGTTTTAGTTGTTGGTTATGGGAAAGTTGGTAGTGCGCTTGGCTGGCATCTTTCCCGACTGGGATATAAGGTTCTAACCGTAAGGCGTCGGACCGAAGATGCCCGCTACTTGGTGCCGGATGTTGATGTGATTTTTTTTGCGGTGCCGGACCGGCAGATTCAGAAACTGTTTTTACGGTTAAGGCGGTACATTAAACCCGGGACCCTGGTAGTTCACCTTTCCGGTGCCTATGGGGTTGAACTTTTTAAAGGTGCGGCTGAGCGAGGTATAGAAACTTTAGCCCTGCATCCGATCAAGAGTTTTTTCAGTTGTCAGCAGGCGAAAAAAGACCTGCCCGGAGGATACTTTGCGCTGGACGGTACGAAAAAAGGTTTGCGCTTGGGCAGGCAACTGGTAGCGCAGTTAAAAGGAAAGGCGGTGCTTGTTTGTTCTGAAGTTCGACCACTTTATCACGCCATGTGTGTTTTCGGGAGCAATTTTATCCATCCGTTGTTTTACGCGGTGGAGCAGATTGGCAAGGAGATTGGTTTTGCACCGCAAAAGGCGAGGGAGATTATTATGCCGTTAACTGTTGGGGTGATTCGAAACATAAAAAAGCAGGGAGCGGTCACGAGTCTGACCGGACCGGTAAAACGCGGGGACTGGATAACGGTTAAACGGCATCTTAAAGCCCTGAAAGAGCATCAACCCGAATTGGTGAAACTTTATAAGCAGTTAACCAGATTTCTTGAGGAGATGAGATGAAAAGGTATCTTTTATCATTCAGTTTATTGCTGCTATTGTGCGGGCAGTGCGCCAAGAAGATGCTGCCTCCCAGTCCGGACCGATTTCCGCCCCGTATCGTTGAGGTTAACGCCCGAAGCCGGGTCCAGGTCGAACTGGTTTTTGATGAAGAAATTGACCCGGCAAGGTTTGCTCCTGAGAGTTTGAATATCACCGGGCTGCGCATAAGAGGGATTTCAATGGGAAGGGACCGAATGCGTGTACTTGTGTGGACTGAGCCGCAAACATCCCAGCGTTATCTCCTTCAAGGGCTGGTATGGGATATGGCGGGCAATGCGGGTCGATTTCGCACCGGTTTTCTGGGGTCAACCCGAATTGACACAATTTCTCCCCGGGTTGTATCGGTTTTACCAGCGCCGGGTAGTGCCAATCTCTGGCGTGGAACTCGTATAATCGTCCGATTCAGCGAACCGGTTGATACTACATTACCGCTCAACTATCTGATTGTGCCCGCGGAGTTCGAGACGCTTTTTCATCGGGTCTGGGAACCCAACTGGCAGGAGGTGCATTTTGTCTGCCGGGATTCGATTGGTCCGGGACAGGTTTTTTACTTTTTACTACTTCCCGGGTTTCAGGACCTGGAAGGTAATATCGGTTTGACGCCGGCATGGACTTTCTGGACAACAGATTCAGTTTTTAACGGCGTCTTGGTTAAGGGCAAAACAGATGTGCCGAGCGGGGTGGTGTTCTTCGAACAGGAGAAGACAAAGGCGGTGGCACCGATTTTAGTGGATGGCTCTTTTGAGGTTAAAGTGCCGGCTGGTGTTTATTCGGTGTTCGGGGTCAGCGATACCAATAGTGACGGTTTCGTTGACCTGATAAGTTCACCGGTTGAGTTTAACACGGCCCTTGAGAGTTTAAAACTGATTATGGTAACAGAATCAATACCCAAGCGGTTCAATGATTATCGCCATTAGTTTTATTCTATTAATCCTGGCATTTTTCCTTTACCTGAGGGAGTCAGGGACGAAAGGGAATTATTGGTTGCTTGTCCTTCGTCTTTTGGTAGTTCTACTTCTGGGCTGGATAGGGGTTGGCAAAGTCCTGACCCTGCAATGGAATCGCCAGCCCCGCCGCGTAGTATTTCTTGTAGACCGTTCCCAGAGTATGGAAATGGCTGGGGTAGACACGGTCGTTGACCAGGTAATTACCCTTTTACAGGAAAGGATAAAAGGGGTTAAGCAGGAGGTTTGGTGGTTTGGTGATACGGCGATAAAATCGGGGCAGCGCGATGAGGTGGTGAAGTTAGGCAAGGAGCGCACCCGATTGGGAAAGGCACTCGAAGTTGTCGGACAAACCAATCCGGGTGCGATTGTACTGCTCAGTGATGGTCAAGATAACGGTGAACGCGCTGTGATCCCGGTTGTTCAGCGGTTAACAGTTCCCGTATATGCGGTGGGTTTCGGTGCCAAAGGAGGAAGAAATTTGACAATAGAAGAACTGGAATTACCGGCTGTTGTCTATGCCCGGGATACCTTTAGGATTAGAGTGCGGCTGGCGAGTTCCGGATTTGCCAATCAGGAGCGGTGCCGGTTGCGCCTGGACGGACAAACAAAAGAGGTTCCCTTAGGTGCGGGTTGGAGTGAGCAGGATGTGTTTTTCCAGATGGTCTTCACCGAAAGCGGACGCAAGACAGTCCAGGTTATTGGTGAAAGCCTGCCCGGTGAATTGAGTTATCAGGACAATCGCCGGTCCGGTTCGGTGGAGGTTAAACCGGCGCGACTGGCAATTTTCTATATTACGAACCATCCTGGTCCTCAGACAAGATTTATCCGACGAGCACTGGAAAAAGACCCTCGGCTTGATGTCAAAGCGGCGATTAAGGTAACCGGCGGTTTTTCAAGCGAACGAAGAGCACTGGACAGTGCCGATGTTTTCATTGTTGACGGCGCTGAGGAGACGCCGCGGGATAAAGAGTTCTGGTCCGCGCTGCGGGAATGGGTTGAAAGGGGTGCGGGTGTGTTGGTGCTGGCAGGAGATGCGTTTCAAGCCGGCGAGCAGTTGGAGCGATTACTACCGGTAAAAGGTGGGAAACTTATGCGCGGGGAGTGGACACCGGCGAGTACCGAGCCGGGACTGTTTCTGCCCTGGTTGAGGGAAAATGGTGTTAACTTGAGTTCGGTGCCGCCATTTAATAGCATCTGGATGGGCACGGTCGAAGACGAAAGGGCGACAGTGTGGATGACGGCTCAGGAGAATCAAGCACCGATTCTCGTGGCGGGCAGAACCGGTAAAGGAAAGGTTGTTTATCTTGCGGCATACCCATTGTGGCGCTGGGGATTTCTTGCCGATGCGCCGCCCGATAAACTAACACCGCTTGATATTTTCCTTTCCGGGATAGTGCGCTATCTCAGCGAAAAAGATACCGGGCAGTTTATTATTGAGACGGATGCGCTTAGCTATCTTACTGGTGAGCGAATAACGCTGACACTTCAGGCGCAAAGACCGGACGCAACACCCTGGGAAGGGTTAGATGCGCGAGCGGTTGTGAAAGATTCCGGTGGTGGTAGTTTTGATGTCCCGATGCAGGAAACCGGATTCGGGCGTTACAAAACAGAAATTGATGGCCTGGCTCCAGGGCGATATTTTGTCTATATTGAGGTGCGAGAGCAGGATCGGCTAATGAGCAAGGCTGGTCCGGTTGAGTTTCGAGTAACAGAAGAGAGCGTTGAAATGACGCAACTGGGTCTTAATCAGGATTTAATGTCCCGAATCGCCCTGCTCAGTGGCGGCTGGTTTGTGAAGGCAGAGAGTATCGATGAGGTTGACACCCTTGAGTTCCGATTGGGAGTTTACCATAAACGATTTTCTGTGGACCCGAGAAGAAGTTTAATAATTTATGGGCTTCTTGCAGCGCTATTTGGGACGGAAATAGTTTTAAGGCGTCAAAGGGGGTTGTTGTAAATGAATAGTCCAGTGCGGCAGATAACTCGAGAGTTAAGCCGGAAATTGCTTCTTGGCGGGCTGCTAATGGCGATTTTGATTTTGGGTGTTACACCGGCTGAAGCGAGTACGGGAGAACGGGTTGCCGAAAAGTTGTGGGCGCAGGGGTTGAGTCCAGAACTGGTGGTTTTCGTAGTTGCAATGCTGCCGATTGTTGAGTTGCGCGGGGCGGTGCCTATCGGGAACAACCTTTTTCACCTGCCGTTATGGAAGACACTGGTTTTGTCGGTTGCCGGAAATATCCTGCCGATAATTTTGATTTTACTTATTCTGGAACGGATGGTTTTACTCCTCAGCCGGTTTACTCTTTTCAAGCGTTTTTTTGACTGGTTATTTAGGCGGACGCGCAGGAAAAGCGGGGTGATTGAGCGATTTGAGTTCTGGGGTCTGGCGATTTTTGTCGGTATTCCATTGCCGGTTACCGGTGCCTGGACCGGTGCGGTTGCTGCGATGTTGTTGGGTATGTCTTATCCCCGAGCGTTGCTCGGGATATTTTTAGGGGTGTTGATAGCAGCCGGGATTGTTACCGCGCTCTCCCTTCTGGGCTGGTGGGGTGCGGTAATTGCGGCGTTGGGCTTGACAGTTATTCTGCTTTCTCAATTCCGGAAGGGGAGAAAATCGAAACCGGACGCGCCGGAATAGTACCTGAAACCGCCGATGGGCGGTAAGTAGGGACAAATTGAGTTAACGCTTTTTTGATTTCGTCCGGATTAAGAAATTCCAGTTTTGCCTCAAGTTCCGATATTTTACCCAGTAGTTCGGGGTAAGAGTGGTTTTGAGAAATTCGCGCCCGGTAGATACGCTCGTGCTCAGTGGCGATAGTACCCTCTTCCGCCGTCAACAGTTCTTCAAATAGTTTTTCACCGGGGCGGACACCGGTAACGATTATCGGGATGTCAACATTGGGAGTTAAGCCGGCAAGTTCGACCATACGATGTGCCAGGTCCCAGATGCGCACCGGTTTACCCATATCAAGGACAAAGACCTCACCACCTTTGCCCAGTGCCGCTGCCTGCAGCACGAGAGTGACTGCTTCACTGGTTAACATAAGATACCGCTTCATCTCCGGATGGGTAACGGTGATGGGCTGACGCTTCACAATGGCATCGCGAAAGATGGTTGAAACGCTGCCCCGACTGTCAAGGACATTGCCAAACCGAACAACAACCACTTTCATATCGCTCACTTCGTTCATTGCGGTGACGAGCATCTCGCCGAGCCGTTTGGTTGCGCCCATTACACTGGTGGGATTGACCGCTTTGTCGGTAGAGATGTATATGAAGGTGCGGGTATGGTAACGGATGGCGGTTTTGGCAACAAAATGGGTTCCTAAGACATTGGCTCTAATTGCCTCTTCGGGGTGAAATTCCAGTACCGGTACATGTTTGTAAGCAGCGGCATGGAACACTATTTCGGGACGGGATTCAGCAAATGCCCGCTCCAGGTCCTGGGTATGATTGATGTCGCCGAGGAAAGGTTGAATCCGCAGGTTGGGGTAGAACATCCGGAGTTCGCGTTCGATGTAAAACAGGTTGGAGTCGTCGCGCTCAAACAGGACCAGTAGTTCTGGACTAAAGCGGGCAAGTTGCCGGCACAGTTCCGAGCCGATAGAACCACCTGCGCCGGTTACGAGAATCCTTTTGCCAGAAAAAATTCGGCGCATCTGATTCACATCAACTGTTACCGGAGGTCTGCCGGTCAGTTCGTGGATACACAGTTTTTCAAGGGCGCCGAGGTCAGAACGGTCTTCAAGAATGTCAACCAGCGAAGGCATCGTTTTTACCTCAACTTTGCCAATCTGATGGAGTCGAGCATAAAAGTCGCCTAAACTGAATCCCGGGTTGGATTCGAGCATCACCATTACCACTTCTATTCGGTACCGTTCAACAATCGCCTCGATATCGTCGGTTGTGCCTACCACTTCGATACCTTGCTCATAGTTGCCGACCTGATTTGGGTCCGGGGTAACGATACCAACGATGTAGTAGTTAAAGTTGGTTAAGCGGCGCAAAATGTTGGGAATAAAATAACCACAGCGTGCTGAGATGGCGAGCAGGGTTCGTTTGCCTTCAACACTGGTAAAAAGCGGTTCAACGAGCAACCTTTTGCTGCCCCGAAAGGCAGCAAGGAAAAAGAAAAGTATCAATCCGATGAGTACCGGGCTGACAGGCGAAAGGGCGCGCCATGCGGGAAAGAGACGCAGGAGAAATTGGCACATTGTTACCAGCGAACTGGCGGCAAACAGTTTCCGTAAGTCGGAGAGGGAGAATGTGACCCAGGCGAGTGAATAGTTACGCAGGACAAAGTTGGCACCGATTGTAAGAATGATATTGGCAGTGGCGAGGATTAAGAGCCGCTGGGGCTGGGAAACAGAGAAACTTATCACCGGTTGGGGGGCAAGGAGATTAACTACCGCTATTGTGAGAGTAGCAACCAGCGCATCACCCAGCAAAAAGAAAACCCGGCGCCGGGTTGCTTTTACTGACAGGTACTGCCCGGCAATTTTTTGCGCCTGGGTAATCAATTCCTTGAAAGTGCGGCGTTCTATTCTGCCGCCCCTTTCTACGGTGGCGCTAATACTCATTCTTCTTCCCCTCTGGGGGATTTATTGGTAAAATACAATTCGCTCCCTCCTGAAAAAGATAAGTGCAACGATTATGCCCCAAATTATACTTCGAACCCAATTTTATAAGCGTGGGTTTTTTAATATGTTATAAAACAGTTCCTCTCTTACAATTGGTGAGACACGGAAGCAGGAGTGTTGTGCTATTTTTATAACTTATTGATTTAGCATAACTAACTGTGCGACATCTGTTGGTAATGCCTGATATGAGGTTGCAATTTTGCTTTTAATTGTTTAACTTATTGAGAAAAGATTTTACTTTGTTGATTTCTGGTGAGTTAGGCTCTAATTTGATAAATTTTGTTAAGTAGAATCGGGCGCTGTCCGATTTCCCTTCCAGCGTAAATACCAGCCCTTTGTTTTCAATAGCGGCAGGATAGTCAGGATAGTACTGTAATGCAAGATTGAAATCGGCGATGGCACCTATTTCATCGCCCCGGGCGTATCGGAGCATGCCGCGACGATTGGCGGTTGCAGCAAAGCGGCGGCACAGGTCTTCAGCATAGGGGTCGTAGAATTTTTCTGTAGAGTATTTATCCGGTCCAGGAAATGTGAATTTGATGTTGGGTTCAAGTGTGGTGTCTTCAAAAGGGCGAAACTGATAAGTGAGTCCGTGTAACCTTAACCGAAACCCGTACCATCCTTCGAGCACATTGGAAAAATCCCGGGGAAAGTAGAATGCCGGTCGGGGTGCAAGGTTTAGGAGCAGGTGAAACTTAATCTCCTGGACCCTTTCTGCGGCAAGTGTGCCAAATCGGGTGTTGTTCATGCCCGATGGTTTTTGCCACAGAGTACGGGCAAGGGTAAAGCAGGTGTCAGGAACAGGCACTGTCTGGGAGAGCTGTTTGAGGTACCAGGGAAACGCCAGGTGGTGTTCACTGATGACGGTGATGTGATGTTTGGGGTGTTCAACAATGTTGTACCAGTTTAGCGCCTGAAACAGGCTGTAGTCGTCGGTAAAGAGAACGGCACGGTCAGGCATTTCCGCAATTATTGAGCGGGCAAGGTCAGAGAGCGCGGTGAGATGGGCGCGGTTTTGCCGGGGATAGTTCCAGATGGCGATTCCGATGAGCGCAAACAGGATGATGGTGAAAAAGGTAAGGCGGGTTTTGCTTCCCCGGAAAATTTGAAAAGAGGTGCCAATAAAAATCGCCAGGCAAAAGTATGCCGGTAAAAAATAGCCTTCCTTGTCCGAAATGTTGTAGAGGAGTGCGGCGCCGACAGAAAGGACGGCGCCGGTGAGTAAGGCAACAAACAAAATCCTGTTTTTTTTGAAGAGCCAGATAACACCCGGTAAAAGCAAAAGCCAGAACAGGGTAAACTGTTTGAGTAAGGTTTGAGGCACATTAGCAAACTGTTGCACAAGATAGCCGGTACCACCGGCAAGGAAGCGGTAACGGTAAACCGCGGCGGTGATGTAACGAAAGAACTCGTTTGCGGAATTGATACCTGCCCAGGAGGGCGGTAGTTGCGAGCGGAAAAGCAAGGAAAGGTAGAGCAGCGGTCCGGGCAGCAGAAGTAAAATCAGGAAGAACCAGTGACGAAGACGAACTGTTTTTAAAGCAGGTGTTTTGAGCAACAGCAAAAACGCTGGAATCCAGATTAAAATGAACAAATGGTTGGCAAGAGCCAGCCCGAAACTAAAACAGAAGAAATAGAGGTAGTTGATGGCAGATGTTTCCCGCCAGAGTAATAAAGCCCAAAGGGTTAAGGCAAAGAGAAAGACCTGGAGGGCGTACACTTCAATCGCGGTTGCCTGCTGCCACAGTTCAAACGATAGCGCCCAGATAAGGGCGCTCAAAAGGGCGGTTTTCAAATCTTTTGTCAGGTGGTTGATAATGTGAAAGAGCATGAAACAGGAGCCTGCTGCAGCAAGAGTCGATATCAGGTTGATGCGAAAAGGAAGGGTAAAGACCGGCAGTAAAGAGACAAGACTGAGTATGTTGAGGAGTAACGGATAACCGGGCGGATGAACCAAGCCAAAGGTGCGGGTGGCAAGGACAAACTCGGCTGAATCAAACCAGTAAAGGTCCCGGCAGGCGGTTAAAAAATATAGCGTGAACGGTGCGAAAAAAGCAAGAAGGGGGTAAATTGGTTTCGCCTTCGGGAGACTTATTTTCGGCACAAAAGGGTTAGCCCAAAGTGCGCAACGGTCACTTCAGTTTTACGGCAAGGACAATTGGACGATTGAAGGTTTCGGTTGTACCGTCACCTTTTGACGCCTTGATGTTCAGAAGGTAAATTCCTGCGGGCAAACGCTGGAGCCGGTCGTCAGTACCATCCCATTTCAGGTCGTAGTAGCCGCCCGGTGCGTTATTCAACAGTTGCTTTCTCAGCCTGCCTTGGAGGTCGTAAATCGTAACAGAAATACGGTAGCCGGTACGCGGACTGTTGAGTTGAATGGTAGCGACTTCACCTTCATTCGGGGCAAACGGGTTGGGAAATATGGAGTCAATCTGGAGCCGTTCCGCTGGGGGAAAGGCGGCGGTGGTGTCGCTGATGTCTTCAGGAAATCTTGGCATCAACTGATAGCCGGTGTTGTAGGGTGGTTCGTAGTCGTACTGGCCCACGATGCCGGTGATGCGCACTCTGCGACCCGTGGTCAGCCATGATGTCTGAATTCCGGTGTTGTCATAGATGCGAACTGATATTGCCGGGGTGCCGTTCTTGAGCACCATATTGTAGCCGGAGCCGGAGCGCACCGGTGCTGAGATGACATCGCCTACGACAGTTAACAAATCGGACTCCATCGTTTCGGTAAGCGGGGTGTTGAAAGGCAGAAGTTTTGGTGCGATGGGAGTTGCAAATGTGTCACTGACCCACATCACGCCCGAGGCGAGTTCGGTTAAGCCGTTGTACTCTGTTACCATACCAAGGACCGAGATTTCTATGCCAAGGCTGTCAAAGAATGGTGCCTGGTTATCTGGATAGGAGCAGTTGTAAACATTTATTCCGCGGGTCTCATCCTGGATATAAAGGCTCTTGGCGCTGCCGGTGGTGAAGATGCGTGCCGGACCGATTATTTTGCCTTTGACTCGCACCCACTGGTCAACAAGTAGTGGTGTGAAGCCGTCCGGTCCGGGCTGCTGGGCTTCACGGATGGTGATAAGGGGATAGTCTTCGGCACTGGCAGAAAAGTCTTGGCGAAAACGGGGGAGAAGTTGATATCCGGTCAAAGGCTGGGTTGTGTCCGATGTGTACTGCCCTTTGATCCCAATGATGGTGAATGTGTCCGGAGAAAGAATAAGTCCCGGGATTTCGGTCTGGCCGTCGATACGCACCTGAGTTGTGCCGGTTGAGTCTTCAAGGTTGTAGTTTGTGTTACCGGCAAGAAACAGACTGCTGATTTTCACACCGGGAATCGCGACGAGTTCGCCTTCGTACTGTTCAGAGTTCATTTCCCGGCAGTTGATGACCCTTGGCTGGGGCAAAGTCCGATTGCGGGCAAGTAAAGTTATGGTGGCACCGGAGATTTCGGTTTTGCCCCGATACCAGTCCACTGTTCCGTTCACAAGTACGCTGTCGCCGAGGTCGGCGTTCTGCAGCGTATAACTGAACACATTGACACCGCCACTGGTGTCCTGGATATAGATATCGGTATAACGGTTGTCAAAGATGCTGTCCGGTGCGGTGACGATACCGGTTACGGTTACGGTCTGGCCCCGACGGTCCGGCTTGCCATCGCCATCGGCATCTTCGGTTACCCATCTTATCGGCACAACCTGAGCGAGGGCAAATGTCACCAAAGACAACACAAAGATAAAGTTTCTCACTTCTTCAACTCCTTTTCCACCTCAGCGGCAGCCTGGTCAAGGGCGTTTTTCGGTTCAACACCGGCGCGGATGATTTTCTCAAGGGCGTCACCCAGCACCCTTCTGCCGGCAAACCAGGCTTCACTGCGCGGTTCAAACCGCAGGTATTCAAGTTGCTTTAATACGGCACTTAGTCCGGGTGTTTCCTGAATCAACTTCTGATATTCCGGGATGTTCAGAGCACTTTTCCGCACCGGTACATAAAAGGTTAGCGTTGCCCATTTTGCCTGCTGTTCCGGACTGGTAAACCACTTGACAAAACGCCAGGCAGCCCGAATTTGTTCGGCGGTGCCAGTACGGAAGATGCCGATATTGGTGCCGTAACCGATAACCGCTGGCTTATCCGCAATCGGCAGGGGCGCAATGCCAATCTTGAAGGTGAAATTAGGCTTTAAAAACGCCCAGGAAACCGATGTGCTCTGAATGCAGGCGATACGTCCCGCAAGAAAGTCGTTCTGCGGTTCATAGCCCGCGCCGTAATAGACGCTGGAGTCTTTGTTAACCAAATCGGCAAGAAACTGGGCGGCGTGAACTCCAGCCACGGAGTTGAATAGCGGTTTTTTGTTCTGTTCATCCAGATACTCACCACCCTTTTGGAGCAGCAGAGCGCCAAACACCCCTTCGTTAACCAAACCGGCGCCGCCATACCGGCCGTTTTTTCGGTCGGTGAGACGCAAAAGCATCGTGCGCAACTCTTCCCAGGTGCGGGGAAATTCTTGATAGCCCGATTGGGCAAGCATATCAATATTGTAAAAGAAGACGGGCAGTGATTTGTTAAACGGCAGGGTGACGATTTTGCCGTCCCAGGTGTTGCCTTCAATGAATGGGGGATAGAAGTCGGCAAGTTCTTCGGCTGTAAACCCATCCGGGCTATGAATCAATGAGTCAATGATGACCAGTTTGTTCAGGGCATAAAACTGCGTGGTCCACGACTCGTACATCTGGGCAAGGTTCGGTGGCGCATTCACCTGCACCGCACCCATCAACTTCTGGGAAAGGCTGGAGTAGTTTGCCATTGACACCGGCTGGATGTCAACATCCGGATTCGCCTTTTCAAACTCGTTAATCATCCCATCCAGCGCATCACCCAAAGGTCCACCCATCGCATGCCAGAAGGTTATCTTAATCTTAGCCTCTTTTGGGGACTGTCCGCGTGGTCCGCAACCGGTCAGCAAAACAAAAACCAGAAAAGCAACTAAAAGATAGTAGGCTGTTGATTGACGCATCGCTCAATTTTAACCCGAAAGAAAGGGCAGTCAATTAACATCGGCGGGTCTAATAGCCAGCAGATTTGTTATTGTTTATGGCAAACCTTGAAGCACAACTGCAGACATAACCATAAGCGGCATCAGAAACAGGTCGTTAGATTGTCAGGTCTATTTGACGGGATAGAGTTTCTGATAGAAGTTTGGTTATAACCATATAAATTACCCATAAGATAGAACCGCATGGCGCAGTTCCGACTACCGCGCTATCAGGCTTCCGCGCTACCGCACTGGGCGCGTGCCAAGGAGTGTTAGGGGCTATCCCCAGAACTGCCCCCGGACTCTTGGGTGATGGTGTTTGTCACTTCTCGTTAATTTTTCGTATATTAAAATAGGGCATTATCGCTTTTTCCATTGGGAAATACCGGTGACTTGACAGAACAGGTTTTTGTTGTATAATAGTAGTACTTAGGAATTAAGATGACCGACTTACTCTACTCTACTCTACTCTACTCGTTTTATATTGTGATTTCCAGTTTTACAACAAATCCGGGGAGGTAATTGGTGGCAGGGTGCGACTCCGGTCCAGAACCGGGCTGGAGTCTTATGACTAAATGCGGCAATAGGAAGAAATAAATTAAATAAAAAAGAAGGGAGGTTGAAGATGAGAAACTTTAAAGCCGCATTTGTAATAATTATTTGCCTTCTCTGTTTTGCTAATGTTCAAGGTTACTGGGAACCTTTACCACCACCACCGCAGTATAATGCCTATGCCGGCAGTGCACTTTGTGCCGGAATAGCAACTGAAGAGGATGGAAGGACCAGAAGGTCTGTTTGGTTCCTGCAGGACGGCTATTATGGGAACGACATTTTTTCCAGATACGACATTGATGACTTCTTATGGAGAAGTTACGGAATAGTACCATTTGTTCCACTTGGACCAGATGGCGCGATTGCATTTGTTCCCGACCCTTATGCCTTTCCTGAGAACGGGTGGGTTCTTTGTTTGAGAGGAAACGAGACGCGGGAATTCTGGGTATTTTATCCAGAAGACGGTGCCTGGGTACAAGGACCCCCCGTTCCTGAAACGGTTGAAGAAGGAGCAGCGCTGTGCTTTGGTGGATTCCAGGAGATATATGGCAGGTCCTATGCTGTGCTTTACGCCTTCACCGGTAAGGAGCACGAAATTTCTCCGGGTTATTACCGGGGCCACTTCTTCCGTTATATCTTTGAAATCGTCCCTTATATAAACAAAGGGCTTGGCCGTAACTCGGCGCCCATTCGGGGTAGTTGGGAAAGACTGGCAGATATTGTTGGCCATGTAGAAGAAGAGGCGGCACTTGCCTGGGTGCCAATGTCTCCGGATAGTCCGATTGCATACCCGATGGGTTTGGTGATTGGATTAAAAAACAACGAAGACGGCCAGGGTTGGATCTACCACTACGACCCGGTACGCAATACTTGGTGGGATGTCAGGCCTATCGTTGGTTATCGGCGGTTGTATGATGGTGCCTGTATGACCGCTCATTATCGGGACAGCACAATGTTTCTTGAAGGTGGAGGCACGGAATATTACAACTTCTACGATGTGATAAGGGGAACTATATACAGTGCAACTTCAACTCCCCAAAAGGTGAGAGAGGGAACCGCTCTTGCTGGGCTACTACCGAAAAACGATACCATCTATGCCGAATTCGGCAGGCAGCTAGCTCCTCCGGCTCCTGGGTTCTCTCGGCACAATTCTCCACCTTACCAAGAGGGTAGTCAGGGAACAAGTACCAATCTGAACGCCGGGATAAATGTTGTTCTCCAACCGCACCGAACTTTCCACATTTTTACGGTTAAATGTGCATCCGGAGCGGTAAGGCTGTTAATTATGGATATTACCGGCAGAACGGTAGCCTATTTATCAGCAGAATGCCGGAACGAAGTGGTTGACATAATCTGGAACCACCCGATAATACCAAGTGGTGTTTATTTCTGGAAAGTTTCCAGTACCTCCGGAGTTACCAATGGTAAACTGGTTATTACGAAATAGTGCTTCAGAGCATCACAAAACAGTTTGGGCAGGGCTCGGGCTTCCCAGCCCTGCCCTGAACCAGAAAATGCCTTTCCTTTTAACTTTCATTCTTCTTTTACCGTCGTCAGTGTTCGGAATCATAACCTTTGAAAGGCTCTTTGGCTTCCCTCCAGGGTATGCGCAGGACCTGGGCGGCATCACAGTGACTCAGGATGGCGGCTATCTTGTACCAGCAACGACAATGGATAGCAGGCATAGATGTCATATAAGAACAGCGAAACTTGATTCGTCTGGATTTATTGAATGGTTAAATATGTATGAAACCGGAACTTTCGCTTATAGGGGTGTGGATACGACCGCTGATGGGAACTATTTGGTTCCCGGAATATTGGACGAAGGTGCCGGTGCGAGAGGCATCACCGATGCGCTACTGCTCAAGTTGAGTCCAAACCGCGGTACGGTTATCTGGCGCTACATTTACAGTGGCCCGGGAATGGACTGGTTTGATGATGTTGACCCCACTCCTGATGGTGGCTGTTTTGCCGTTGGTGAATTCAGCAGCGATACTGTTATTGGAACCGGCGTTGTTAGGTTTAATCAAGATGGAACGGTCCGGTGGCTTCACATCTACCGGCCAAGGTCTCGGCCCGAACTGTACGCCACTGGTGGAAATGTTCTATCAATGCCTGATGGTGGTTGTGTGGTCGCGGCTGGGTTTCAAGTTGAAGGACCAACACCACCTCCTAACAATCCCCTAAAACAGCGAAGTGGTTGTGCGGTAACCGCCGGGTTTCAGGTTAAAAGCCCGGAGCAGAATGAGTTTGACTGGGACTATTGGATGTATGTAATGCGGCTTGACTCTTTTGGTGAACCGGTCTGGATAGTGATTGAGCCTACCCCGCCGGACTACGACTATACATGGTCTACTTCAGCATTTACACCAGAAGGTAACATTGCGATACAGGGGACGGTGGGTGGTCCTGGAAATCCTGGAGACTCTGTCGCCGGTTTTCTAAAGGTTTACACCCCTGATGGCGAAAAACTTTTAGATAAAACGGTGATGGTTAGAAGGTTGCCAGCACCCCATCCACCTGACCCCTGGGTTTTCTTCCGCGGTGGCACTACAACACCGGATGGTGGTTTTGTGATGATTGGGGAAGTGGCTACGGGGCATTCCGGGGACTCGATTTCTATTGGTCTTGTCCGTCTTGATGCCAATGGCGACTCAGTCTGGTGCAGACTTTATGGCACTGACACAACCTGGGAGTACGGTTGGGCAGTTAAAAATACCAGGGATGGTGGTTTTGTCATTTTGGGACAACTTTGGTGGGGAGGTCCTATCTATGTTATTAAAACTGACTCCAACGGTCTGGTCAATTCCGGCGTGAATGAGGAGATAAGTCGTTTTGACCAGCAACGGGCACTTTCTGTATTACCCAACCCGTTCACCACCCGAACAAAAATCTGCTACCAATTGCCTACAGCCGCTTCGGTCCGCATTACCGCTTTTGACATCGCCGGCAGGACCGTTGCCACTCTGTTAGACCAAAATCAATCTCCGGGCAGTTATGAGTTTGTCTGGGACCCGAAACAACTTGCCCGGGGTATCTACTTCATCAAATTTGAAACACCCATCTTCGGCGCTACTCAACCCTGCCTATTCTTGCCTTAACTTGATGAGGAACCAAACGATGGGCAAAGGAGAGGAAGATGAAAATATTTGCGCGGCTATTTTTAACATACGGGGGAATTCTACCTGCAGTTATTTTTGCCCAGTATATCGAAACAACAATTCCAATCAGGTATGGGCCCTTATCATTGTGTTGGAATGCCGCTAACAATAAGGTTTACTGTTCCCCCAGTCTGGGTGATGTTCTGGTAATAGACGGCGCATCGAATGAGGTGCTGCAACAAATTCTTATCGGGGACCGACTCAAATTCCTTACCTGGGATTCCATTGATAACAAACTTTTCGGTATAGGCATAATCTACTCAAGGGTCATAGCGATTAGTTGTTCCACCCACCGGATCCAAGCGTTTATACCGGCTGACGGTGTAGACCTCACCTGGAACGCCATCAATAACAAGGTTTACACCACCAACATCCATGGTGTTACGGTGATTGATGGTGCAACAAACCAGGTGCTAAAAAATGTTCCGGTAGGAATTGAACCCTGGAGCATAATCTGGACACCCACCAATAAAGTGTATTGTGCCAATTACAACATAAGGAGTAGTAGTGTTACGGTGATTGATGGAGCAACTGACGAGGTGCTGGCGACAGTGCCAGTGGGAAGGTCGCCCTATGCGCTGTTCTGGAACGCCACGAACAACAAGGTCTATTGTGCCAATTATGATAATGATACAGTGACGGTGATTGATGGTGAGAGTAATGAGGTTGTGGCAATGGTGCCGGTGGGTCGGGCGCCTCGTGCCCTGGTCTGGAACGCTACCAACAACAAGGTTTACTGTGCTAATGAGGTGGATAATACTGTGACGGTGATTGATGGTGTAACCGATGAGGTGGTGGCGACGGTGCGGGTGGGAACTTCACCCGGGGCTCTTTTATGGAACCCAATAACCAACAGAGTTTATTGTGGTAATTTAGGGAGTGATTCGATTACGGTGATTGATGGAGCAACTGATGAGGTGTTAACAACGATTCAGGTCGGTCGCTATCCTAACCCTTCCTGTCTGAACCTAAACCAGAGTAAAATCTATGTGGCTTCACATTCAGGTATCACTGTTATTCGGGATCTGGTTCCCGGTATTGAACAGATGGAGCAGTATGCTCCGGGCGAACCCCATGTTACAGTTTTCCCTAACCCGGCAAAAGATGTGTTTACAGTTCAAACCAGCAGTTCAATACAAAACCTGCGGCTTTATGATGCTACGGGGAAACTAATCCGCACCTATCAGGTATCCCAACCGGCACAGTATTCGCTGAAGGGAATAAATCCTGGGGTGTATTTTCTCGGATTTGACACCAAACGGGGCGAAATAACCCGGAAATTGATTGTCCAATAAGTTTGCAATGTTATAGGTTGGCGGCTTTCTGCTGTGCTTTACTGTAAAGTATCGGCTCGCACCTTGTTATGATATAGGTATATAATAGGTATATATAATAGGTGCATTCAGACCGGTGCATTGACAAAATTGAAGTTTGGTATATAATTGAATCAGCCTGCAAAGGGCGAGTTTGGGCAGTTTTTTAAAGGAGGTGTTTGATGAAACGGTTTGTTGTGCTCTTTTTCCTGCCCGCCTTATGTCTCGCCATCTACGATATGGAGTGGTTTGACCTGAACAACTGGCGCTGCCCGTTCTACAACGACAGCCGCTGGGGCATTGACATCACTCAGGGCAGCGGCGTTGGTGGCGGCACCTGGCCCTATCCGCTACACAATGTGTATATCTTTGGTGCCGGACCCTGGATTGGTGCGGTTGTCGGTTCAGATACGCTGGTGACCGTGGGCTACAACCCGAACACGGGCGGGACTGAAATGCACCCCAGCCTCTGCCGTTACTGGCGCCAGACTCCGTTAGATTCTGCGGACCGCATTTACAAGTATCCGGGTGATTGGCCTGCGCCACTTTCCCGGTTTCCGATGGCACCACAGGTAAACCGCTCGGAGATGGATTTGTGGTTTGGTTCCGGCGATTCCAATCCCGCCGCGCACACTGTACCAGGCAGACCATTGGGTATTGACATCTATGTTACGGTTTATGGCTTTTCCGACTCTATTGCCCGGGATATGTTTTTCTTGAAGTATGAACTTGCCAACGCATCCGGGGTCGCCCGCAATGGTGTTTGTTTTGGAATTGTGGTTGATGCGGACATCGGCTATTTTTCAGAGGATATGACCGGCTTGATTCTCAATAAACGGTTTCAGGTTGGTGGCGATACCTTCTGGGTGAAAAACCTTGGCTTCTTTTATGATTATGACAATATTGAAGTGCCCCATCAAAATTGGGAACGCGGTGTTCCGGGTGCGATTGCGCTCCGGTTGTTACAGGCGCCCAACAACCTCGGCTTGACCGCATTCAAACGGCTTACGATTGAGGGTGACCCAACAACCGATGGCGAGCAGTATTTGACCCTGATGGGCTACAACTACTTTACCCGTGAGTATGAGCCTTTTGACTCTATTGATTTGGTACCCGCAGACAAAAGGGCGCTTTTTGCCACCGGTCCGTTTGACCTTGCGCCCGATTCGGTTCTGACCTTCTGGTATGCGGTAATCGCCGCGCCCTATGGCGACAGCGCTCAGCCACCCCAGCAAAGGGACACCACTCAGTTAGCGTTGCGTGCCTGGTGGGCAGAGCAGGTGTGGCAGCGGATACTGGCGGTTGAAGAGGTGGCAGGTAAACCGCTCATTTCGCCAGCCTTGTATCCCAATCCTTGCCGGCTTGGTACACCACTTCATATTAACAGCGCGCAACCGGTCTGGATTTACGATGTCCAGGGCAGGCTGATAAAAGAGTTATCCGGCGCTGGTGTCAAAGTCTGGAACGGCACCGACATCTACAACCGGCGTGTTGTGCCCGGTGTCTATCTGGTAAAGATTGGTACCGGCAAAGAGGCAAGCACCAGAAAGGTGATAATTATCGGCAGATAGAGAAGGACATAACATAGGGCTAATTACAAGTCTGCGCTGATTAGTTTTCTAATTGTTACTTGTTATTTTTCTTTTCCCGGCTTTTGTTTGCCCAACCGTTTTTTGAGTTCGCCTTCAAAGCCCCGGTCGGTTGGGAAGTAGTATTTTCTGCCTTTCAAGGATTCGGGAAAGTGCTCCTGGTCAACCTGCGCATTAGGAAAGTCGTGGGCGTATTTGTAATCTTTGCCATAGCCCAGTTGTTCCATTAAGGGTGTTACCGGGTTGCGCAGATGGAGCGGCACCGGTTCGGTCAAACTGTTTAAGGCGTCCTTTTTTGCCATTGTATAGGCGCGATAGACCGCATTTGATTTCGGTGCTAAAGCAAGGTAGATGACCGCCTGTGCCAGAGCGGTGTTGCCTTCGGGCATTCCGATGAAGTGAACCGCATCTTTGGCAGCGTTGGCGATTAAGAGGGCGTTGGGGTTTGCCATTCCGATGTCTTCGGAGGCAAATCGGACCAGGCGCCGGGCGATGTAGAGCGGGTCTTCGCCCGCCTCGAGCATTCTTGCCAGCCAGTACAGAGCAGCGTCCGGGTCCGAGTCGCGCAAAGATTTGTGCAGGGCAGAAATCAGGTTGTAATGTTCTTCACCGCTTTTGTCGTAAAGGAGAAATTTGCGCTGGACGATGTCCTGTGCCAGTTCCAGCGTGACCCGGCGGATGCCGTTTTCGTCCGGTTCGGCAGAGATGACCGAGATTTCGAGCGCGGTCAGGGCAACACGGGCATCGCCCTGGGCGATAATGGTGAAGTATTCAAGCGCCCGGTCGTCAACCGCTGGTTTGAGCGCTGCCAGACCCTGCTCGGACTGGAGCGCCCGGCGCATCAGGGTTTTCAGGTTGTCCGGGGAGAGCTGGTTGAGGAGATAAACCCGGGTGCGGGACAAAAGGGGTGCGATGACTTCAAAGGATGGGTTTTCGGTTGTGGCGCCGATTAAGATTAGTAAACCGGATTCCACATAGGGGAGAAGGGCATCCTGCTGCGCCTTGTTAAAGCGGTGGATTTCATCGATGAACAAAATGGTCTGCTTTTGAAACATCCGGCGGTTCTGTTCGGCAATTTTTACGGTGCGGCGGATGTCAGCAACGCCCGAAGTGACCGCTGAGATGGTGATGAACTCCGCCTGGGTGTAATGGGCGATTGCCCGGGCAAGGGTGGTTTTGCCCGAGCCCGGTGGACCCCAGAGAATCATTGAATGGAGTTCTCCGCGTTCCAGCATCTTGCGGAACGGTTTGTCGCGGGCAAGGAGGTGTTCCTGACCCACGATGTCGTCAAGGGATATTGGCCGCATTCGGTCGGCAAGAGGCGTATTGGGGTCGGCTGGATGCATCGTAAAATTATAATCAGGGGATTGTGAAGTCAATAAATAAAACGGGGTCAGGAGGTTATCCTGACCCCACACATAAGAGGAGCCGCCTCTTTATCTGGCACCCACGCCCTACAGGGTATATTGTAAAATTATAACAAATTTTTCTTAGGGGTCAAGAAATGGGCAGGGGTAAATTAGAGCAGAAGTGAGGTAGCGCAGAAGAGTGGAAGTTGGATAGGGCAGAAGCGGAAAAGTGAAATTGTAAGGTGGATTTAATTATTGAGGATAAATGGGTGTCGGGTATCATTCGGTAAATCAATTGGTTAGTCGTTGGCAGAGCGGTTTGGTAAACCGTTCCCAGAACCGCTGGGGGAACCGTCCCTTGAATCCTTATCAGGATTATATCCCTTGTCCGGTATGAGGCTGTTGCCAGCACGGTTTTGGCGATGAAATTCTAAATTGCTTATGGCGCTATCTAATGAAATCTGAGTAAGTTAAACAATAGAACAACCGTAATTCAGCCTCTCTAAATGACCTGCCATATACTACGCGATTTTTGTTGAGAGTTAAAGCTAAGAATAAATCGGTACTCACAATACCGATTGGTTGATAGGTAGATAGCCTATTTCATCGATATAATTCCACTTAAGCTCTGACATTCCACCCATCATTTGCAATCCAGTGAAATACTGTTTGACAAAAGTAAAATTTAGTTGTATGATTAAACGAAGTTAAGCATAAGGAGGTATATATGAGTAACATCAAAAACATCATCCTGACCCTGCTTTTTACCCCCCCCCTTATTGCTGGTAGCACAGGGAACCAGCACCGCTCATTATTATATCTATGAGTCCGGTTCAGAAGAAGATTCCGTCGTGTGTATTATAGAAATTTACGGCGAACCAGAAGGAAGCCCGGGACCGGAGTTTGAAGAGGTAACACTTGACGAACTCCATGCACGCGGCTATCTTACCTGTGCTGAACAATGGCAAATAACACCACCTGATAGCGTTTCCCAATACACGAATGAATCAGGTTTTGAGGCAGCGTCCTGGGCTACGCCGATTCCGGACCAAACCAAAAAACGGGTCTGGGCGGGTTCAAAAACGATACGGCCTTATAGCGGACCGTGGTATGTGCATTGCTTTTACCGGCAGTACTATGACGGCGAAATACATATAATCCATGACGCGCCCCTCTTTTCACATCACGGAGATGGTGAAGCCATTCAATATCGTCTGGGCTATTCTCGAAGCCGGTCGAAGATTCATCTTGTAGATGGTAAACACGCCTTCGAGGTTCCGCCCGAGGCTTTTATCAAAACTCAAGCCAGGCTTGAATATTAACAATGACATCCTGGGCGTCCTTAATAGTGCCCTTCTCGATTGCAGTATTTGCGGTTTCTGCTCAACAGATTGAATGGGTAACCTCTTACGACACTGGTAAGTATGATCACTGGCCCTCGGGTGCAATTGACCCCTGGGGTAATGTGATTTTATGTGGCCAGACTTCGGACGATAATGTGGGTACAAACCCGGTAATTACCATTATTAAGTACACTCCGGACGGTGAAACGCTCTGGACCCGCACTTATGACAGCGAAAAAGACGATGTGTGTAATCGTTGTGCTGTCGGTAATGAAGGGGGAGTAGTAGTTGCCGGCTACTATTACCCTTCAACCGGATGTGAGTTGATCAAATACGACCGGAATGGTAACCTGCTGTGGGTTCGTTCTGACACAAACCCAGCAAACTACCGGTCTTATTTTATGGGTGTGACCATTGATGAATCGCTCAATATCTATGCCAGCGGTATTACTGAAGTTAGAGGAAATGAAGATTGGTTACTACGTAAATACGACGCCAATGGCAACTTGCTCTGGTCACGGACCTACGATTTCGGAAACGATTGCGAGGGCATAAATGCTCTTGCCTTGACACCGGACGGCAATATAGTGGGATGCGGAACTATCGGCAGTTGGGAATACTGGACCTTCGACTTTTTTATCGCCAAGTTTACCAGAAATGGGGATACTATCTGGACCCGGCGTTTAAATGTCAAAAATGAGGACTGGGGCGCTGGTGTTGCGGTGGACTATTTCGGTAATGTATATGGGACCGGTGACGCGTGTCAGTATTTAAACGGCTGGATTGTTCCAGATTCCTGTGTTACCTTCAAGTATAGTCCGGATGGAGAGTTTTTGTGGGTGCGCCTCACTGGGTTTGATGATTGCTCCGAGGGTTCGGCTATTATATACGACAGTTTGGGCAAACTTATCGTGGCGGGCAGTGCATATGACAGCTTGGGTTATTCATCAAATGCCCTTCTCATCAATTACCAAACAGACGGAACACAAGAATGGCACTGGCTGTACTGCCCCGAACCTTACAGTTGCGGTTTTACCGATATTGCTACCCCGTCATCAGGGGTGCTATACGCATTTGGCCAGGTCTACAATGAAAACTATGACCCCAGCGATTTTTTAGCAATGAAAATCCGATACCCCTCTGGAATTGGTGTCCCAATCGCTACCTCGGCACCGAGTGCAACTTTACGCCTTTTGAGCCCAAGCCTATTACGGCGCGGAGAGCCAGTTCGGCTATTGGCTTATCGTTCAGGAGAATACCAGCTTACGCTCTGGGATATGACTGGCAGGAAGGTGTCCGATGTTTATAACGGTTATCTGTTAGAAGGGACACACCGTTTTGCGATAAACTGCCTCACAACAGGGACCTATATGTTGATGGTACAAACAAAATACGGTATGGAGAAAAAGCGGCTGACGGTTGTAAAATAACTCCGCGATTATCCTCCAGCCAGCAAAATAGGCAGGGCGGGGTTTACCGCCCTGCCTGTTAGGTTGTGATGGCTTGGCTATTGCAGGATGAGTTTTCTCTTTTCCTGATGCTCGCCTGCCCTAAACCGCAAGAAGTACACACCACAGGGCAGTTTTCTGCCCTTTGTGTCCCTGCCGTTCCAGAGTACGCTGTATCTGCCCGGATTCTGAAAGGAGTTCACCGGTCGGGCAATTAGTCTGCCGGTAAGGTCAAAAATCTCAAGCCGGACATCCGCCTTTTGAGCGAGTGAATAGGCAAGCCGCAATGGCAAACGAGACGGATTGGGTAGCCGCGCCAGGCTGGTCTTTAATCCCACCCCTACAACCGACTCCTGCTCTTCGGCAATGCCCACCTGGACATCAGGCTGCCAGAAGCCAATCAGGGCAAAAAGATTGGTACCGGTAAGCCTGCCAATCGCAGTCTGACCCGCGGTAACCGATGAACGAATGTTGCCACCGCTCATATCACCACCGCCAATCCCGTTTACACTCCAGTCACACCGGTAGGGCTGGGCAGATACCAAAACGAAAGAGAGTAGTACCGATGCTAAACAGGCGCCAATACGCGCCATACCTTACCTCCTTATCTCTTCGGGCTTTTCCTGCAGCGCCCTTTTCATCCGCTCATAGCGCTGTCTGCCGCCAGGGGTGCGGAAGTCAATACCTGATGCCTTGCCCTCACGCTCCAGTTGCTCCATACAGCCGGCAAGGAACTCATCATCCAGCATCCTGCCGGCAAGTTCTCCGGTCTTGGGTTGCTCAACCGGCATCATCCGCCTGGTGACTTCTGCCGAGACATCCTTGCGCTCACCGGTAACAAGCCAGTAAACTTCCATTCCCGGCTTGCCGCCAATCACAAAACGATTACCCGATATCTTTTCGGCAACATAGACGACATCAGCACTGCCAACACCGGTAAGTTGGATGTGCGGGTTTCTATTGAGCGCTTCAAAGTAGTCCGGCAACATTACCTCTGCCCTGCCTTTAGCATCAAGGACAACGCTACCACGATAGATATTCAGCATCTCCGGACCTTCAATGAAGTAGTGGTTGAGAATCTTACCATAGGGGTCAAGCGGATGGTCAATGGTAAATGACCCTGATGCTTTGGACAATATACCGACTCTGGTCTGGTCTGATGCGGTGGCGGTCTGACCGTTGAATGCGGCGGAGTTGGAGTAACTACCGGGAACAACCGAGTTATTATTGGTTGTAAAACTGTAATTACCAGCAGATGTGTCCTCGCGCCCGCCAGCAACCGTGGCACACCAGCCACTCGCCATGTTTTGGTCCCCACCGCCAACCGTGGCATAAGTGCCACTTGCCGTGTTGAACCTCCCGCCGCCAACCGTGGCATAGTCGCCACTTGCGGTGTCCGCATACCCGCCGCCAACCGTGGCAGCATAGCCACTTGCCGTGTTGAACCTCCCGCCGCCAACTACGGCATCATCGCCACTTGCCGTGTTGAACCTCCCGCCGCCAACCGTGGCATAATTGTTATTTACCGAATTGCGAGCCCCGCCGCCAACCGTGGCACCATCGCCACCTGCCTTGTTCCTATATCCGCCGGCAACCGTGGAGTAAGAGGAGTACTGTGAGATTGTTCCAGTGGTGCAGGCAACTCCAAGGTTGGTATGAGTGAAACGGTAGGTTCCATAAAGCATATTGTTTGAACCGCCACGGGCAATTCCTAATTGCCGAATAGTATAAAGCACCGAGTCCGGTGTGCCACGCACCCAGGCGTTATCACCCTGACCAACACTGTCATTCCCTGGTGCCCACGCGCTACCTGTCCACTTCAACACCTGACCGCTGGAAGCGCCCATCTGATTGAGGTCTGCTGCCACAATCGTTGCATCAAGAATCTTTGCCGATGTTACCGCACCGTCCTTGAGTTTGGCTGCGGTTATTGTTGTATCCCGGATATCGGCAACGGTGATTGTGCCATCAAGAACCTTATCACTCGTGACCGCATTACTGGCAAGGTCAGCATTGGCAATCGTGCCATCCTGAATCTTTGCCGATGTTATCGCATTGTTAGCAATCGTGGGGTTGGGATATGTTCCAGTAAGGTCACCACCAGCAGGTCCACTTGGCTGGGCATTGGTCGCATAGTTGGCACTATCAGACTTACGCGCAAGATAGGCATAGGCTGCACTCACCAGCCGAATCCTTGGACTCATCGGCGCATAAGGGTTGACCTGCATCTCAAGATAGACACTACCACCTTCAGGAATATACGGAATCGGCGTGATATCTCCAAGCAGGCAGTTGAATAAACCAGAACGGGTGGAAACATCGGTCTGGGTCTCGTTCCAGAATGCGGTGCCACCAGTGGGTGTGGTGAAGAGCCTGAAGGTGATGGAATATGTTGAGTCTGGAACCGGATTGCCTGAGTTGTCGGTCAGTCTCCCCTGATAGGAGATAAGGTTAGGAATGGTAATCTGGTCGGCAAGAAGCACAGGCTCCTGTTTTACCACCGTGCTTACTACTATTGCATCCTTGGTGTCATCTTGTGCCATTGCGAGAGTAAACAGGCACAGGGTAAGAGATAAAAAAGGAGTTATGTTTTTCATCTTTTCCTCCTTTCTTGGATGGGTTATATAACTCCTTTTTTTCCTGTGCAGTGGAAGGGACACTGAGACCGGACCTGTTGCATCTCTTCCAGAGCCTCTAAATAAATTGTAAACGATTACAGGTTTATGTCAATGCCGATTCGGTATCAGTTAGAAAGTAAGGCAGGACGGGGTTTACCGCCCTGTCTGTCAGGTTGTGATGGCTCGGTTAGTGGATGATGAGTTTTCGTTTCTCTTGATGCTCGCCTGCCCTAAACCGCAAGAAGTACACACCACAGGGCAGTTTTCTGCCCTTTGTGTCCCTGCCGTTCCAGAGCACGCTGTATCTGCCCGGATTCTGAAAGGAGTTCACCGGTCGGGCAATTAGTCTGCCGGTAAGGTCAAAAATCTCAAGCCGGACATCCGCCTTTTGAGCGAGTGAATAGGCAAGCCGCAATGGCAAACGAGACGGATTGGGTAGCCGCGCCAGGCTGGTCTTTAATCCCACCCCTACAACCGACTCCTGCTCTTCGGCAATGCCCACCTGGACATCAGGCTGCCAGAAGCCAATCAGGGCAAAAAGATTGGTACCGGTAAGCCTGCCAATCGCAGTCTGACCCGCGGTAACCGATGAACGAATGTTGCCACCGCTCATATCACCGCCGCCAATCCCGCTCACACTCCAGTCACACCGATAAGGCTGGGCAGAAAGAGAAAGAAATGTCAGCGCGAGTAGAAGAAGCGCGTACTTCATTACCGCCCCCGGTTGTTAAGTTTTGCCTTCAGGAGTTCCAGTTCCTGACGCAGTTCCTGGTTTTCCTGATACAGCGCCTGAATTGCCGCGAAGAGCACACCATCGGCATCCGCCATATTGATGCTTTTATCGTTTTCACCAACGCCGAAAGCGGCATAGAAGTCCTGCGCCACCGGTCCGATGTGCTTTGTGCCGTCGTGCTGGTCTTTCATTCGATAGTAGTGCACTGGCACCGTAGCCAGTTTTTTGAGCAGTGCTTTGTGGTCAACCGGCTGAAAGTCGGTTTTGTTTGCTCTGTCACAGGCAGATGCCCAGGAGTTGGAGCCGGAAGCAAGGTAGACACCGGAAGTCATTGCGCGGTTGGAAAAGAACCAGACTCCGCCCCGCGCTCGCACCCGGAACTGGTTCGGACCCGTGGTATAAACTGAATCAAGTGGGGTAATCGCCGAATCAGCCCATACGAAACTGTTGGTATGGTTCGCACGGGCATATGTTCCTGCAGCAAAACTACAGTACTCGGTAGCGTTGTTGTAATAACCACCTGGAACCGTGGCATACCTGCCGCTTACTATATTATATGCCCCTCCTGCAATTGTAGCGCCATAACCGCTGGCAGTATTTCCTCCTCCACCACCAACCGTTGCTGCTTCATTACTTGCTTCGTTGTTCAAACCACCAGCCACTGTGGCATAGGATGTTTCGGCGGAGTTGCTTCTTCCCCCGCCAACGGTGGCGTATTCGCCGCTTGCTATGTTAATGCTACCGCCTCCGACTGTAGAGTATCTGCCACTTGCTGTGTTGTCGTATCCACCACCAATTGTTGCGGCGTACTCAAACGCATCATTATAGTAACCACCACCAATTATGGCGTATGTGTCTCTTGCGGTGTTTCTCCTTCCGCCGCCAATCGTAGCGTACCTTCCGCTCGCTGTGTTGGCATAGCCACCTCCAACCGTAGCGTATTCGGCAGTTGCGCTATCATATCCGCCACCACCAATCGTGGTGAGTCTGCCGCTCGCGAAATTGAAAGTGCCCCCTCCAACTGTCGATCCGTACCTGCTTGCGGTGTTTTGCGCACCACCGCCAACAATGGCAAAAGAGTCTGATGCAAGATTATTATTTCCGCCACAGACAGTTGCGAACCTGCCATTCGCCTTGTTGTAATAGCCGCCGGCAACTGTGGCGTAGTCGGCAGTTGCGCTATCATATCCGCCACCACTCACTGTCGCGTATCTTCCGCTTGCTTTGTTGTTAGTGCCGCCACTAACCGTTGCAGCATACCTGTCCGCGCTATTACCGTAACCACCGGCAACGAGGGCGCAAGTGTCTGATGCGACATTAGACAATCCGCCGCTAACTGTGGCATTTATACCGCTTGCGGTGTTGCTATAGCCGCCGGCAACGGTTGCGGCGTACCCGGATGCACTATTGTAGTAACCGCCGCCAACCAGGGCGTATGTGTTGCTGGCGGTGTTGGTGAAACCACCACCAACTGTAGCAAACACACCACTTGCTCTGTTCGTGTTACCACCGGCAACTGTCGCTCCAGCCTGTGTTGCCCTATTATAGTAACCACCGCCAACCGTTGCGTGTTCGGCAGTTGCGGAATCCGCTTCACCGCCGGCAACGGTGGCATATCTACCACTTGCTGTGTTCCGATAGCCACCACCAACAGTCGCCGAAAACTCGTTCGCTGTATTTAACCGACCACCGGCAACGATTGCGTAAGTGTCAGCGGCGACATTCCCGTTCCCTCCAACAACTGCGGCGTAGGCACCGCTTGCGGTATTGGTTAAGCCACCGGCGACCGTGGAATAATCGTTACTTGCGCTGTTGTTATAGCCGCCGCTCACTGTGCAGTAGGATTTATCCTCGCCATTTGTTCCAGTGGTTGAAGCGTTGCCAAGGTTGGTGTGGGTGTAGCGGTAGTTGCCATAAAGATAATTGCTGGCACCGCCCCGGGCAATTCCCAGATACCGGATGGTATAAAGCACCGAGTCTGGCGTACCACGCACCCAGGCGTCGTCACCCTGACCAACACTGTCGTTTGCCGGTGCCCAAGCACTACCAGTCCACTTTAACACCTGGCCACTGGCAGCGCCCATCTGGCTCAGGTCAGCAGCGGCTATCGTGCCATCCTGTATCTGTGCTGATGTTATCGCATTGCTGGCGATTGTCGGATTTGGATAGGTGCCGGTCAGGTCACCACCTGCAGTCTGTCCTTCGTCAACAAACTTGCTGCTCAAGGCGAGTGTGTCCTTTCCCTGCAGTTTGTGGCTGTTTGCCGCAATCCGTGCCGAATCGGCAAAGGTGATTGTGCCGGTTACCGTGGTGGCGGTGTCTGCCCAGTTGGCATAAGCCACTTCACCGACCACATTGGCACCGGCAACATAGAGTGCGGTGTCTGCCCGATCGGCTCTGGGATAGTCAACTGCACCCCAGAGGTTGTTGTTCCAGCGATAGGAGTTTGCCGCAATCCGGGCGCTGTCAACCGCTGGTGCGGTTCGGGCATAATCGGCGGTGTCGGAGTAGGGTGCCTTGAAGTTTGTTGCCACATCAGCCCGGAGGATTGTGTTGTCCTGAATCATTGCGCTGGTGATGGCGTTTGCCTGTCCTTCGTTAATCCAGCGGGCATCAAGGGTGGTGAGGTTGTTGCCTTCAATCTGGTAGGTGTTTGCGGAAATCCGGGCGCTGTCAACATAAGGATGGGTGTGTGTTGCCGTGGCAAAGTAGGTGGTGTCCCTGCCCTGCAAGGCATCGGCGTTGCCGGCTCTTTCGGCAAGATAAGCATAGGGAACACTACCAATGCGCAAACGGGGAGTTAATTCACTACCTGCGCCCACCTGCATACTTAGGTATAAATCGCCGGCGTCCGGCACCTGGGGGATTGGTATTGCTGCACCTAACAGTACCGAAAAAATCCCGTTTCTAACCGGAACAGTCTGAGCTTCGCTCCAGAAAGGGGTGCCACCGGTTTCCTGAGTGTAGAGCCGGAAGGTTAATGAGTAGTTGCCGTCCGGTACTGGAACTCCCAGGGTGTCGGTTAGTTTTCCCTGATAAGATATAAGGCGGGGGATGGTAATGGCGTCGGTTGATATACTGAATGTTGGGTGCGCTTTATTTATCGGAGTTGCGATTGGTCTATCTAACGCAATTGCATCTTCTTCTCCTGCCCAGGCAGAGATATTGAGGACAAGGAGTAGCAATAGAGCCACTACTGGCTTCATTGGACCTCCTTTGTTTTAAGTTATGTCGTTCACAGTATAGAGCCTTGTTTTTTACCCTCCAAAACATCTTATTTTATCAAAATACTTTTTAGTGTCAATTAAGGCGGGTTAGTTTATTAGGGGTTAAACTAAGAAAATGCGGATGCCAATAATGAGGAAGTAGTAGCCGGTGATAATGGCGAGGATGCGTGAGGCGAGGCGAACAGTTGCAAAGCGGTTGAATATGCCAATAAGGAGAAGGGGAATGAAGAATATCGTGGTGGCGGAGAAGAACAAAAGAAAGAAGATGATGCCATTTATGATACCTCCGATGTCAACGACGCTGGTAAGGGCAAGCAGGAAAGGTGGGCAGGGAGAAAGTCCGATGAGGATGCCCATCAAGAAGATGAACCAGCGGGATTCGGTGCCAAAACGAATTACTCGGCAGAAGGTGTAACGGGCAAAGGGGTTGAGGCTTGTAATGCCATAGAGGATGAGAAGGGCGGCAAGAACGATATAGAGAAATGGTAAAATTAAACGGTGGAAGGGCGCGAAACGGGAAATGGTAGAGCCGAGCAAGCCAAAAATAAGACCGGAGATGAGATAGGCAAAAAGGCGACCCAGGAGAAAAAACGCAAGGTTCAAAGCGGTAGATTTGAACCCGGGACGGTGAGCACCGGCGATGGTCGGAAGTGCCACCGGTAGGCAGAAACCAAGGCAGGATGCGCCCGATGATAAACCGAGCATCAGGGCGCGGAGAAATATTTTTTCCATCTCGGGACAGGGTTAGAGGCTAATGTTTAATGCCGGGGTCAAATTTCACGGTGACGCGGCGGACACCAGGTGTTGCCACTAATGTATCAAGGGTTGATTTAGCCAGTTGTTTTATGTAGGGACAAAAAGGGGTGGTAAGGTTGAACACAACCCGGACATTGCCGGCAGTGTCAATTTTAAGCGTTTCAAGTAAACCGATGTTAATCAGGTCGGTACCCAGTTCCGGGTCAATTACCCGATGCAGGCGGTGGATTATCAAGAGCGAGTCCGGGGAAGCGGCACCGGTATAAGACCAGCCCTTGGCTTCGAGGGTAACGGGCTGAACATTTTTTGCTGAACGGAGCCAGTGAGGAAGGAGCGTTATGGCAATACCGGCGATGAGAAGGATGATGATGAGGATGGTGCGAACGAGAAGCGCATTTCTGTCTGTCATTTTTGTGATTTTATACGCTAAGTAATGAAGGTCAAGCAATACTCCCGATTGGATGGATGAAGTAGACAAAAGTCGACCAAAGTTTGCTCAGTATAAGCGACTTGCGGTGTTATCTTCCCAGGGTTTTGATGCGTTCGGGCCGGCGAATAATTATGTATAAAATGGCACCAATTACATAAGTGAGTCCAACAACAAGTCCCCAGATAAGGCGTTGGTTGTTTTCGTCAGTCTCTTTGGTCAAAAGGTCAATCAACACCCATATCCAAAGGACAAATAGCCCCAAGCCGATGATTCCGGTTAAAGGTCCTCCCCAGAAACGATGGGGTAAAGGTCCGCAAGTGCAGACCGGTACCGGTGTACAATTCAACATATTGTTTACCTCCCGAGTTTATTGATTCGTTCGCTCCGACGGGCAAATAAGTAGATGAGCGCTCCCAGCCAGTGGGTAAATATTACCACCATGGTCCAGATGAGCCGGGTGTTATTTTCATCGGTTTCCCGGGTAAGGATTTCAATAAGAATCCATATCCAGAATACTGTTGCACCAACACTTATCGCGATGGCGAATGTGAGCAGGGAGAACCAGAGCCAGCCGAGCGAACTCAGAGTTAACAGCCCGATTAACTCCTTCATAACTTATGTTAATCAGGAAAATTGAACTGTCAATTCTATTCTGGTGAAGGGTAATAAAGGCGCGTGTGTTCGAATCGATGCTGAACATATTGACAAAGGCAGAGTTAAACTTATAATCGGTTGTGCCTGAAGATGAGAGGCTAAGAAGACGGCTCGGGATTCAAATTCTCTTTGACTTCTCGGATGTAATCGATGCGGTTGAGTTCGCCGCCGGTGCCGGTTTTGGGGTTCTCGAAATTAACCTGGGTAATATCCGCTTTGGGGAGCAGTTACGCCATATTCGGGAGCGACAGGAGGTTAGAAAAAGTGCCGCGCGGCTGGGTGTAAAACTGGCAATCCATGCGCTGGAGGGTCCTTCGTTTTTTATTCCGAGCCGACGGGTACGAAGATGCGCGGTTGCCGAGTTGAAGCAAACTTTAAACTGGGCTGAGGAGATTGGTGCCCGGAATGTGGTGATGCATTTAGGGTTTGATATGCATTACGGGTTGGGTACAGGCGGCAATCGTTATACCCATGAGGAGTTTCCGGACTATTATGACGATGCGCTTTTTGAGGCGCTTGCCGAGCTGAAAGAGTTTGCCCGGGGCAAAGCAAGATTGTGCATCGAAAATGTCGGCGGGTTCAGGTTTGCGCCGACCAAGCGGGTTTTACCCAAACTACTGGGCGGCAGTTTAGGGCTGTGCTTTGACATTGGACATATTGCAATTTTGCCCGATGAGCGTAAAGAGGAAGAGTTTGAGTTTTTCCAGAGGTATAAACAGCAGATATTTCATTCGCACATCCATCACAATCATGGAACAAGGGATGAACACCTGCCGCTTGGTGCGGGTAGTACCGATGTCCGCCGTTATCTGCGTTTGTTGGTTAACAGTAATGCCTGGCTGGTGATGGAGACAAGGCCAAAAGAGGCAGCACTTGCTGCCCGGGACTATTTTGTGAGGGTAGTGCCGAAGTTGAGATGAAGGTGCTTGTGACCGGGGCTAACGGATTTATCGGTTCCCATCTGTGCGCTGTATTGCTCAAAAGAGGTTATGAAGTGCGGGGTCTGGTGCGGAAGACAAGTAACTTAGAGTGGCTGGAAGGTCTGGATTTAGAATTGGTTTACGGCTCTCTTGAGGATGAGGATTCGCTTTCCCGGGCAGTTGAAGGTGTTGAGGTGGTGTTTCATACGGCGGCGGTGGTGCGGGCACGACGGAAGACAGATTTTTTACGGGTGAATTACGAGGGTTCGGAGCGACTGGCAAGGGTGGCGGTCACGGCGGGTGTAAAACGGTTTGTGCTTTTTTCTTCGGTAGCAGCGGCTGGTCCGGTGCAAACCGGCAGAAGTTTAAGTGATAAAGAGGCACCAACGCCAGTGAGTTTTTACGGTCGTGCAAAACTGGAAGCGGAACGGGCGGTGCTAAAATATAAGGAAAGTCTACATCTGGTGATTTTGCGGTTTCCGGCGGTTTACGGTCCCAGAGACCGCGATGGTCTTTTGATGTGGCGAATGTTTTGCCGCGGTTTGGCACCGATAATGGGTGGAACATTTTCTTTAGTTTATGTGGAGGATGCGGTTCGTGCCGCAGTTCTTGCCGGAGAGAAAGACTGTCCTTCAGGCGCAGTTTTCTTTATTTCGGACGGTAACTGTTACAGTTATTACGAACTGGCAAAGGTGTGGCAGGAAATAACGGGTAAGAGGGTTTTATGCTTTCGTTTGCCGAAAGTGCTGGCATTTCTTGCCGCAGGTTTGAATCAATGGTTGAATCGGGAAGGGGCGATTTTCAACCCGGACAAGGTGCGGGAGTTATGTCAGGAATGCTGGGTCTGCACCGACCCAAGGGCAGAAACGGAATTGGGGTTTAAGCCGGAGTTTGATTTAAGAAAAGGGGCGGAAAGGACTTTGCAGTGGTATAAGGAGAAAGGATGGCTGGCAAAGGGATGCATCAAGACAAAAGCAAGTTGAGGGGTAAAGAGTCGGCACTTGCTGAACTGGAAGCGCGGTGTCAGGAACTGGGAATAAAGGTAGTCTATGACGACCTGCGCGGTGAAGGGGGGTTGTGCCGAGTAAGGGAGCGATTCTGGTTGATTGTGAACCGCCGGGTATCGGTTGCGACCAAAATCAGATTGCTCAATGATGCCCTTAAAAAGGTCGGAGAGAAAGCAGCCGAAACACCGATTGAAACTTCAACGGTAGCCCGCGCCCGGACCGGGCATAAGAGCAGTTAATTTCAGGACTTGCATTTTTTCTGGGTTAGCTCTTCTAACAGTTTTTCGGCGGCGGGTTTGTCATCTAAAAAGTAGTCTGCCGGATAAGTTGGTTTGGATGTTTTAAGGATGTACTGAAGTTCGCGCTTGGCGTCTTCATAACGGCGTTGTTTGATGTATACCTTTGCAAGATCGAGTCGGATGACGGTGTAGTTGGGGTCGACCCTTAACCCTTGAATCAGGAATTTTTCCGCTTTTTTCAAGTCACCACCGGCAAATGAAGGCAGTTCGTAATAGAGTACACCCAAGGCATCATAGGCAGCGGCGTAACCGGAGTCAAGTTCCAGGGTTTTGTTGAACATCTTTTTGAGGTCGGGAACCATAAAAAGGGAGTTGAGCACGCCCCGCACCTGGCCGATTCTACCTTGAGGAATTGCCCACCACAAATAGCCGTCCGGGTTGTTCGGGTTGATTGCCTGGAGCGTTTCCGCAATCGCCTTTGCCCTTTCAAAGAGGCGGATTTTTTCGGCGGCATTACGGGCATCTTCGCCCATCTGGGTGTGAATTCGGGACCAGAGGTAAAGGGTGCGCTCGTGCTTGGCATCAAGGGTGCGGCAGTGGGCGAGAATTGTGTAGGCGGAGTCAAGATAGGTGCGGTTTAAGTGGCGATTGAAGAGGAAAAATTGCGCTCGGTCGCACAGAGTGTTGATATCATTGGCGGGCAGAGAACTAAAGAAAAAAGAAATGATAAACAGATGAAGCATCTACTCCTCCTGATACATTGATTCAATCAGGTCTTTGTACATTTCATAAGTTGGCTGGCGCCGGACTTTGAGGGTTGGAGTCAAGAGGTTATTTTCTACTGTTAATGGTTCGGGGATGAGGCGGAATTTGCGTACCTGTTCGTACGAGGCGAAATGGGCGGTAGCACGGGCGACTTCGGTGCGGAAAAGTTCGATGATTTTAGGATGGTTAAGCAGTTCCTCAAATTTACCGAAAGGGATTTTCTCCTGACGGGCATAGTCTTCAAGGGTCAAACGAGCCGGGACAATCAATGCGACAAGATATGGTTTTCGGTCGCCGAATACAACCGCCTGTTCAATGTACTTGGAGTTAATGAGCGCCTGTTCAATTGGGACCGGCGGTATGTTTTTACCATAGGAGTTGACAATGAGTTCTTTGATTCTGCCGGTGATGATTAGATTGCCATCGGCGTCAAATCGTCCTTGGTCGCCGGTGTGGAACCAGCCTTCGGCGTCGATTGCTCGAGCGGTTTCCTCGGGTTTTTTAAAATAGCCTTTCATTACATTGACACCGCGGACGAGGATTTCGTCATTTTCTCCGATTTTTACCTGGACACCGGGGAAAGGTTTGCCAACCGTGCCGACTTTCTCTTCGCCGGGCACGGCAGCACAGACGACCGGTGCGGTTTCGGTCAATCCATAGCCTTCAAGGAGGTTGAAGCCGAGATTCCGGAAGGTTC
Source organism: candidate division WOR-3 bacterium (assembly GCA_013177935.1). NCBI lineage: Bacteria > Pseudomonadati > Caldifarciminota > Caldifarciminota bacterium. The sequence continues at coordinate 601,114 of JABLXZ010000001.1, read as the reverse complement.
GGGCGAGTTTTCGCTCAAGAGGTGCGCCACCGGACATAATGATGCGAATTCTACCTCCGCCGAGCCGGCGCAATTTTCTGACAACAAGAAGGTCAAGGATTTTTTTCTTAAGCTTCAATCCCAAGGGGATGTTTTTTTTCTGGGAGCGCAGGATGGCACACCGGGTTGATGTTTTCAGGGTGGCAATCATCAGCCGGCGCTGCAGGGGCGGTCCGGTCAAAACCTTTTCCTGAACCGCATTGTAAACTTTTTCGAGAACCCGAGGAACAACAAGTAAGACCGTGGGTTTGATTTGCGCAACATCTTCGCGAATTGTTTGAATCGATTGAGCGTAAGCAATCGTTGCTCCGGCAAGGAGCATTGTGTAATAGCCACAGGTGCGTTCAAACATATGGCAGAGCGGTAAGAAGGATACGAACCGGTCTTTTTCGGTAATGTTAAAGCGCTCAATCGCTGCCCGGGCGTTGGTCAGGATATTGCGATGGGAGAGCATCGCACCCTTGGGTTCACCGGTTGTGCCCGAGGTGTAACAGATTGTCAGCAAGTCATCGGGCTGGGCTTGGTGCGGTTTTACATCATCCGGGTGCTGTTTTAGGAAACGAGCACCCTGTTCGCGAAGTTTGGTCAGAGATACAAACGGTTTACCATTGAAGTTACCCGGCAACTGTTCAAAGAAGGTTATGATGAGCTGGAGATTGGAGAGTTGGGGAAGGCAAGGAACAAGTGGTGCGAGTAGTTCCGGACTCTCGATGAACAGATGACTGACCTCGGCTTCGTTAAGAATGTAACAAACGGCATCAACAGAAAGGGTGTGGTAGATGGGCACGACCACTGCACCCAGTTTGATAGCGGCAAGGTCGGCGATGGGCCATTCAGGCCTATTGTAGGAGTAGATGCCGACCCGCATCCCGGGTTTGACGCCCTGAGCCTGGAGACCGGCAGCAGTTTCGTCAACGAAGCGGTTCAATTCGCCATAGGTAATTGTTCTAAATTTGTTGCCCACTTTGTGCATTAAAGCGGGTTGCGATGGTAAACGCTGGGCAGTTTCAAGAAAAGAGAAATAGAGCGTTTCAGCCATAGAAGATGATGGCATTTATACCGGAAAAGTCAAGTGAGAATAAGGTGTAATTGACAGGTCGGCAGGGAATTTTTATATTGTATCGATGTCGGATGTTTTGCGACTGGTTTTCGGGAATATCCCGTTAAAGGTTCTTGCTTTCGTTTTTGCCCTGTTTCTCTGGGTACTGGCGGTTCTTGACCGGACTTATGAGGTTAAAGTTGATGTTCCGGTCAAGGTGGTGGAAAAGGGCAGGAGCGAGCGGGTGATTAGCGATGTTGACGCAAAAGTTGCTGCGGTGGTTTTGAGTGGTAAGGGGAAGGAGTTACTGCGAGTGAAAAGGTCGGCACTGGAGTTTAAACCGGTTGTGCCCGAGGGTAAATTTGGAACGAGACAGGTGCGGTTGAACCCTTCGGACCTGAAACTACCACCGGGTTTGGTGGTGCGTTCGATAGAGCCGGAAATCATTGAGATAAAGCTGGGACCGGCACGGGCAAAAGATGTAGCGGTTTCTGTTCCCACAAAGAACCATCCTGGAGCAGGTATGATGACATCACAGATTAAGGTTCTATCTGGAGTGAGGTTGGTTGGTCCGATAGAGGAGTTACAGAGTTATACTTCGGTTTGGACCGAGACGCTTGATTTAAGCACCGTGCAGCAGAATGAAATCAGACGTTTGCGGGTTGTACCACCACCCGGGGGATTTTTCTGTATCCCGGAATCGGTAGATGTGGAGTTGGTTTTAGAGAAGGAAGCAGCAAGAATATTTTTAGGTCTGCCGGTGCAAATTGTCGCACCGCCGACGATTGATGTTCAGGTGGTACCGAATGAGGCACAGATTGCGGTTGCTGGACCCGCAAATAGGATTGACTCGCTTAAACCTTCGGATATTACAGTTCAGATAAAGATTTCGGGTTTAGGTCCAGGGTCGTATCGGTTAGGAGCCGATGTGAGTCTGCCCGAGCGGTTCCGTATGGTGAAGATTGAACCGCAGCTTTTTGATGTTACCATCCGATGAGTTTTCTTACTCTGGGAATAGAAACATCCTGCGATGAGACCGCAGCGAGTGTGGTGAGGGATGGAATAGAGGTTTGTTCAAGTGTTGTTTCGTCGCAACTGGTGCATTCGATTTATGGTGGTGTTGTACCAGAACTGGCAGCAAGGGCGCATATCAGGACGATTGTGCCAGTGGTTAGTGAGGCGATGGCAAAAGCCGGGGTTAGTTATGAGGATTTGCATCTTGTCGCGGCAACCTATGCCCCAGGACTTTTGGGTGCTTTACTGGTGGGATTGCCTTTTGCCAAGGCGGTGAGTTTCGGACTTGGAGTTCCGTTTGTTGGGGTGAATCATCTTGAAGGGCACATCTTTGCCCTGCGCCTTGAATATCCTGATCTGGAGCCGCCTTTTCTTGCGGCAATTCTTTCGGGTGGACATACTGAGTTGCTGATTGTTCAGGATTGGTGCGTATATCAAGTTCTTGGTTCAACGGTTGATGATGCTTGCGGTGAAGCGTTTGACAAGGTGGCAAAACTTTTAGGATTGCCCTATCCCGGAGGTGCAGAAATTGAAAAACTGGCAAAGCAAGGTACGCCGAACATTTCGTTTCCCGTTCCAGACCCGGGAGGCTTGGACTTCAGTTTTTCAGGATTAAAGACCGCGGTGCTTTACTATTTACGGGACAATCCTGATGCCAGTCAAGCCGATGTGGCGGCGTCATTCCAGGTTGCAGCGGTTCGTTCCGTAACCAAAAGTGTCGAAGAGGCGGTGTTAAGCAAGGGTTTTGAGGTGGTTGGTGTTTCCGGCGGTGTCGCAGCAAATGGGTATCTGCGGGAGCAACTCGGGCTTTTAAGCCAGCGCCTTGGGTTTAAACTTTTTTTCCCAAGACCGGGATACTGCACCGATAATGCCGCAATGATTGCTGCGGCAGGTTACGAACGATTCAAGCGGTTCGGACCGTCGCCCCTTAACCTCCCTGCCTTTGCCCGACAGTCGCTTGAGGTTTCCCCGTAATTGACCGACACGCTCTTTGAGGATAAAATTGCCCACAATGAAGGTTTATAACACACTTACCAGAAGGAAAGAGGATTTTGTCCCGGTGGAACCGGGTAAGGTTAAGATATACACCTGTGGTCCAACCGTTTACTGGTACGCCCATACCGGCAACTTCCGGGCTTATATTTTTGCCGATACTCTGCGCCGCGTGTTTGAGTATTTAGGTTATAAGGTGTACCAGGTTATGAACATTACCGATGTGGGGCATTTGACGACTGATGATGACTTGGGTGAGGATAAACTGGAGGCTGGTGCCCGAAGAGAGGGTAAGACCCCCGAAGAGATTGCCCGATTTTATGAGGCGGCATTTTTTCAAGATGCGGCAAAGTTGAACATTTTAAGACCCCATATCGTGTGCCGGGCGACCGAACACATCAGCGATATGATTGAGTTGATTAAGCGGATTGAAAAGAACGGTTTTGCTTACAAGACCCAGGTCGGTTTAATATTTGACACCGCAAAGTATCAGGATTACTGGCGATTGGGCAGGTTAAACCTTGAAGAGCAGCGCGCCGGTGCCAGGGTAGAGGTTGACCCGGAGCGGAAAAATCTGTCGGACTTTGCCCTCTGGATAACAAATCAGCCCAAGCATTTGATGCAGTGGGATTCACCTTGGGGTAGAGGTTTTCCGGGCTGGCACATTGAGTGTTCGGCGATGTCGATGAAGTATCTTGGCGAAGAGTTTGATATCCATACCGGGGGCATTGACCACATTCCGATTCACCACACCAATGAACGGGCGCAAAACTTTGCCGCTACCGGTAAGGAGGTCGTTCACTACTGGATGCACAATGCATTTCTTCAAATTGGTGAGGCGCGAATGGGAAAGTCGGAGGGTAATATCGTGACGATAACCGAACTGGAAGAGCAGGGGTTTGAACCATTGGCGTTTCGCTACCTGTGTTTGACTGCACACTATCGGATGCCGCTTAACTTTACAAGGGAGGCGTTGAGCGCGGCGCAGAATGGGTTGCGGGGTTTACGCGAACTGGGGCGAAATGCCCAGTTCTGGCAGGAAGGTAATGAGCAAGACTGGTTAGCGCAGGCAAAAAAGGAGTTTAAGGCGGCAATTGAGGACGATTTGAATATGCCCCAGGCGATGGCGACTGTCTGGAATTTAGTTCGGGAAGGTAATCGCCGTCAGGACCGCAGGGCATGGCAAATCCTATTAGATTTTGACCGGGTTCTTGGGTTGGGTTTGAAAGAAACTGAAGAGGAGAATGTGATACCGGCAGATATCTATCAAATGGCGGTTGAGCGGGAAGCGGCAAGGAAGGCAAAAGATTGGACTCGTGCCGATCGGTTACGGGATGAGATCAGGCGACGGGGCTGGGTTGTTGAAGATACTGTAAACGGGTGGCGATTGAAACGTGCTTGACATAATATATTTTTTGGGTATGATAAACCATTGTGGGCCCTTAGCTCAGGTGGTAGAGCACTGTGCTGATAACGCAGGGGCCAGTGGTTCGAGTCCACTAGGGCCCATTTTAATTTTATGAGTCGGCGGACTTTGATCATTCTGATTGTGGGTGGAGTTGTGGTAACATTGTTCACCACGGTCCTCACGGTTCTTTTTTTTATCGCCGGTTTGAAAGAGGACTCGCTTGTCAGCTCTTCTAATCGGGCGTTAGGTTATGTGACGATTGAAGGTACCCTGACCGATTCTCGTGAAACTGTGCGGCAGTTGCAGATTCTCTCCAAAAATCCTGCGGTAAAAGGGATTCTTATTAGGGTTGAAAGTCCTGGTGGTGGTGTAACCGCGGCACATGAAATTTATCAGGAGATAAAACGGATCCGGGATAGTGGTAAACCGGTAGTGGTTTCGATGGGAACGATTGCCGCATCAGGTGGTTATTATGTTGCGGCACCGGCAACAGTAATCGTTGCGAATCCCGGAACTTTAACGGGTTCGATTGGCGTGATTATGGAGCTGCCAATTGTGCGTGGGTTACTGGATAAGCTCGGGATGAAGGTTGAGGTGATAAAGTCTAAGGAAGCGAAGGATATCGGGTCACCGTTTCGGGAGATGACCGATTTTGACCGTCGGCTTTTACAAGGGGTGGTGAGCGATGTGTATCGACAGTTTCTTGAGGTGGTGAGTGTTGAACGTTCAATCCCGATTGATAGTCTGGAAAAAATTGCCGATGGTCGAATTCTGACCGGGCGACAGGCAAAAGCCTGGGGGCTGGTTGACACACTGGGAACGCTGGAAGATGCAAAACGGATTTTAGCCGACCGGTGTGGAATTAAAGGTGAGCCGAGGTGGATAAAGCCCAGAAAACGCATTCAGGTTTGGCTGGAAAAAATTCTCGATGAAGCGGTAGCACGAGTTCTTGGGGTACCGCAATATCCCCGATTGCTTTTTCGTCTGTTTTAACTCAAGAGTTAATGTCAGGCCCCGGTTAGACCGGTAGCAGGACGCAGCGGTTTCGGATTTGTTGCTTCACGCAAGAGTCGCCGCGATTGGCGGATGAGCCGATGTGCTTTACGCAGCGCCTCTTCAGCCTCGCGCAGATTGGTGCTATTTTTTGTCTTGTGGACCAGTTCCCGCGCCTGATTAAGGTTGTTTTCTACTTCGGATAACAACTGTTTTTTTTCGGGCGGAAGCGGGACTGCTTTTGCCTGAGCTAATCGGGCGGTTAGTTCATTCACGGTGGTTTCGGTCCGGGTCGCCTGACGCTTGAGGTCTTCAAGAGTTACTTTTTTGCTCCGGGTGCTTTTACCGGTGAGGATTAGAAACAGAACACCGATGACCACGACAATCCCGACTACAAGCCAAACTACAACTCGAAGTTTCATGCCGCCTCCTTTAAGAGGGCTGCTCGATAGCGAGCAGCCCTCTATTAAACTTACTTACTCTCCCTTTTCCGCTTTGCGTTTCAGTTTTTGAGCCTCGGTCAGTTTGTCCATTATTTCGTCGCGCTTTTTGCCCAGTTCATCGGGGTTGTTCATCGTCTGAATTTCGTCTATACCAGTACGTACTTCCTGAAGCAATTGGCGTGCCTGGTCAGCACTGGGACCACTCAAGCCTGCCAGTTCACCGTCCAGTTTCTCAACGCGCTTGGTAATGTTTTTGATGAATTTTGGAACATCCTCGACCTCCATCACGCGCTTACCTAATTTTGCTTCCTGCGAGCGGGTTCTTATCATCACGACAGCGAGGACGATGACGACGACGCCGAGAATCGCATATAAAACGATTCGGCCAGTTGGGATTTTTGCCATTTACTCCTCCTTTTTATGGTTTAGCACCTGTTTTACTGCGTGGTTCGGTTTGTACAACCTTACCGCAGCAGTGTTTGTACTTCTTTCCCGACCCACAAGGACAGGGGTCATTTCTTCCTACTTTCGGCGTTTGGCGGCGGACCGGTGCCGTTGCCGGTGCAGCAGCAGGCTCTGGACTGCCTTCAACTGATGTCGCGGCTGTCGGTTTATAGGCTTGCACCGCCGCAGCAGGGCGCTGTTGCACTCGGTCCTTGCTACTCTTCGGGTCAACCCGGAAAAGTAAGCGTAAAGCGCTCTGATAAAATTGTTGCATTGTTTCACTGAAAAGCCGGAAAGACTCCTGTTTGTATTCCACAAGCGGGTCTTTCTGGCCATATGCCTGTAAGCCAATTCCTTCACGCAATATATCCAGTTGATGTAAATGGTCCCGCCACGCTTCGTCAAGGGTCGCGAGGAAAACCCGGCGGCACCATTCAAAAAACAGTTCTTGCCCCAATTCCTCTTTAAGTGCTTCGTAGCGGTTTTGGGCGATGCTGTTGACATGTTCCTTGATCTGCGCCGGAGTAACCCGGCTCCGCTCCGCTTCGGATATCGAAAGGTCGGCGAGAAAAGTTTTCAATAACTCTTCGCGTAACCCAGCCCAATCCCAGTCTTCAGGGTGACGTTCGGTTGCGAACCGATTGAGTAGTTGTTCGGTGAAGCCTAGCACGATATCGGTAAAGACCGGGGTTAAATCTTTTTCTTTTAAGATGGTATCCCGCAGGGTATAAATCACCTCGCGCTGGCGGTTCATTACATCATCGTACTCTAAAAGATGACGCCGGATTTCGGCGTTGCGAATCTCCACCCGTTTCTGGGCGTTGGCGATAACCCGGGTAACAAGTCCGCTCTGGACTGGTTCGTCTTCTTTACCGCCCCAGCGGTCCATAATGCTGGCGAGCCGGTCGCTTCCAAAAAGACGTAAGAGGTCGTCTTCAAACGATATGAAGAAACGGGAGGAGCCAGGGTCGCCTTGCCGGCCCGAGCGACCGCGCAACTGGTCGTCAATGCGCCGGGCTTCGTGTCTTTCGGTACCAATCACATACAACCCACAGGGTACCTCTTCGTAACATCTTCCTGGTTTTTCTTCCCAGTAGGAGCACTTGCCGTCACCCGAAATTAGATAACACCTTTCACCTTTTACCACCCCTTTGCCCAGTTTGATATCAGTGCCTCGGCCCGCCATATTGGTGGCGATGGTGACCGCGCCCGGTTCACCGGCACGGGCGATAATCTGGCTTTCGGCTTCATGGTTTTTGGCGTTGAGAATTGAGTAGCGGATACCAGTGGGCCGCAGCATTCGGTCCAGTTCTTCTGACGCCTGCACCGAGGTGGTGCCGACGAGAATTGGTCGGCCCAGTTTGTGCCATTTGACAATTTCATCGACTACTGCTCGATACTTTGCCTTTTTTGTACGCAGCACCACATCAGGATAGTCAATCCGGCGTACCGGCGCGTTAGTTGGAATCTCTATCGCCTCCAGTTTATATACATTATAAAGTTCAGCGGCAATCGTCATCGCGGTGCCGGACATCCCCGCAATCTTCTCATACATCCGGAAGTAGTTTTGAATGGTGATAGTTCCAAAGGTCTGGGTCTCTTCACGCACCTGAACCTGTTCTTTTGCTTCGAGCGCTTCGTGCAAACCGTCTGAGAACCGGCGTCCCGGCATCAGCCTGCCTGTAAACTCGTCGACAATCACCACATTGCCGTCCGGCGTCACTACATAGTCAACATCCTTTTCAAACAGAGCATAGGCTTTCAAGAGGGCATGAATATTTGCCAAGCGGTCGCTCTGTTCGGCATAACGCCGGTAGGTTTCTTCTTTACGCCGTGCACGTTCTTCTGGAGTCAGGGTTGGGTCAACATCCCACTGGGCAAGTTCGCTGGCGATGTCGGGTAAAACAAACAGATTGGGGTTGTTGGGGGCAAGGGCAGCACGCCCCTTGTCGGTGAGGTCTACTGAGTGGTCGCGTTCATCAATTATAAAGAACAACTCGCGGTCAATTTCGTGCAGCCTTTTATCCCGGCGCAGGATGCCGTCCGCCTGTTCAATCAGGCGCATCACCCCTTCCTGCTGGCGGAGACGCATCAGATTTTTGTTTTTTGGTGCACCCCGCAACGCCTGGAGGAGTTTAACCCCGGCTTCAAAGTTTTTGCCCTGGCGTAAAAGCCTTTCTCCTTCAGCGACAATCCGGTCAACAAGTCTATCCTGTTCCCGAAAAAGTCGGCTGACGAGCGGCACCAGTTCCTGCAACTGCTTTTGTTTGGAAAAACCAACCGGTCCAGAGATGATGAGCGGGGTTCGAGCTTCATCAACGAGGATAATATCAACTTCGTCAATAATGGCGTAATAGTGGTCCCGTTGCACCTTATCTTCATAGTTTAGGACCATATTGTCCCGTAGATAATCAAAACCAAATTCGTTGTTAGTCCCGTAAGTGATGTCACAGGCATACTGGGGTCGGCGCTCTTCCGGTGTCATACCGGATTGAATGTAGCCAACGGTCAAACCAAGCGATTCAAATATCGGTCCCATCCATTCCCGGTCACGGCGGGCAAGGTAATCGTTGACTGTAACGAGGTGACACCCCTTTTTGGTTAGGGCGTTGAGATAAAGGGGCATAGTCGCGACCAGCGTTTTTCCTTCACCGGTCTTCATCTCCGCTACTTTACCTTCGTGTAAAACAATGCCACCGATTAACTGGACATCAAACGGCACCATATCCCAGGTGATTTCCTGATTGGTTACGGTCCATCGTTTGCCAACCAGCCGCCGGCAGGTTTCCTTAACCAGGGCAAACGCTTCGGGCAGGATGTTGTCCAGAGATTCGCCGTCCTTAATACGGGCGATAAACTCTTCAGTTTTGCGGGGTAGGTCGGCATCAGTGAGTTTGTGATATGATTCGTAAATATCATTAATCTCGGCGACGATTTTCCGCAGTCGCCTTACCTCCCTCTCACTCTTAGTTGGAATCAACTTCCTGAGCGCTTGAAGCATTATATTAATAATTTTAGCAATTTATTTACGGTTTGTAAAGTTTGTCAACATAAACGGCGGAGTGCCCGTTCCATCTCGGCGCGAACTTCGGCAAATCCTTCGCGGCTGATGGCACTTTTCAGTGCAGGAGCTGCCTGCGGGTCGCCAATCGCGGCAAGGGCATTGGCAGCAGCTTTGCGGACTTCACGGCTTGAATCGGAGAGGGCAATGCAGAGTTCCTTTACCGCCTCCGGAGCGCCGATTTTACCCAGCGTTTTAACCACAGCGAGCCGGATTTCTTCGCGCTGGTCACGCAAACGGGGAATAAGGCAGTTCAGGGCTGGTTTTCCAGCGTTAATTAGACTCTGCCATTCCTGACGGGCACAGAGAAACTGCAATCGGGTTTCGGGTTCGGTGGGAACTGCGCCTTGAGCGGCAAGTGCATCAGCGGCGGCTTTGCGCACCGCAGCATCTTCATCGGTCAGTGCCCTGACCAGTGCCGGCGTTGTTTCTGCCTGAGGAGGAAAGTTCAGCCCAAGGGCACGGGCAGCATACTCTCTGCCATTGGGGTTAGTTTCGGTTAAAAGGAACTGGGCAAGTTTGGTGCCGGCATCAGGATAGGTTTTGGGGTTAAGCGCCGTTGCTGCTGCCTCTCGAACCTCAAGGTCGCCGTCCCTGAGGGCAAATATCAACCGTTCCTGGGCCCGAATCCGGTATTCGGGCGCGGTTTTTTCTGGTAGATGGCCAAGGGTGGCAGCGGCACGAACCCGGGTTTCAACATCAAGGTCATCAAGTGCGGTCAAAAGCAATTCTATTGCCGAATCTGGTGATTGGGGCAAAATCGATTCACCAATTGCTTTGAGTGCTGCAACTTTGAGTTCATCCGGTTCATCACCGCTGCGGAACAGTTCGGCAAATCGTTCCTGTGCTGCTTGAGGGGCAATCTCTGCCAACCGGATGAGCGCCAGTGCCTGAAGGTTGGTTAAACCTTCTTCAGCCAGCCTGGGTTCAATATCTTCTCTTAGTACTCGGGCATCGCTCATCGTTCGGATTAACTTCTCGAGCGTCTTAGTGGCTGCCTTACGTTCAGTTTCGTCATCGCTCAACTTTATCCGGGCGAGATGAAAATTCAGCGCCTGCTCAAGATTCTTCGGTTCCCAATGCCGGCGCGAAAGTGTTTTCAGAGCGATCAAGCGCTCTTGAGGAGAAGGGGCGCAAAGCCGATTAACAATTTCCTGCTGTGCCGCGGGCGATTCTACCTGCGCCAGTGCCTCCAGGCAGTGGTCATAAAGTTCATACAGTTTCAAGAGTTTTGTCAGGTAGGTGCGGTATTCCTGGTCAACTTCCTGTAAGCGACAGTGTAGCTCGTTTTGCAAAATTTCTCTTTCACTGGATTTACGACGGCTCAACTCCTTCTCATACGGGGCAACAATCCGTTTCTGCACCGCCACTCTGATGTCGCGCACAACCCGGGCAACAGTTCCTAAACCGGTTTCAGCCTTTTCCCATTGAAAATCAGGGTCAGAGGGCAGGGTTTTAAGTTGGGCAGGAGGCGCAGGAATCCGTAACAGGATGTCAAAGATGAAGTTGATATCGTCCGGGGTACCGGCTTGAGCCCGACTGGTAACAATACTCTTTGCCTCATCCATCTGTTGTTCCAGCTGGGTTGTGAAGTCGTGAAGTTTATCCTCCAGTCCGGGCTGGTTCAAATCCACCGTTTCAAAGGTGTGCCACAATGACAAGAGGCTGAGGAGTTTTGCACCCGGCTCCTTTTTGCCAAAAAGCCATCTCATTAAGTAAGATTAACAGGAAAAGATAAAGCGGTCAAGCGTCTAGAATGGTCGGCGTTAAAAAAGTCGTTTGTTGTTATCTGATGGCAAAGGTGACAGTTACGGTGACCCGAATGTCCTTATTTTTGGTTGCGGTGCTGTAAATACCATAGTCGGAAACTTCGGTTGAGTACGGTTCGGTAATCTGGAACACACCCTGACGGGCAGAGGTGATTTTGCCGATTCGGGCACCAGCGCTACGCGCAATTTCCTGTGCCCGGCTGATGGCGTCTTTTGTTGCCGCAGCGAGCAGTTCTTTCTTTAACTCGTCAATTTTCGTGTAGTTGTATTCAAGTACCGAGTTTTCCAGAAGGATACCCTTTTCGTAAATAAAGTCCGGGTCGCTTGCCAGACTTTCCACCCGGCTAACATTTTTGGTGATAATAAAAAGTGATTGGCGGATTGCATAACCAGTCTGTCTGCCATCTTCCCAGATTGGACTGACCGATGGTGGTTGAACAGTGACCTCTTTGCTTTCAAGCCCTTTTTTGCCCAGCGCTTCAATGAGGCTGTTCACCTGCTCTTTAAGTTTACGATAACCACTGGTTACATCGTTGAGTGATGTGTTACTGGTAACGGTGAGGGTCCATTTGACAATGTCCGACTCAAAACCCTTACTGGCGTAGCCGATTACCCTGATTGTCTTTTCGGCTTTTCTACCTGCATAAAAGAAGATGCCAAGAATCAAGGCACAAACCACTAGACCAGTGCTGATAATAAGAATCTCCTTGGTCTTCATAAATCCTCCAAAATTTGGTTGATATAACAATATATTAAGATTTTTCTGTTGTCAAATTTTAGAGGGTTTCGCAAATTTGTATTCGAATCACTATCCTGCCACCTGCTAACACAATACCATTTGTGAAAACGGATTTGGGTACAAAGTATAAGGTTTACTGGGAAGGGTTGAATGGCGCAGAAGTTGGAAAGTCGGAGCATCACTTTTTGTACCCACTCAGCAGTCCAGGGGTAATTCCCGGGATAGTCTTCGACACCCTGTTTTAAGTCGTTTCTTTTACCAGTTTCATTATCTCTAATGGACTGATTTAAGATGGGGTTGTATACGTTATCTCATTGATAATCAATGAGGTTATGCCCGATAACAGTTCAAAAGCCCGTTTCGGAGAAGTGGTTTCTGTAATTTTAGAGAAGGTGTTTACCGGGTTTGTGTCTGGTGTATCTGTCAGGGTTATTTCCCGGCTAACTGGGTATGTTTATGCGAACACAACAAGAAGTGCGCCTGCGAAGGCGATGACGATGGCGCCGATTTTTCTTAAGGTGATTGGTTCTTTTAGCAGAAGCGCAGCGAGGATAAAGATAAAGATGTTGCTGAGCTGATTTAAGGGTGCGGCAATTGATACCCGGGTGAATTTCATGCCACCCAGCCACACCGTTAGGGCAAGGTAGATGCCCAGGACAGTAGCAAGAATCGGATAGCCAATGCCTTTGCGGATAAACAGGGAAGAAAGCAGTACCCGGCGTTGGGGAAGGAGGAGGGTAATGATGAAAAGGCTGATGAGTGCAGCAAAAAGGCGAATTAGTGTTACCCAGAGTATGGAGTTTTGGGCAAGAAGCGGTTTGATGATGATAACGCCGATTGCGGTGGCAAGGGTTGAAAGAACACCGAGAAGGACGCCGGTTAACAGGCGGCCACGGGTGAGGTTTTGGGGTAGTTCAATGCGGGTGGCGGTTAAAAGTGCAGCAAGTATCAAAAAGATACCGATGAACTGGAATGGGGATAGGGTTTCCTTGAGAAGCAAAATGGATAAAATTACGAGTGCCGGGCTATACATATAACTGACGATTGCTGAGAGGCTGGCGCCGATTCGGTTCAGGCTGGCGAAGAATAGGGTGTCACCAATTGCCATTCCGAGAATACCGCTGGCAATAAAACAGACATAATCGTGAAGCGATAATCGGGGAAGTAATGGTTCACGGAAAAGAACGATGGTGGGGATAAGAAGAATGGTGGCAAGGAGGTTTTTGAATATGTTGAGGGTCAGGGGGTGTCGGGTTTCGCCACTTTTTTTGAACAAAATGACAGCGAATGCCCAGAAAAGGGCGCTGAGCAGCGCCAGTATTTCGCCTAAGTAAGGGAGTCTCAAAGGCACATTTGCCTCATTGGGGATTGTATTTTTCTGCTATCGGATGTCAAATAGGAGGTGGCAGTGGTTGACAGAAACTGAATTTGTGGCAATCTTACATCTATGAAAAGGATCAAAGATGTGGTCGGTGAACAGAAGGTTAAGTTTTTTGATTTAAAGTATTGTGACCTGTGGGGCAGATTGCGTCATATCACCCTGCCAATAGAACGGTTTGAAGAGATAGTGGAGAGCGGGGTCGGTTTTGACAGTTCTTCGGTTGCCGGATTCGGAAAGGTTGAGGGGAGCGATATGATTTTGAAGCCGGACCTGAATTCTGCGTTTGTTGAGCCTTTTGCCGCAGAGCCGACGGTCTCCTGTTTCGCCGAAATTTACGACGCCGAAACCGGCGAGCGTTATGGAAATGACCCGCGATTTATTCTCGAGAAGGCGGTGGCGGTTATCAAGGATGCGGTTGGTTGCGATGATGTGATGGTTCGGCCCGAGTTTGAGTTCTACCTTTTTAATTCAGCAGAGTTCTGGACCGATGAAACATCGGCTACTTACAAGATTGAGACCGATGAGTTAAAGCACGATGACCAGACCGGGGTGGCACTTTTTAAGGGCAGCGCCTATGAGGTTGCGCCCCCATTTGACCGGAGTAGCGATTTTCGTTCGGAACTGGCGGGCTTGATGGCGAGTTGTGGGATTGAGGTAAAGTATCACCATCATGAGGGTGGGAGGTTTTCACAGGTGGAGGTGGAGCCGGTTTTTATGCCGGCGTTCAAAGCCGGGGACGGTGTGATTTTGACGAAGTATCTGGTGCGTAATCTGGCTTTCCGGCAGGGAAAGAGCGCAACATTTATGCCGAAGCCAATCTACAATGAGCCAGGTTCTGGGATGCATATCCATCTGTATCTTTGCCGTGACGGAGTTTCACTTTTTGGTGATGGTAAGAGTTCAACCGGGTTGTCACAATTGGCGCTTTATTTTATCGGGGGGATAATTGAACATCTCCGTTCGCTTTGCGCCCTGACGAATGCCAGCACAAATTCATATCGGCGGTTAGTTCCGGGTTATGAAGCACCAACCGAGGCGTTTTTCGGGATTGCCAATCGGACCGCTGCGATTCGGATTCCCGGCTACATAAGAGGAACAAGGAAGATGGCAATTGAGTTTCGGGTGCCAGACGCGAGCGCAAACCCTTATCTGGCACTGGCAGCAATACTGCTCGCGGGGCTGGATGGGGTAAAGAAGCAGATTGACCCGGGTCTACCTGTTTCCGGGCGGGGTGGAACAAAGGAGATGCGTTCGCGCGGTAAACCAGTTCCCACTTCGCTGGCAGAGGCTTTAAGGGAGCTGGAGCGGGACAATAGTTATTTAGTTGAACCAGGGGTATTTCAAAAAGAGACGATTGAGAAGTGGATTGGTTTGAAGATGCGGGAGGTCGAGGCGATAGAAAGAAGACCTCATCCCTGGGAGTTTAACCTTTATTACGGGTGTTAAGAAAGGAGAAGATATGAAAGAAGCGGTGTTCAGTGACCAGGCACCAAAGCCGGTGGGCCCTTACAGTCAGGCGGTAATTGCTGGCTCACTGGTGTGGTGTTCCGGGCAGATTGGCATTGACCCTAAAACCGGGTTGCTGGTTGAAGGGCTGGAGCAGCAAACCGAACAGATTTTTAAGAATCTGAAGGTGGTGCTTGAAAAGGCGGGTAGTGGGTTGGACCAGGTTATTAAGGCAACGGTTTTTATCACCAATATGAAAGATTTTGTTAGGGTGAATGAGATTTATGCCCGCTTTTTCAAGGAGCCGTTTCCAGCAAGGTCAACAGTTGAGGTCGGAGCACTGCCTAAGGGCGCACTGGTTGAAATTGAGGTTGTTGCCACGAGGCGGGAGTAGCTACAGGCGGATTTAGGTGAGTTATGGACTGGTGCTTACGCCGGCAATTGTCTTATAAGCGGTTGACGGAGTTGTAGGTGCTGTTTTCTGTAGCAAACACCTTCACCCTGACCCTCTCCCGCAAGGGGAGAGGGAAGTTGACGGTGTTGTTGTTGCTGTTCTTTGTGGCAACGGCGCCAGTTAAGCAGGCAATGGCGGGGGATGATGAGGTAATCCGGGCGCGCGATCTGTGCTATCTACAAAATTATCAAGAGGCGCAACAAAGAGTAAGCGGTTTAATATGTCAGAACAAGGATGACCCGGCAGGACTGTTCTGGCAGGCGTGTCTTTTGCAGATGCTCATCTACGATTCAGGAAATGCCGGGCTTTTAGACTCTTTTTATCGGACAAGTGACCGGGTGGTAGCGTTGTGCCGGAAGAGGCTGGAAAGTTCACCGCACGATGCCCGGGCGTGGTTGTACTGGGGGTTGACTGAACTGAATCGGGCAAATTGTTTGAGCTGGCAAAACAGGAAGTTGCCGGCATTTATAACGATGCTCAAGGTGCCGGGTCGTTTGCAACGGGCGCTGGAATTGGAGCCTGAGCTGGCAGATGCACGGTTCGGGTTAGGGGTAATTGAATATTTTAAAGCAACCGCTGACCGGTACTGTTTTGGTCTGGGGTTGATTGGTTCTCGAGAACGGGCTTATGAGCTGGTAAAAGAGGCGCAGCGCAAAGGCGTTTTGATGGTTCCGATGGCAGAGTTCCTATTAGGTTTTATGATGAAGGAGGATAAACTTTATACCTGCGCGGTAAAGTGCTGTGAGCGGCTTCTTGCACGGTATCCTGATAATCGCGCCGCGCGCCGTTTGTTGCGGGATGTGTATCTTGATATGAACCGATGTCAGGACGCAATTGTGGTAGCCAGAGGGTTGGAGGCGGACATTCGCAAGCAGTTTCCCGACAATCGCTACGGACTTGCCGAAAACTGGTTGAAGATGGCTTATGCCTGGGAGAAGTTGAATCAGCCGGATAGTGTGCGTGTGTACAGTGAACGGATTATCGCCTGGGAGGGTTTCCAAAATCGGGTGCCCTGGTTGCGGAATTATGTGCGGGAGGCGAAGGGATTGAAGGAGCGGGCGCAGCGAAGGAAGAAGTAAATCATTTGAGTAAAGGCAAGGACAAAGCGTCAGGGATGGAAGACACAAAGTGCGGTGTTATGGTGGTTGGGGTCGGTAATCAATGGCGGGGTGACGATGGTGTTGGCTGTCGGGTTGCCCATCTTTTGCAGGAACAGGGGGTGCGGGCGGTTGATGCCGGTACCGTTCCTGAGAATTTTCTTGGTGTAATAGAGCGAGCGAACCCTGAACGGGTGCTTTTAGTCGATGCCTGCGATTTTGGCGCAATAGCGGGAGAGTTCAGGATTTTCGCGGCGGAAGAGCTTGACCGGTTGGATTTTAAAGGTTTTTCGACTCATACGCTGCCTTTGAATATGCTGGCAAGGTTGATAACAGAGACCTGTGGTGCTCGGGTCTGGTTGTTGGGGGTTCAACCGGGAAGAGTGGCGTCAGGTGAAGGACTTTCTGCTCCGGTTGAAACCGCCTTACCCAGAATAATCGATTCTGTCCGACAGTGGCTGAAAGGATGTTAGGCTACTGCCGGCGATAGCCAAGAGTGTAAAGTTTTTTTATCCCGCGGCGGTGTATCGCATTGCGGGTATCAAGAATCAGTTTACTCTCTTTGAGAATCAGGTCGTAGTCGAAACAGGAGTGGTCGGTGAGAATCAAAACACAGTCTGCCTGCCGGATTATTGCCGGGGTCAGCGGTTTCGCCCGGAACTTTTTGCCGTTGATTTGAATCTCCGGTACATAAGGGTCGATGTAGTCAATTTTCTGAACTTTGTCTTGAAGGAGTTCCATTACCTTGATTGCCGGTGAGTGCCGGGTGTCCTCAACATTGCGTTTAAACGCGGCACCAAGTATTAGAAGTTTTGCCTTTTTCGCCGCCACGCCGTTTGTGCCGAGAATTTCGAACAGCCGGTCAACGACGAAGAAGGGCATCGCTTCATTAGTCTCAGCTGCTAGTTCGATGAAGTTGGAGTGAAAGTCAAACTCCCGCGCCTTCCAGGCAAGGTAGTAGGGGTCAATCAGAATGCAATGCCCCCCAATGCCCGGTCCTGGATAAAAGGGCATAAAGCCAAACGGTTTGGTTGCCGCGGCATTGATGACCTCCCAGATGTCAATGTTGCCCATTCGGTCGCACATTCGGGCGAGTTCATTGACGAGCGCGATGTTGACGCTGCGGAAGATGTTTTCGAGTAGTTTTGACATCTCGGCGACGCGCGGTGATGATACCGGCACCACTTTATCAACAAACTGGCGGTAAAACAGGGCGGTCAATTCGGTGCATTTTCGGGTAACGCCGCCGACGACAACCGGGGTTGTGCGGGTTGTCCAGACACGATTGCCGGGGTCAATGCGCTCCGGAGCAAAGGAAAGGTAGAAATCTTTACCAACTTTTAAACCGGTTGCTTCGAGGATGGGCAAAAGGATTTTTTCCGTGGTTTCCGGATAGGTGGTGCTGCGGAGGACGATAAGCTTGCCCGGTTTGAGGTAGCGGGCAATAGATTTGCCGGCTTCGATGATGTATGAGACATCAGGGTCTTTGGAAGCGGTAAAAGGGGTCGGCACGCAGATGTTGATGATGTCAGCATCGCGGCACACCTGATAGTTTTTTGTTGCCCGAAGTTTGCCCGCCTTGACCACCTCAGCCAGTTCGCTGGACGGAACATCGCCGATGAAGCTTTCACCGCGGTTTACCGCCTGCACTTTGTTTTCGTCAATATCGATGCCAATGGTGTCATAGTTGCTGCGGGCAATTTCCAATGCCAGCGGTAATCCCACATAGCCGATGCCGATGATCGCCACCTTTGCCTGCTTATTTACGATTTTTTCGGTGAGTTTTTTCATTGGACTCCTTTCCATTGGTTTTCCTCCTTCCTTTTACAGTACACTGCGGTCAAAACTTCGATACTGCACCGCCTCGGTAAGGTGACTGGGTTGGATTGTTTCCGAGTTTTCGAGGTCGGCGATTGTCCGGGCAACCTTTAATATCCGGTGATAAGCCCGGGTGGAAAGACCAAGACGGTCAATTGCGGCGCGGAGAATCTCTTCGCCCTGTGGTGTTATCGGGCAAAAACGTTTGATAAGGGCTGGTGTCATCTGGGCGTTGGCATATATTTTACGACGCAAATTCAGGGTGCGGAACCGTTCTTGCTGGATGGCACGCGCCTGTGCAACCCGTTGCCGAATTGCTGCGGAGTTTTCGCTCGGGCGGCGCGTGGCAATTTCCGAGTATTTTAGTGCCGGGACTTCAATGTGAATATCGATGCGGTCAAGAAGTGGACCAGAAATCCGGCTGCGATAGTGGCGAACTTTCAAGGGTGTGCAGGTGCAGGTATGCCGTGGGTCACCAAGAAACCCACAAGGACAGGGGTTCATCGCACAGACCAGCATAAAGCGGGCAGGAAAGGTAATTGTGGATCGCGCCCGACCGATGGTCACTTCACCATCTTCAAGCGGTTGACGGAGCGCTTCCAGGGCATCACGGTGAAACTCGGGTAGTTCATCAAGAAACAGGACACCGTTATGGGCAAGGGACACCTCACCTGGCCGCGGAATAGCGCCTCCGCCAATCAAGCCCGATTCTGAGATGTTGTGATGCGGAGCCCGGAAGGGCCGGGTCGCAACGATGGGAATGCCATCGGGCAGTGTTCCGGCAACCGAATGGACTTTAGTCGCTTCCAGTGCTTCTTCAATGGTAAGGGGAGGCAGAATAGTGGGCAGGCGTCGGGCAAGCATCGTTTTACCACTGCCCGGTGGTCCAAGCATTAACACATTGTGTCCGCCCGCCGCAGCAATCTCCAGTGCTCGTTTGGCATGGGCATGACCATGAACTTCGGCAAAGTCCACATCAAATAGCGCTGCCCGGGCAAAAAGTTTTAGGGCATCAGTTTTCAGCGGGGTAATGGTGTCAGCACCCTTCAGGAAGTTGATGGTTTGAACAAGGGAGTTAAGCGGAAAAACCGGTAGGTCAGGAACGAGTGCTGCCTCGACCGCGTTTTGTTCGGGTACCAGAATCCCTTTTGCTTTTGCCGCCCGTGCGGCAAGCGCCATCGCAACCGTTCCGCGAACCGGGCGTAGTGAACCGTTAAGGGAAAGTTCACCAAGGATTACATAGCCTTCAATCGCCGCAGGGGGGATGACACCAGATGCAGCAAGGATGCCGAGGGCGATGGGAAGGTCAAAAGAGGGACCTTCTTTCTTAATATCGGCGGGCGCAAGGTTGACGGTGATGCGTCGGTTTGGGAAGAAAAGGCCCGAGTTTTTTATTGCCGCTTGGACTCGATGTTGCGACTCTTTAACCGCGGTGTCGGGCAAGCCCACAATGTTGAAGACCGGAATACCAGGAGCAACATCGGTTTCTACTGAAACGAGATATCCGTCAACCCCAAGTACGGCACTGGAGAGTACTGTGGCAAGCATCAAAATGCTCCAATTAGATGTTCGATTTCAATATTGTTAGCAGAACAGAGCAGGGTTAGAACATCAAACCGGACCGGTCGATTTTCAAGGTTGTGCCCGATGAGATACTCCTGGGCAAGTCGCAACAAACGGTGTTGTTTGACCGCGGTGACCGCTTCAGCGGGTGAACCGAACTTTTCGGAAGAGCGGGTTTTAACCTCGACGAAGACAATGGTGTCGCCGTCCTGACATACAATATCGATTTCGCCGCGCCGGGAGCGATAATTGGTTGTTAGGATGCGATAACCTTTATTAGCGAGAAAACGGCGGGCGATCTGTTCGCCGGTTGCACCGAGCTCTTGGTAATTTTTACCGGTTTTATCCGGGTTGTTCATAAATCGCTGAAGACGGGCTGGAATTGTTTTGAATCATGGTTTTAATTGGTTCGAAGGTCCGGCGATGAATTGAGGTGATGCCCAGTTGTTTGATCGCCTGAATGTGCTGGGGGGTTCCATAGCCTTTGTGCTGAGCCAAGCCATAACCCGGGAACCGGCGGTCAAAACTTTCCATCAGTTCGTCGCGAAACACTTTG
The DNA here is from genome assembly GCA_013177935.1 of candidate division WOR-3 bacterium. NCBI lineage: Bacteria > Pseudomonadati > Caldifarciminota > Caldifarciminota bacterium. Next base: position 580,857 of record JABLXZ010000001.1, on the reverse strand, counting down.
GCGATGATTGAGGCGCTGGCAATGGATAGACTCTTGTTGTCGCCATCAATTATGCCCTGACAGGGGAGGGGCAAATCAGGTATTTCCCAGCCATCAGCGATGACAAGCAGTTGTGCCGGGTTACCGGAATGGGCGAGTTTGGATTGGACTTGCATTACCGCCCGGCGCATTGCGTAGAATGTTGCCTGGGCGATGTTGTAGCGGTCGATAAAGCGATGTCCGGCAGCACCGATTGACCAGGCAAGGGCGCGGCGTTTTATGATACCCGCCAGATACTTTCGGGTTGTTGGGGTAAGAATTTTGGAGTCACGAACGCCGGGGATTCTGGTGCCAGGGGATAGTACAACTGCAGCAGCAACTACCGGTCCAGCAAGCGCTCCCCTTCCCACCTCGTCAACACCACAGACAAGGTGGTTATTGCGCCACAGTTTCTGGTCGAGGTTTGTCACCGGGCTTAAGTTCTTTGAGCGCCGCTTCGCGGCCACTTTTTTCACGCAGGTAGTACAGCTTTGCCCGGCGGACCTTGCTCTTTCGGCGGATGTCAACCTTTGCAATCACCGGGGCGTTGATAGGGAAGATGCGTTCAATTCCCACACCGCGGCTAACCCGGCGTACGGTGAAGGTTTTACCTGCGCCTTTACCGCGAACGGCGATGACCGTTCCGCGAAATACCTGGATACGTTCCTTGTCGCCTTCTTTTATCCGGATGTGGACATCAACCAGGTCACCCGGTTCCGGTAATGTTACCGGCGCAGTCTGTTGAGCAGTGGTCGACGGCTCGTTATCATTTTTCGGCTTCCGTGCCATAAACAAACTCCTTTCCCAGAGATTTGCGGAGAAACTCTTGGTCTTCCGGGGTCAGGGTTACTTTATTTAACAAATCGGGTCGGCGTCGCGCGGTGGCGAGCAGTGCTTGTTCGCGGCGCCATTTTGCCACCGCAGCATGGTTACCGGAAATGAGAACTTCAGGCACCGCAAGACCCCGGAATTCACGGGGGCGAGTGTAAAGAGGTGCATCAAGCAAGCCCTGGGCAAAAGAGTCGGTTGCGACCGAGTCTTCATCGCCCACGGCACCGGGAAGAAGCCGGGCGATGGCTTCAATGACCACCACCGCCGCGGCTTCTCCACCAGCAAGGACATAGTCACCGATTGACACCTCTTCGTCAACCAGCAAGACCCGGACGCGTTCATCTACCCCTTTATATCGTCCGCAGATAAGGACGATATGAGGTAGTTCTTTAAGCCGGTGTGCCATCGCCTGGTCAAATCTTTTGCCCTGCGGTGAGAGCAAAATTACCCGGGAGTCAGGTGTACGCACCGATTCGACCGCATCACATATTGGCTCTGGTTTCATCACCATTCCTGCACCACCACCAAACGGGTAGTCGTCGACGGTGCGGTGCAAATCGGTTGTAAAGTCCCGGGGATTGACCAGATTGATTTCAAGAACCCCTTTTTCCCGGGCAATTCTCGTGGGTCCGCAATCAAACGGTCCCGAGAAAAACTCCGGGAAAATGGTGACAATATGGACTTTCACCGGCTTATTCCGTCCTCTTTTTAACTCAGCGCTGAAGAAAACAGGGGAGCGGGCTACTCAAGAATTTCCAGTTGCGCCCGTTTGCCCTGCTTCATCGCAGCTGCTGAGATAATCGCCCGGATTGATTTGGCGGTGCGACCTTCTTTGCCGATTACTTTGCCCAGGTCGCCCTGACCAACACGCAGTTCGTAAATCAGCGTCTTTTCGCCCGCGATCTCTTTGACCTCAACACGGTCTGGATGGTCAACGAGGGCTTTCGCGATGTATTCGATGAGTTCCTTCAGATTCATACTACCTCCTTTGTTAGTTTGTAGGTTCTGTAGGCGGAACGAGGTCCGGTTGAGCACCGGTTCCACCCTCTTCTGGAACCGATGAAGCCGGAACCATTTTCCGATAACGTTTTATTAATCGGTCAACAGTATTAGAGGGTTGGGCTCCTCTGGATAACCAGTAGTCCACCCGCTCAAGATTAAGTTTCAGTATTTTCCGGCGCGGGTCGTAATGTCCCAGCGCTTCGAGGTACTTGCTGTCGCGTGCCCGTCGCGAATCAATCGCGACCACTCGATAGGCCGGCTTATTACGAGCACCCAGACGCGTAAGTCGAATTTTGACCAAGTGCAACTCCTTTTTTTATTAATAAAATTAGCCAAATTAAGCCCTGCTGTCAACAGTTTACATCAGCGCAGGAGAATAAGTTTGACAATCTCTTGTTGGTTGTTTCCCCGGGCTTTTAGCATATAGACACCAGCCCCAAGGTTTTCCGGACGCTGCCAGAGAAGCGGTCCGCTGTGGTTTTGGGGAATTGGAATAATTTGAACCAGTCTGCCAGTGGCGTTGTAAAGCTCTAAACGGATAATATCACGGGGTGCGACAATCCGGACATATCTGGTTATCGGGGTGGGGAAAATCTGTAGTTCGGGTTTTGTTTTAGGGATAAATGCAGGCTCTTCTATCCCAAACACATTTTTGCCCGCAAGGCTGAAGCCATAAACGCCTAAGTATACTGCGCTGGTGTTGTCAGGATGACGCATAATAAAGGAGTTTGTTCTGCCGGCTATTCCCAGTGTATCCCGGTTCCAGATGATTCCGTTGTTGGTTGTGTAAAATACGCCCTGGGTGTCGGTTCCTGCCCAGACCCGGGTTGAAATTGCGGTATCAGGAAGGACGCAGGTCGTCCCATTGAGTCCAATAGTGGTCCAGGTTAGTCCGTTGTTTTCAGACTTGAAAACACCGGCAGGGGTGGTGCAGAACCAGATTGCGCCATTTCCGGGAAACCGTTTGAGGTCGGTGACCGGAGTGCCGGTGATACCGGTGTTGGTCAATGTCCAGTTTCTGCCCCGGTCAATTGAACGGAAAAGCGCCGGTGCGGAACCGGTTTTCCCGAAGGCGAAGATGGTGTCGGCATTACGGGAGAAGTACATTCCCAGGCACAATCCCGGGTCGCGCAACATTACTGTGTTCCAGGTTTGGCCCTGGTCGGTGGAACGCATAATGGCAAATCTGAGAGGTCCAGCAGAGGAGTCCCTTTTGCCACCCCAGGTATAAAGCGTGTCCGAACCGGCTGGATGATAGGCGATGCCCTGTGGTTCAAAATGTTGCGCGATGAGAGGAGTTTCCCAGGAGTCACCGCGGTTTATCGTTCGGTGCAGGCGTGAGTCAAATGTGGTGACACAGACTATTGTGTCGGGATGGCGCGGGTTGACCGCAACATCTTTAATCCAGGCTGAACCCGGGAATCTTTTGCCCCACGGTTGCCAGTTCTGGTTGCGGGCGGATGTTTTCATTACACCGACCCCTTCAACACAGGCGAATACCGTTTCGGGAATAGAGAAGTTGAGCGTCAACACCCGGAGGTGTTTCAGCCCCGGGGTGCGATAGGTCCAGTCATAACCGCCGTTTGTGGAGTAAAAAATTCCGTAAGAGTTACCCGCATAAACTTCTAAGGGACGGACCGGTGCGAGCCAGCGGGTGTTTGTGCCGGTAAAAAGGGTGGTATCGGCGTTCCAGGTCAAGCCGAGGTCGGTTGAACGGTAAACGAGGTTTTCGCCGCCAGCATATGCGTAGTAAGGTGATGTTGGAGAAAAGGCGATGGCGTAGGTCGGTGCTGTGAGCCGGCGTGTCCAGTCTGACCCAAGATTAAATGAGTGGAAGATGCCAGTGTCGGTGGCGCAGATAACGGTTGAACTGTTTGCGGGACTAAACGCAAGGGCATAGGCACATCTACCGCCTAATCCGCTCGATTTATCCTGCCAGGAGGCACCATAGTCGGTGGTGTAAAAAACTCGGGCACGATTGGCAACTGAGCCGCCAATGAATCCGGTTCCCGGGTTTGCCGGGTTAATGGCAAGGAGTCGGGCACGGGCTTCAAAAGAGTTTATGACCCGGCTGAGGTTCCAGGTGGCACCGGCATCGGTGCTGTTGAGCAAGTAGATACCGATCGAATCACCGGAATAGGTTTCAGCCGCTGCCCAGAGTTCGTTGCTGTTTGACGGGTTGACCACAATCTGCTGGACCCAGAGGTCGTACGATGAGGGCAGATTTGCGACCACCTGCCAGGTTGCTCCGGCGTTGGTGCTTTTGTAAATCCGCCGGGTTTTGCCCCCGGCGTAAAGAGTCTGGATATTGTTCGGATTGATGGTCAAGGCGGTAATGATGTCCGGGATGGTTTCCGGGGTTCCCCAGGAAAGGCCGGCATCGGTGGTATGAAATATTAGAGTGGGGAAGCTGCCGACCGCAATGTAAAGTTCATCAGGATAACCCGGGACCGGGGTTAAAGCGGTGATGGCAGCACCATTCGGTCCAAGTTGCTGCCAGTTACCGGTGGCGAGAGCCACGGCGGTAAAAAGGACAATGGTCACCAATTTCATTTTTGACCTCCTGTGTCAATCTTTTCATCAATGTTTAACGCAACCTTTTCGGTCAACCTTACCAGCTCCCGCGCCGCCTCTTCGTAACGGTTGTGGGCGTTGGTTAGATGGGAGCCAATGGTCTCAAACTTTTCCCGAAACCGGCTGATTTCAGCCTGGAGCCGGTTGAGGTGGTCAAGGATTTCAATTGCCTTGCGGTCAATTTCCAGCCCGCGCAAACCAAGAATCAGGGTCTGGAGATATGCGTAGATGGTTCCCGGCGAAACCGGAATTACCCGACGGGAAAAGGCGTAATCCAAAATGGTCTCTTTTTCTTCGGTGGGATTGGCGACGATTGTTTCGTAGTACACATTTTCTGCCGGGATGTACATCAAGGCAAAGTCAAAAGTCCCTTCATCGGGCAGGATGTATTTGTCCGCGATGGTGTCGATATGTTTTTTAATGTCGTTCAGGAACTGTTTTCGTAAACTGCGCCGGCTGGTGTCGTCCGGAGCGGCGAGCAGGCGCTGGAAGTTTTCCAGCGGGAATTTGGCATCAATCGGCACCAGCCGGTTACCAAGCCGGACCACCGCATCAACTTTGACACCAGAACGAAAACGGTATTGTAGTTCGTAGTTGTTCGGGACCATCTCCTGAAGCAGGTTGCCCAGGAAAAGTTCGCCGAGGACACCGCGCGGTTTAGGGGCGCGCAAAATTTCCTGTAAGGAGGCGATGTTTTTCCCGATTTCGTAAATTTGCTGTGATGCCTGAGACAGTTCGCCCAGGGCACGGGAAACATCACTTACCATACGCGCCGCATTGTCGAGCCGGGTGTTAATCTGACCGGTGTTTTCGGCAAGGAGCCGGTTGATTTCACTTAAACGCTGATTCAAGAGCTGGGCGTTGTTGTCAAGCGCCTGAATCTGTTGCTGGCGGAGCGACTCAAACTGCTGGAGGAGCAGATGCAGGTCGCTTGCCGGTTGCCGGGAGCGGGTAAGATACAGCAACAGAACCACGATGCTTATTATCAGGGCAAGGGCAGCGGCGATGTAAACAAAGACCACCTATTTAGGATAAGCCAATCTGAACAGAGGTCAAGGATTTTAGCACCGGCGGTTTTGAGAAAAGAGAATAAATTGATAAATTAGTCGGGGAAAATGGTGAAACATGCATAGGGGTTCTATTAATGTAAGAGCCTTAAAGGTCGAAATTTTAACGGAGAACGAACGCGGTTGCGGCGTAGAATTTTTGTAATATTTGATTAATGAACAGGTTAGCCGATTTTATTATAGACATTACTACAAAGCACAGGGCAGACCAGGAGTAATCCCCGGGATAGTTACCGGGTTGGTGCGCGTTTTGGCAGTGAAACGGGTGGGGTACTGAGTTTAGGAGAAACGGGCGCATCAGGTTTATCCGGCAAGAGTGATGGGGATTGGTTAAGTTGCTTCGTCCTCCTGTTCCGGTTCAATGTGGATAACGATGCTGGTAACATCAGGGTTGGCAATTTTGATTTGCTCCTCGACCTGGGTGGCGATTTCGTGTCCAGCCTGAACAGTTATATTCGGGTCAACAAGAACATGAACATCCATTTCAATTTTGTTACCCGAACCAGCAGAACGGGCACGGAAGGCGTGGAAGCTTTTTACGCCGGGGATAGCGCTAATTGCCTGGTGGATTTTTGTCAGCGTCTGCTGGTCTGGAGCACGGTCCGAAAGTTTGTGGAGCGCACCCCGGACGATGCGAATGCCGATGTACACGAGAAAGGCGGCAAGCAGGACCGCGGTGAGGTGGTCAAGGAAAGACCATTTTTCACCGCCGATAAGGGCACCAAGGATACCAAGTGCTGCGGCAATAGAGGAGAAGGCATCAGAGCGGTGGTGCCAGGCGTTGGCAATGAGCGCCTGATTGTGATAGCGTTTGCCAACGGCACGAGTGAACCAGTAAAGTATTTCTTTGAGAACAATTGAGGCGAGGGCGATGTAGAATGGTAGCCAGTTGCGCAGTGCGGTGTGGCGCTGGCTGATGGTGATGAGCGCTTCGTAGGCGATGAATAGGGCGGCACCGATAAGGAGGATGCCGACGCCAAGGGCGGTGATTGCTTCGTAACGATGGTGTCCGTAGTGATGGTCATAATCCGGAGGTTGTTTTGCGGCGCGGATACCCCAGAGCACCGCAATGTCACTGGCAAGGTCGGAAAAGGAGTGCAGGCCATCGGCGATTATCGCACTGGAGTTACTTATAAGACCGGCAAAAAGTTTGCCGATGACAAGCATAATGTTAACTACCATCCCGATAACAGTTATTCGGCGTTCGGCTTTTTGCTGGAGATGAAAAGCGGGGTTTGCCATTGTGTTCTGGTATAAAAAGGTTAAGGTGTCGCCGAGTTAAGTCAAGTTAAAAGGAGAAGGTAAAATCTGAGGAAGTTGAGCGGTACTGCAGGTTTGTTTCTTAATAGTGGAGCAGTAAAGAGATAAAGAGAGTCGTGCCCTGTTGATGTTGCAATCTTAGAGGTTTGCGGGTACTATTTAAATTGAGGCAAATGAAGCGCAAGATTTTTCCCTTCACCCTACTTTCTCCCGCAAGGGGCGAGGGTACTATTTTAATTAAGGAAATACGCCGGGCGCAGCGGGCGGTGCTCGTCAATGTTTTACTGTCCACCTTCTTTCTGGCAATCGGTGTTGCTGCTATGGGGATAGTTCTCAGTGCCCTTTTTTTCCTTTCGGGTTGGGCGGTGCTCTTGTTCCTGACGCCCTTAACCATCTTTTTTGTCTGGGACTGGTTTAAAGAAGTTAGAATTAAAGCGGTAGCATATAAACTTGAACGGGTTTTTCCGGAGTTAAAAGGTCGGGTTGTTGCCGCTCTGGAGTTACTTAGATATCAGGGAGGCGTTGAGGGTTATTCAATGGAGTTGCGCGATGCGGCGGTGGCGCAGGTTGAGGAGCTGTTGCGCGATAGGCCAAAAAAGAGTCTGGTTTCTAAGTGGCGAATATTTTTGTGTGGGATGTATGCGGTCGGCTGGTTAGGTTCACTTTTCGGGTTTATTGCAGTGGGGGGCGAACGGTTTGCGGTCGGGTTGAAAAATGGTTTCACTCCGTGCCGATTAGAAGTAAAGTTTCAGGTTGCGCCAGGCGATACGATGGTTATGGCGGGCGATGTGGTGACCTTTTCCGTTCACGTGCAACCTGAGGGGGTTTTTGAACGAGTGCGGATGGAAATAAGAGAGGACAACGGCGCGCAGCGCTCTATCGTTCTGTCCGGAAATTGGGTAGATTTTGCGGTGCGCGAGGGGATGAGTTATCGGTTTCGGGTTCTCGGTAAGAGTTCAGACTGGTTTCGGGTGGGCTTAATCGCACCTTTGACTTTGCGCCGGATGGTTTTGCGCTGTCAACCGCCCGCGTACGTCCGTCTGCCTGAAAGCGAAGTACGGGGTGAGGAGTTAATCGTTCTGAAAGGGACGCGAGTGGTTCTTGAGGGCGAGGCGAGTCAAGCAGTTGCGGATGGCAGGTTGGTTTTTGCTTCGGAGACAACAATGGTGACGGTTGACCGGAAAACGCCGACCCGGATTAGAGCCGAGTTTGTGGCGCAGGGTGAGGGTGAAATCGGGATAGAGTTAGTGCCGGTTCAGGGTGAAGCGGTGCAGAAGGTGGCGCGGATACAGTTGCGGCTCCTGCCGGATGAGGCACCATTTGTCAAGGTGTTTAGACCAGGACGGGATATTGACCTGCCGATGAGTATGCAGGTGCTTTTAGGAATAAACAGTATTGACGATTACGGGCTGACCGATTTGACACTGCATTACGGCAAGGACAGTATCAACGAGGTGGTGCGACTGAAGAGATTTTCGGGCGAGCGGGAAGATACGACGCTCTATGTCTGGAACCTTTCTTCATCCGGACTCCTGCCCGGAGAGGTGCTGCGCTACTATGTTGAGGTAAGAGACAACGACCTGATTTCCGGTCCGAAAATGACGAAAAGCGATGTGTTCTCAATACGGTTTCCAACAATGACCGAGATTTATTCAGCGGCGGTGGAAAAGACCCGAACAACCCAGGAGGAGCTAACACCACTGGAGGCGAAGCAGGAAGAGTTAAACTCCCAGTTGACGCGCATTGGCGAGGAGTTGAAAAGGTCAAGGGAGTTGTCCTGGGAGGAGAAAAAGCGGCTGGAGGGTTTGCTGGAGGAGCAGAAGCAACTGCTCGGTCAGGTTGAGGCGCTGAAACAGGAGATTGCCCGAACGATTGATGAGATGGTTCAGGGTATGAGTTATGTCCCGGAGACCCGCGAGCGGCTGGAGCAGTTGCAGGAGTTGCTTTCCCGGGTTTTGCCCCAGGAGTTGCAGAAGGCGCTTGGTGAGCTGGCACAGAAATTAGGGGAAAGGGCGCCTGATGTCCGGCAGGTGCTGGAAAGGGTGCAACTGGAGCAGGAGAGATTTAAGGAGAACATTGAGCGTGCTCTGGAGCTGTTGAAAAGGATAATGGAGGAGGAGCGGCTTGAGGCGCTGGCGCGGCAGGCAAAGGAGTTGCAGAAGACGCAGGAGGATGTAAGCCGAGAACTAAAAAATGGTGTTTCTGAGGAGCTGGCGCAGAAGCAGGCAAAAATCAATCAGTCGTTTGACAGTTTGCGGACCGAGTTAAATAAACTGGCAGCCGAGTTACCGGAGGCGGTAATTGCCGATTCACTGAATGCGCTTAACGAAAAGATTGCCCAGAACGGATTAGAGCAATTGGCGCAGGAGTTGCAAAGTCAACTGGGCAGGGGCGAGCAGCAAATGGCGCTGCAGAAGAGCGAGAAACTGGAGCGCGGTTTTAAGGAGCTTGCCGAAAATCTGGAGCGGTTGAGTGAGGGGTTAAAGCGCCGTCGTTCTGAAGAGGTGATGCGTAAACTTATTTCGGCGTCGGACGCCTTGTTGAAGGTGTCGCAGGCACAGGAGGGTCTGGAAAACAGGCTGGCAGAAAAGGCGAATCCGGCGCACCTTGCCCCGGAGGAGATGGGGTTGCTTGAGGCAACCCGTTTGGTGGCGGAAAGTCTGGCCGCGCTCGGGGCACAAACACTTATCGTGTCACCGGAGATGGTGCAGCAACTTGCCCGGGTAATCAACCATATGAAGAGTGCGGCGGAGATGCTATCAGCCGGTGCCGCTGGTACAGGAAAAGGGCAGATGACCCAGGCACGGATGAGTTTGAATCGGTCAGTTTCGATGGTGCTTGATGCTGCGGCACAGGCGGCGCAGGGCGGCGGAATGAAGGGCGGGTTACAGAGTTTGTTGGAACAGCTTTCCCAGATGACCGCGGAACAGATGGCGATAAATGCCGGAATGTCAGGTATCCCGATTCCTATACCGGTTTCGGGTTTGAGCGCCGGGCAGATGGAGCAGTTGCAAAGGTTGCTGGCGCAGCAGGCGGCATTACGCGAACAACTGGAGAGGTTGCTCCAATCAATGGGCGGACAAAGACCCGGTTTAACCGGCAGGCTGGACCAGTTAGTTGAGGAGATGAAGGCGGTGGAGCGGGCGCTAAGCGAGCTCCAGATTGACCGAAAGTTGATTGAGCGTCAGGAAGGTATCCTGTCCCGGATGCTTGATGCGGAGCGCAGTTTGCGCCAGCAAGGTTTTAAGGAGGAGCGGCAGGCTGAGACAGGAAAGGAGTATCGGATTGAGGTGTTGCCCGAACTTCCTGACGATTTCGGGGAGCGCAATAAGGTTTTGCGCGAAGAGTTGTTGCGGGCGTTAAAGCAGGGTTATCCCAGGGAGTACGAGAGGTTGATTCGTTCCTATTTTGAGCGGCTTCTGGAGGAACGATGAGGCAAAAGAAGACAGAGCGGGAGGCGGTTAAGTTTTTTCTGCTTATAGTTGCACTAACAATTTTTACTGCCCCACTGTTTGCCCAGGATGGGCTTAAAGGTCAGATGCTGGAACAGGCTGGGCAGTTTGAGCAGGCATGGACTGTTTACAAAACAACACTTGAGAAAAACCCTTTGGACCGGCAGGCGCTTTTGGGCATAGTAAGGGTGAGCCGGCAACTGGGAAGGTTTGACTCGTTGCTTACGATTTTACAGCGGCTGGAAGGTGTTCTGCCGGATAACGGTGATGTGGTTCTGGGCACAATCGAGGCGCTACTTGGTTTAAAGAAAAAAGGTGCGGCGCGGGAGCGGGCACAGCAATTTTTCGAAAAGTGGCCCGGACGGGTTATGGAGTTGGTGGAAACGGTCCTGCGGGGTGGTGAAAAGGGTTGGGCAGGACAGTATCTTGAAGAGGCATTGCGGCGCAATGGGTTTCGAGTTGATTATGCCGAAAAGTTAGTGGAGATATATGAGATGCAAGGCAGGTTTGTTGCCGCGACCGAAAAGCTGGTTGAAATTGTTAATTATGACCCACGCCGGGTTAATAAGTTTCTGGAGCGGCTCAACAGTTATGGCAGGAGTGGTGAGGTTAAGGGGGTATTGAATGCTTTGAGTAAAATCAAGGACGAGTCGATTCGGTTAAGGGCGCAGGCTGAGGTTAGGATTGGTGCGGGTGATGAACTGGGTGCAGTGCGGATAATCGAGCAAGGTTTGAACCCGTTGGAAAGGGTAAATTTTGCCCGGGGGTGTGAAAAGAAAGGGGCATGGCGCGCGGCACTGGCAATTTACGAGGAGCAGGGGTTGAGTGCGGATGCGGCAAGAGTTCTGCGTAAGATGGGCAGGATTGATGAGGCGCTGGCGCTTCTGGCAAAGGACACCAGTGTTGCGGCAAGGTTTGAATATGCGGAGTACGCCCGGCTGGAGAAGCGGGATTTTAAAGGTGCGGCGCAAGGGTATTGTGATGTTTTAAAGAAAAGACCCCAAGACAAAGGGGCGCTTGTAGGGCTGGCAGCATCGCTGCTCGGTTTAAGGCAACTGGACAGCGCCCGTCAGGTGCTGGCAAGAGTTGAATCACCGGATGACAGTGTGCTTTTTCTGCAGGCGAAGGTTCTTTTCTATCAGGGGAAGTTTGACTCGGTTCGGGTGTTGGTTCGGGATGTTAATGCCCGATTCCCGCAAAGTTTGCTGGCAAATGATGCCCTGGAACTGGGGGTGCTGACACTGAGCGGCGATAGGTGTTTAGAACTGGCAAAGGCGATGTTTGACCTTGACGCTGGTGCGGTTGAGGCGAGCCGAAAACGGGCACAGGAGTTAACCCGGGAAAACGATGCGGTGGCACAGGAAGCTTTTTTTCTTCTGTCCCAGATTTTCTGTCAGGAGGGGAAATACCGCGAGGCGTTGACGGTTCTGGACTCATTAATTGCTCGATTTCCCAAGAGTGAACGGGCGGCGCGGGCGCTTCTTAAGCAGGCAGAGATTTATCGCGACAATCTGCGGGACGAAAGCCGATTTCGGGCGACCGTTGAGCGAATCGTTCTTGAATTTCCTGGTTCACCTTATGCGCCGCTGGCGCGCAATCTGTTATTAAAGACAACCACCGATTTTGAGCCGGGTGCGGTGCGATAACTGTGGTGGATAAATCCTTGACATTTCTTAAGTTGTTGTTATCCTGTAAATAGAATGGCGCGAGCGCAAACACTCGCTGATTTGCTTGCGGAACGACGGGTGATTTCCAGCCCTGAGCTGGAGCATATTTTTGCTTCAATTCTTGATGACCTGGCGCATGCACACAGTCAGGGCCGATTGCATGGGGATATCAAGCCGAAAAAAGTTGTTCAGGTTGAAGACGGGGTGTGGCGTTTGATTGATTATGGAGTGTCCCGGGTTGGGACCGCTCGTTACATCGCTCCGGAAAAGGCACAGCGAAAGAGTGTTGATGCCCGGGCTGACCTGTATTCACTGGGTGTGGTCCTTTATGAAGCGGCAACCGGAAAGCCGCCGTTTGAGGCAGAATTAGGGGCGGATTTGATTAAGGCGCACATCGAGCAGTTGCCACCCGCACCCCGTTCAATTCGTGCCGAAATTTCCCCGGAGCTGGAAAAGGTTATATTAAAGGCGTTAGCCAAGAAGCCGGAGGAGCGGTTTCAAACTGCCCAGGAGTTTCGAAAAGCACTATTAGCGGTAGTGCCTAAAGAGCCGGAGAAGAAGCCGGTTCAAGTACCGCCTGAGCAACCACCTCGGGAAGCGGTTAAAACAGCACCACCCTCGCGACCGACTGAACCAAAGCCTGCGGCTGCGGTACCAAAGCCGGTGATGTCAACGGCGCGGCCCGTTCCTCCACCCAAGACAGCACCTGCTGTTGCCACCGGACCAATTACCCAGGAAAAACCACGTCGTTCATCAGCAGTATGGATTGTGCCGTTGGGGCTGGTTCTTGCGGTGGCAGCGGGATGGTTACTTATCGGCGGTCAGGGTAAGCCAATTCCTGATGTTGTGGGTGCTTATCAGGCAGAAGCGAGAAAGAAACTGGAGGAAGCCGGTTTTCGGGTGGAGCTGGGTGCAGATAAGGACGATACTTTTGCGCTGGGTAAGGTGGCGGAACAGTCTCCTTCTGCCGGGACCAAGATGAAGAAGGGCGGCGTGGTCAGGATACGGTTGAGCACGGGCCTGGTTGCAATCCCGGAACTGGCGGGTATGACAGAAGCGGAGGCACGGAATTTACTCCGTAGTACAGGTCTGGACAGTGTGGTTGTGGTGCGGGAGTACAGCGACCAGTATCGTAGTGGTGTGGTGATTGGAACCGAACCGCGCGCCGGAACAAGGTTGAAGCCGAAGAACGGGGTTAAATTGAAGGTGGCAGGAGGGCGGGCAACCTGTCCGGAGTGCGGGGCAAGACGGGAACCCGGAGCGCAGTTCTGTACCCGGTGTGGTTACCGGTTTGTAGATTGAAGGAGGATTGGATGAGGGAGAAGAGAAAATACAACTTGATGAAAATAGTTTTACTTCTGCTTTTGATATTTACCATCGCCTGGGCAGAAAAGGTTTGTCCGAATTGCGGTACGGTGAACCGGGATGACGCCAAGTTCTGTAAGAAGTGCGGGGCGAAGTTACCTGAGCCTGAATACAGACCATCTTTGCCCGCACTGCGGGTGGAGATTGATGTTACCGGTAATAGCGTTCGGATAACCTCGCAGCCTTCCGGCGCAACAGTAAGGATTGACGATGTTGAGCGCGGCACGACCCCATTGGAACTGGAAAATTTGAGTCCGGGCAAACATACGGTTGAGGCGCGTCATTCTGGATACCGGGCATATTATGGGAGTTTTAACATCACCGCCCGATTGGCAACGCTGGTGATTACATCGGACCCGGTGGGTGCTGAGATATGGATTGATGGGGTTTACAAAGGGAAAACAACTGAGACCGGACTGGTTGTGTCCAAGGTGCCATTTGGTTCCCGGTCAATTTTAGCCCGTTATTCCGGTTATGAGGATGCAACAAAACTGGTCGAGGTCAACAGTCCAGGACCGATTGGGGTGCTGGTGAAAATGGGAAAGGGGCGTGGGTTTCTCAGTGTCGAAACAAAGCCGACCGGTGCTGATGTCCTTGCCAATGGCAGGAAGATTGGTGTGAGTAATTTGCTGATTGGGTTGGCACCGGACCGGTATGCGTTGATGTGTTCAAAACCAGGGTATGTTGACTGGTTGGGTTATGCTGAGGTGAAAGTCGGGGAAACGACTTATGTTCGAGAGACTTTGCAGCGTTTACCAAGAAGGCAGTTACCTTTGTTAATTGCTGGCGTCGCATTTCTTGCCGGTGGTGCAGCTGCCAGTATAATGGGAGAAAAAAGTTATGGACTTTACGAGCAGGCAACAAGTAAAGAGGACGCCATCAGTTACCGTCGGGAAACCGAGCGCTGGGATATGATTCGCAATGTTGCACTGGGAATCGGGGCGGTCGGCATAGGAATGTATTTTGTCGTGCAGTGGTGATATGGGACAAAGGCGACTTTTAATTTTAATTTTCATTTTGCTGCTGTTCTTGGGTAACAATAACTGCCGGAAATGGGGAAATCCGTTTGACAAACCGCCCAATCGGCCGGTGCCGGTTTTTCCAGAGAGCGGGGCGGTAAATGTCGACACTGGTGTAACTTTACGCTGGCGTTGTTCCCATCCCGATACCAATGAAAGGTTGCACTTTGATATCTATTTCGGGACAGGAAACCCACCCGGGCTGCGTGATACCGGAATTACCGACACCTTCTATCGTCCCCATAACCTTGCGATTCTTACATCTTATTACTGGAGGGTTTTAGCCCGGGACCGGTTTGGTGATACCGCTTGGGGTCCAGTTTACCAGTTTACAACTCGAAGGGCAAACACTTTGCCTTTTGTACCAAGCCGTCCTCAGCCCGAAAGTGGTGCGGTTAATCAACTGGCAAGGGTGAAACTTTCCTGGAAGGGTGGAGACCCGGACCCGGGTGATACGGTTGTTTATGATGTTTATCTTGGTATTAGGGTGCCATTAGCAATTGTGTTCCGGAATTTGCCCGACACTTTTTGCAGCCCCCCGGGTTTGATGTACGAGTCAACTTATTACTGGTATGTGGTTGCCCGTGATGAGGTTGGTGACACCGTTGTCGGTCCATTGTGGCGCTTTTCCGTCTGTCCGGCGCTTAGAGTTCTCGAGCCAAGCGATACTTCGAGATGGCGGAGCGGAGCAAGTTATACGATAAGGTGGACGGGTGGGTTGTTAGGGGACTCCACGGTGCTTTACTATTCAAGTAATAACGGTGTTACCTGGCCGACGCGTATTGACCGAACAACCGCTCCGGGCAGTTACACCTGGACTCTGCCAATTAACCTGACACCAACTAACAGTGCCCGGATTCAGGTGCGACGCTATATCAGTCGGGATACGATGCTCGGTACCTCGGCGCAGTTTGAGGTGTACGATACACGAAAGCCCTCTGCGATAAATGTGATTTCCCCGGATTCACTGTCAGAATGGACCATCGGTTCAACCCGTGAGGTTCTCTGGACCGGCGGTACTTTTCTTGGGATGGATTCAGCGGTGATTCATTATTCAACCAACAATGGCTTGGTCTGGACACGGCAGGGAAAAACAACCCGGCCTGGAAGATTTTTATGGACGGTGCCGGCACCGGTCACAGACCAGGCAAAAATCAGGGTACGGGCGTACTGTCTTGATTCGGCAACTACCGGATTCAGCGCGACCTTCCGGGTGATTGAAGGGCTGCCGGCAATAACAATCACCGAACCCACTTCTCAAACCAGATGGCGCGAAGGTTCCAATCAAACCGTAACCTGGACTGGTGGTCCTTCAGCACCGGATTCAACAACAGTGTATTATTCAACAGATGACGGTGCAAATTGGATACGGCACGGTCGGGCTACAGCACCGGGTAGTTACACCTGGCTCGTTCCTGGTCCTGCGACCGATAATGCCCGGGTTCAGGTCCGGTCTTATCTGGGCAATGATTCTTCGGTTGGAACAAGTCAGCGTTATGTTGTTTACGACTCACTGCCACCAACGCCAATTACGGTCACTTCGCCTGCTCCTGGAGCGCGGTGGACCATTGGTTCGACCCAGACTATTACCTGGACGGGCGGAACCTTTGGGATGGAGTCAACGGTAATTTTCTACTCGAGTAACGGCGGTACAGACTGGTCGCGTCAGGGCAAAACAACAGTGCCCGGTAGCTTTGTCTGGCAGGTGCCACCACCAACAACTAACAACGCCCTGGTGCGGGTTCGGGCATACTGTGGCAATCATACAAGCGAAGGAACAAGTGGAACATTTACCGTAGCAGGTACCGGTGGCACACCCGATACAGTAGTGGCAACGGTAACGGTTGGCTCAAAGCCCCGGGCGTTGCTCTGGGACAGTTTGCACAACAAAATTTTCGTTGCCAATTATAACAGCGCGAGTGTTTCGGTGATTGATGGCGCGAGCAATCAGGTGATAACCAATATTTCGGTTGGTGCCAATCCGTACGACCTGTGCCTGAACCCAACAAATGGCCGGATTTATGTAAGTAATTATGGAGCGGGGACAGTTTCCGTAATCGATGGCGCTACGAATCAGGTGCTCACGACGGTCAATGTGGGTAGTTTCCCACAGGCGCTCTGTTTTAATACAACAAATAATCGTGTCTATGTTGCGAATTATCGTAATGCCCAGGTAACGGTGATTGACGGCGCTAACAATGAGGTGCTTACTACGATACCGGTTGATTCCAGTCCGATTGCGCTGGTCTACAACCCGGTGTACAACAAGGTGTACTGCGCTAACTTTGCGCGCAACAGTGTAACGGTCATTGACGGTGCGACCAATCAGGTGCTGGGTACGGTTGGGGTTGATTATCAGCCCTGTGCGCTGGTGGTCGATGCTCAGGGCAATGTTGCGGTGGCGAACCGACTTTTTGGTAAGTTAAGCGTTATCAATGGCAACAATCAGGCTGTGATTACGACGATAAATGTTGGCAGCGAACCCTGGGCGCTTGCTTACAACGCAGTTGACAACCGCATCTATGTTGCCAACTCCGGTAGTAACAATGTTTCGGTTATCAACGCCCAGAATTACTCTCTGGTTACGACGATGAATGTGGGCAATCATCCTCGTAGTCTAACCTGGGCGGGCTGGGTTGATAAACTTTACTGTGCTAATTACGATGGAGAAACGGTCAATATGATTGACTGCGCTACCAATACGGTACGGAAGACGATCGCCGTGGGGCAACGGCCGATTGCGCTATGTACCAACTCCGCTGACAGCAAAGTTTATGTTGCCAACTATGATTCCGGGACGGTGACAATAATTGGCAGCGCTGGTTATTCTCGTTGAAGATTGTTGTTGGGATTGGGCTGGGTCGTCTTTAGGCGCTTTAGAAGGTAAAAGTCGTGGCGCAGGAGTTTTCCACCCTGTAACTCAAGGGTGCAGGTTTGAGCAATGTAGTTTCCCAGTCCCTTAGCTGTGATGATGTATTTGCCCGCAGGAATATTTCGAATTGCAAATGTACCGATGGTCGGGTCGGTTTGTGTTTCGCCATAAACCTCACCTTGATAAGTTACAATCCCAGAAATTGGCTTGCTGGTTGTAGCATCGTAAAGTGTGCCGGTGATTGTGCCGTATTTTATCGGTCGGAGAGTAAGGGCGGCGGACTGTTCTCGGTCACCAAGAATTAGCATTGTATCGGTTCGGGGCAGATAACCGTTGGCGATTGTGTTAATGACAATCTGTCCGGGCAAAATCCCTTGAATTAAAAGTTCGCCTTTGCGACCGGTTTCTCCCCGGAACTGCTTTACTCCGGAAATGGTTACAGTTGCCCAGACCGGTTCGGTTGTCTCTTCATCGAAGACCCGGACCCTCAATACGCCCTGGCCTTTGCGCTCCAGGGTCAGGCGTAGTCCCAGCCGGTGCACCTGTCCCAATTTACCATACGGGGTGAGAGCGTAATCAATAGAAAAATTGGTTAGGTTGACACCAATACCCGCACTGATAGCACTGAGGTAGCCAAGCGAGGAAATGTCCTCGGGTCCGCTGCGATATCCGACACGGAGTGAGAGCTCTTTTACCGGAGTGTATTCAACCCCTAATCGGAAATTGAATTTCTGGTCAAAAGAGAAAATGCCATCGAGAACTGCTGTTAAATTTTTCTGGCTGTAAGACAAACCGGCGCCCACTTCGGCTGGTAAAGTGTAAATGCCGTTGTAGTCCATCAATCCGAGGTTCCGACCGACAATGCCCACACTTAGGGATTTTAAAGGTTGTCCCCGAAATCCCAGGTCAATACCAGCACCGTAACCATGGCTCTGGTATAGGTTTTCATAGCAACCTTTTGCAACGAAACCAATTGCATAATTAGAGAATAGATTAATTCCGTAGCCGAGAGAAAGAACCCCGTTCCAGGTGCTAAATGTGTTGCCTGGGTTGTTGTCTGCGTCCCAGTGTTCAATGCTACCAGTTTGGGAGTAGAGTACACCAAAACCCAGGGCACCGGTTTTTGCCGGAAGGATCGCCTGGAACAGTTCGTCTTTCGTATCACTAAACCACTCCTGATGAGAAAGCGAAATTGAGTAGTCAGAAAAGCTTGCTAAGCCAGCAGAGTTCCAGTAAAGGGCATTGCCGTCGTTGGCAAGACCAATACCAGCTTCACCCATTCCTGCCGCCCTTACGCCCTGAGCGACTTTTAAAACCGGAAAAACGGAACGGGCTGGGTTACTAAAAAGGGCTAAAATGGTTAAAAGAACAGTTATCGGCGTCATTAATCTTTGTGAATTACCAGTTTTTTCTGGATTTTTTTTACCCGGTTACCGTTTTGATATTCCAGCAGGTAATAATAGGTACCTGGAGTAAGCGGTTGTTCTTGATTGTTTTTTCCATCCCAGGGGATGAAGTGGACCCCAGCGGCTAATGGCTCAGCCTGAAAAATTCGGCAAACCTGCTCACCGGTACGCAGGTAAACAGTTAGGGTAACCGCACCCGGTTCAGGTAGGCTGATGACAAAAGTTGTCCTGCCGTTAAATGGATTGGGGTAGTTGTGGATGTCCAGTTCCGGTCTAATAGTAATTTTGAGCCGAACACTATCTTCAACTATCGTATCGTTTGCGAGAAACCCATAAAGTGAGAAGACAACTGTATCCTTGAGCACGGCCGGGGTACCAATAAGCGCGGTTGGTGCTAAGAGCCCCAGATTAAAGTAATGGCGTTCTCCTGGACTAACAAATCCCAGTTCCGGGTTGCCATCGCCATCGCTATCGGTAAGCGGGGTTTGGTCGTTGGAGTCAAGCAAGAGTGCAGTCCAGCCTGATAAATCAGTTGGTGGCTTTAGTTCAACGATATAACCGGTGTCGGCATCAAGCTGGGCATAGAATCGGTAGGATTTTCTCTGTCCCAACTGGATGGTGTCGCTCTGGTCCGGTTCGATTGTTAGATTTTTGACTTCACTAACCGTGATTGTACGGGTAATTTTGTCGTTCTCGGGGTTGATGTCGCCTGTCAGTTGAGTTGAACAGCTGACCGGATAAGTGCCGGTGCGTGCAATCCAGATTGGAAAGGTTATTTCAATAACTGAAAATGGAGGCAGACTGTTAACCATCACGGTGGCGTCATAATCAATGCCGATTCGGAACCGGACATCAAAGTAATGTTCGGTGGAAGTACCAAGATTACGAATTGTGGCACGGGGGATGATTGTGTCGCCGGCGTGGAGCGTGCCTACTGGAGCGATGATGGCATCGGTACCGACATCGTGTTCGTCCACAGTGTCTTTTTCCATATGCTGGGTTCGGTTAAAAGTGATGTACGGAGAAACTTTGTTACCGACCGGATTGTGCGGCGTGGTCTGCTGCAACCGGTTTTGAGCGAAATTAGAGGAAAGTGTGAGCCAGAAGAGAAAGATTATCGACATTTGTTAACTAAGAATAGTTAGGAAACTACCGGGTGTCAATTAGTATGGTCCGGGAGGCGGCGAAGAACGACAACGCCGGTGGGCTTGGCAAATTCGGCAAGGTCCTTGAGAAAACTAAATTGCCTGATAATTTGGTTTTTGGTAATTAGCCAAAGCGACCAGTTTGAGTCGAGATAATCTTCCTGAATAGGGAATCGGTACAGAAGACTGTCCCAATCGACAGGATAGGTGTTGCGCAAACGGTCATAATAGTACTTTTTAACAATGACTGCGGTTATAGTGGAATCGGTCAATGCTTTTTGATTTAGATGATAACTGCGTGGTTCGAAAAGGGGGAGGATTTGAAGGTTTTTCTCGGAGCGCTGAGAAAGATAAGCAACGAGCGTTGGGTGTGATGTGGCGACCGCGGTTCCGGTTGAGATATTACTGATTGCGGTTTCAAAGGAGCGGTGGGTGCCGCGGTTAAAGTAGAGAAAATTGTTGGCATAAATGTTGAAGATTACCAGCACAGAAACCAGTACTTTTCCAATAAACCGCAATCGGGTCGGCACATCTTTTTCAAACAGTTCACAGGTGGCTGCGGCTGTTATCAGGAGCGCGGCGGGCAGGAGGTAGTAGTCGAACTTGCGGGAGAAAAAGAAAAAGAAGGTCAGGTGAACTAAAAGGTAGCAGGTTACTAACAACGGGAATGGGCGGAGTTTCAGAGCCCTGATAATTGTCAATGACAGGAGGAAAAGTGTGGTAACAGGAGCGAAGAGGATAAATGATAGAAATTCCCATTTGTAAAACAGTCTCGGGAAAAGGTTGAAGCCAAGGTTGGCAGAGGTAGCGATAAAGTTGGTAAAAGGTGATAGTTTTAGCATATTTATGTCGTAACCCCGGCTTGCGCTTATTTCGAAAAGCAGGTTCTGTCCGGAAATATACCCGATGCTGATGAGCAATATAACCGGAGCCGCCATGCCTCCAAAGATTAGGACGATTGACCGTTTCCGGTCTGCGGGTTGCAATAGGTAAAAAATAAGGAGGCTGAGAAGTAAGCCTAATGCGGTTTCTTTTACCCATAGTGCCATACCTAAAAGGAGCCCAGCCCAAAATGTTTTTTTAAAGAGAACCGATGTTATACTGAACAAGATAAACATTAGCATCAGAATTTCTACCTGACCGAGCCGGCTGTATAAATGAAAGGCATACAACGAGAAAGCAATACCGGTAGCAATAAGTGCAGTTAATTGGCGATAATGGGCACGCAGGGCAAAATATAGAGAGGCAAGTAACAAGGCACCGGCGACAGCCGAAATCAAGCGAACCGAGAGGAGCAGTTCGATGCCAGATTTCTGAAGCAGTGCGGCAATATAGACAAAGAGGGGCGGGAAAAACATAATGTCGTTGCCGATGAGTGTTTGATGGGTGATGAGGTATCGGGCAGAAAGGGCGTAGTTGATTTCATCGGGCAACGGGGTCCAGTAATTGAGGCGAATTAAGTGGACCGTCAGGTTAATGACAAAAACAGACAGGGCAAGAAAAAAATCTTTTCGGGTCAGTTGCTGGTCTTTAGCGAGCATCAGCCTTTGGCTTCCGGTTGTGCCGACTCTGGAAAATCTGGACCAGTAAAATTATAATTAGAAATAGTGTTGAAAACAGGGTCAGGATAATACCCAGAGTGTAATAGCGAGGTTGGTGGCGGAATTCAATCTGATGTTCACCTTCTGTAAGCATAACCGCGCGGAGGGTATGGTAAGCCTGGAGTAGTTTTGCGGGTTTGCCATTAACTATTACCTTCCAGTCCGGATGGTAGTTCTCGCTTAAGATTAGGAGTCCGGGCGTTGTGAGGGAAGCCTGAACTATTATACGGTTGGCGTCGTAATGGGCAATGCGGACGGTGCCGTAAGAGGAGTCCGGGGTTAAAGCCATTCCGGGATTCTCATAGAGCAGGGCGGTGTGCGCGGGGTCAAAGTCGGGTTGCATAAGGCGGGCAAGGAGCTGGTCTTTGTTCTGGACGATTTCCCAGTTTTTGACGATGAAGGCACGGGGCAGGTAGTCGGAATTTTCGTAGATGGCATAGCGGGCACCGGTAAAAGCCTTTTTGAACTGGGGCTGGCTGAAGTAAAGTTTTAACTGGTTGATGAACTGCTGGGTCTGGGCGTCGTAACTGGAGGCATCATCGGGCAGATTGTAGGTGATGATGTATTTCACATTCAGCAGGTTCATAAAGTTGGGGTTAAGGAGATTGTTCGCCTGAAACATCACACTTTTGCCTGCACCGATAAAATCTTGATAGGTTTGAAGCGGGTTGGGTATCTGGCCACCGGTAGAGAAGATGTTGTGCAGCCAGAGCTCGCCTTCATCGGAGCGTTCGTAGTTCAAGGGCAGAACGCGATAAAACGTTGTGTCGGCTTTGAGAAACCGCACAACTTCATCCGGGGCAAAATACTCCTGTGGCGGCGGTAAAGAGCGGATGTAGCCCTGATTGTTGTTCCAGAGTTTCAGGGAGATGCCGATGTCAAGGGTCATTATCAGGGCAACGATGATTGTGAAAGGAAGCGGCGCAAGTCGGTTACGGTTGAGGAGATAAATCAACAGGCAGCCCAGGATCCAGATGAGGAGGGTAAATAGTAAGCCGGTAGTGAATGACGGGTAGTTGGCTTCAAACTGGGGAAGACGTGGGCCGGGGTTGAAAATACCGGCAAGGAAACCGCGCGCAATCAGGGCGATGAGGAAAAATAGCAGTATGACAGCGCCGCCGTAGATAAGGACGCGGGGAATACTCTTTCGTATTTTTTGCCCTTTTTGTTCGTCAGAAGTTAAAAGGTGGTTGATGCCGTAGCCAGCAAGGACCGCAATAGAAAAACCGGCGATGAAGAATATCATTCCCGGACCACGAAATTTGGCAATGCCGGGTAGAAGGTGGTAGGGGATACGATAAAATGGGGTGTTGCCGCCCCATGCCATCAGGATAGTGATAATAAGGGTGATAAGAAAAAATTTCACTTCGGCTTTTTTACGAATTTGGAAAATTGCCACCAGTGCAAAGATCAGGGGCAGGATACCTAAATACTCACTGTGGAGTTTGAACGGGTTTTTGCTCCAGTATTGCCAGAGGCTGCCAGAGAAGTGAGGGGTAAGCAGGTCAAAGATTTCGGCGATGGGCATTGACCAGGAGGTGGCAAATTCGTAGCCGCGCTCCGCGCCGCGGGCGCCATAGGGTAGATTGCCGTATATCGGCAGATACTGGATGGCGGCAAGGCAGACGGCAAACAGCGAGCCGATGATAAAGTATAATAAAAGACGCAGGGCAAGTTTTGGGTTGTGTTCCTGTTTAATTGTGCGGATGAAGACAAAAACGAAGTAGGCGATAAGAAGCAGGACGGTGTAATAGACTTTCTGGATATGACCGGAGAGGAGCTGTAAGCCGAGTATGAAACCGGTCAGGATAAACAGAAGAAACTGGCGCCGATTGATCCCCCGGCAGAGAAAAAACAGGGCAACAGGCATAAGCGCGGAGCCAATCAATCTACCATCATGGCCGGCATAAGCGAGTGTTAAGAGGCTACCTGAGAACATATAGGCGACACCGGCAAGAAATGCGGCAATGGTGTTAAGTTTCAGTTCTTTTAAGAAGAGATAGGTTCCCAGGCCGGCGAGAAAGGTGTGGATGTAGAAGGTCCATGCCCAGACAATATGTACCGGAAAGAGCAGGCGGAGCAGTATTGTTGGATAGAACAGGTCGCCAAAGAAGGCAGCAACGGTTGGTTGACCGCATAGAATCTGGGGTTGCCAGAGGGCGATAGTCAGATGCCGCTTGATGTATTCGGACATAAACTGGTGGGCAGCATAACCACCGGCACCGATGAAGTCGGTGCCGAAGAGCATCACCGAACCGGTGAGGAATCGGGCATAAAAAACAAGCGGCAGGAGAAAGAGGGTGAAAATTGCAAGTCGGGGATAGGGTTGCTGGTCAAAGTCAACGGTACGGTGCCGCGCAGGAACGGCTGCCGGTTTAGTTTCAATTTGGCGGTTGCGGTGTTTCTTTGCCATCTTTGCCTCCTTTGTGCAGTAGTGGCAGGCAGAAAAGCGCCATTGCCACTTCACTGGTGCTCATCCAGACTCTGGTAATCAACGCTGATATAATAGCAACAGGCTGGGGCATTACCAGTTTTAATATAAATGTATAAATTCCTTCCCGGACTCCGAGCCCGGCGGGTGCTATCAGAATAATAAATCCTAAAATCCAGGAGATTGAATAACCACCGAGCAGGACCGGTAACTTGTCAATACCGAGAGGGTAAAAGGAGTTTATCAAAACAAAACAGCCCAGTCCCTGAAAAAACCAGTCGAGAATATAGACACCGAGAATAGCAAGAAGCCGGACATAGGAAAGCCGAAGGGAAAACACCGGTTGTTTAAAAATCGGGAGTAGTAGTTTAAGTAGCCGGTTGAGAATCGGTGGATAGGTGACAATTAAGGTTAACGGCGCGAGCAGAAAGGATAGATAGACGCCGCGCGGTATGACAGCGCGGGGTAAAAAGATGATGGCGATGGCGAAGAGAAAGACCGCGGCGAGGAGCAGGAATCCGGTTTCAACAACCACGCTTATAAGGGTCTTGGCTTCTGGCACCCGGTCCCGGGCGGCAAATGACATTCTGCCGATTGTAAACCATACCTTTCCTGGAGCATATTTACCCAGCTGGGTAACCGTTAGAATGGCAAGGGCACGCAAAGGGGAAATTTTTTCACCCAGCCCATTGAGGATTAAGGTCCAGGCAAAGGCACCGAGCGGAAAGTGGATTAAGAGGAGGATGAGGTAGGATAAAATGAGTAGTAAAGGGTTGAAGTGCAGTTCAGTAAACGGGATAGAACGCCAATCCCGGACGAGTCGGGTGATGAGAAAATAAAAGGAAAGGAGCACAATCAGAGTACCGAGCGTGTAGCGAAGCCATTTGAGTTTTCCTTTTGCCGATGCGTTTTGAGAAGGCATCTCAGGTGCGTGTCTCGGCGAGTAATTGTTGATAAATACCAATCAGGCGCTGGACGATTGTTGTCCATGAGTAGTTCATCTGAATGTGGTGGTATCCCGCAGCCGCAAGACGGGATGCGAGTTCGCGGTCGGTAAGTAGCCGTTCAATCGCCGCAGCCAGTTTGGCACTATCACCAGGCGGCACGGTGATGCCGGTTTTCTCATTGATGATTATGTCAGTTATACCGCCAACGCCCGAAGCCACTACCGGTTTCTGGTAGGTAAGCGCTTCAATCAAGACAACACCTAACCCTTCGGTATCACCTTTGGAGTCAATCACGGCGGGCAGGACGAATACAGAACAGGTTTGATAATGGTGCTGAAGTTGTTGTGGAGAAACCTGGCCATGAAACAGCACGGTGTCTTCAAGTTTAAGCTGCCGGGTGAGTTGCTGAAGCCGGTTCATTTCCGGACCCGAGCCAACGATGTTGATTTTCACCGGCAGTTTTTGTTTGAGAATCGCCGCGGCTTCAATTAGATGATGGACTCCTTTTCGTTCGACGAGGCGACCAACAAACAGGATGTTGTACTCATTCTGGCTCTGGGGTTGGTTTGTGGGGTTGCGGAGATTTTCTGGTAAGCCAGCGCCAAATGGCACGATGTCCACGGGCCGATTCAGTATCGACTGAATTGCCTGAACGGTGTAGGTGGAGTTGGCGGTTATTCGGCTTGCCCTGGCAATCGCCCAGCGGACAAATGGACGCAGGATTTTGAATTTATGACGGACCGCCATCAGTTCGGCGCCGTGGAAACTGATAACGGTTGGTGCCCGGTACAGCTTTGCCGCAACATAACCAAACAGAAAATGCGGTAAGGGCCAGTGGATATGGATGATGTCAAACTTCTCATTTCGGCACAGGCGCCAGATAGCGATTGTGCCGCAGACCAGATACGAGAGGGCAAGAATTTTGTTCAGAAACCCCTTGCGCACCCGGTCAATGGCGGTTTCATCGTGGGTGAGATTCTCCCAACGGGCGAAAAAGTAGCGAAACCTTATTACCCTTGTTCCGAAAATTGTCTGGTTGCCTAAGCCTTTGTAAGAAGATGTGAATACAGTTACTTGAACACCGTTGTTTTGAAGGCGCTGAACGGTTTCAACAAGCCAGGGGGTTATAACATCACTTTCCGACCTTGGATAAGCGGTGGTGATGTAAAGGACTTTCATTCACCCTGTTCACCCCGGCAGCGGCGCTGAATTTATGAGAGATAGGATATTTGCTTCATCAGGCGTGCCTTGAGCCGGCTCGCGGTGTTCGGATGAATGACACGGTGCCGGGCACATCGGTCGATTACCGATTGAGCGGCAACAAAGGCTTTTAACGCTTCTTCCTTTGTTTTTGCTGCCCGGACCAGTTTGACCGCCTTTTTCAGGGCGGTCTTACGAGCGCGATTACGCATGCGCTGGCGCAGACTTTTTCTCGCCTGCTTGATTGCCGATAAAGTTCGTTTTGCCAATCGTCCTCCGTTGGCTTATTGCTAAAAGGTGCCGGGACACAGAATCGAACTGTGGACACCGGGATTTTCAGTCCCGTGCTCTACCAACTGAGCTATCCCGGCAGCGCATTTATTTTAAAGGCAAAGTGAATAATGTCAACTAATACCTTTTCTCATCTTTTCATCGGTCCCTACCAGTGAACTGGACTTAATCAGGGTTCGGTAACGGTTATCTGCTGGTCCGGATGAACATCTTTTAGAATCACCTTAGAATTTATGCCAAAGCGCACTTCAACTGTTACCGGCGCACTTGATTTTCCCAAGCCGAAGTGCTGAATGAGTGAGTTCTGGCTCGTGGTTCCTTTGCCGCCTTCAACCTCCCGGACATAC
Organism: candidate division WOR-3 bacterium; assembly: GCA_013177935.1. Taxonomy (NCBI): domain Bacteria; kingdom Pseudomonadati; phylum Caldifarciminota; species Caldifarciminota bacterium. The sequence continues at coordinate 554,362 of JABLXZ010000001.1, read as the reverse complement.
CGTTTTTTCCCCTGAGTAACAGTGACCCGGGCGCCGATGCCCGCGGCGTTGTGTTTGGTCCCCACCACTTTTACTTTGAGCCAGTGATTCTGGTTGCGGGTGTCATTGCGAAACAGTTTTAAACCCGAACCGGAACCAACAACTAAATCCTGGTCGCCGTCGTTGTCGAAATCGGCAAAGGCACAGCCCCAGCCATTAAAAGTGCGGGTTCCAGATAGGTAGGTTGCTTCCGAAAATCGGAAGTTCCCGAAGTCAATGGCAGAAGGGGCATTGGGAATCAGTTGGTTGAGATATAGGAAGGAGCGTCTGCCTTCGTAGATTGAGGTGATAAACAGGTCAAGGTCACCATCGTTGTCCACATCCGCCCAAGCCGGGTCCGAGTGCGTTTCTTCGTAGCGGATACCAAGTTGTGCCCGCCGGTCAACGAATCGGGGGTATGCGTTATCTCCCCGGTTTTCATACAGGATTGAGCGGTTGGAAAACTCTATGTAGCGGGGATGGGCGAGGTTGGCAACAAACAGGTCAAGGTCGGAGTCGTTGTCGTAATCCACCCAGGTTGAGCCGATTGAGTGCCCATACCAGCCTTTTACCTCATTGCCGGCGACACCTAATTTTGGGGCAAGATTTTCAAATGTACCGTCTCCCTTGTTGTGCCAGAGGAAGTTCGGGCAGAGACGGTAATTTGAGACATAGCAGTCGGGATAGCCATCGTCATCGAAATCTGCCCAGTTGACCCCACGGCCCGCAAGGTTTTCGCCGTTAGGTGGAATAATACCAGCGCTTTCGGTGACATTTTTGAAAAATCCCTGCTCGTTTTTGTAAAGCCGGTCCGGGTAGTATGTGTGAGTCTCCCAATTTTCGTAGTTGGCGCAGTAAAGGTCAACCCAGCCATCCTGGTTGAAATCGGCGGCACCAGCGCCTTCGGTCGGATAATGGTCAGAAGGCGACCCGAGCGATTCGGTAACATTGGTAAATTTACCGAAATGGTTTTTCAGAAGATAGTCAAATGTATCAGAACCGCAGACATAAAGGTCGAGCCAGTAGTCATTATTGAAGTCAAACCAGATGCCACCCCGTCCTTTAACTCCTGAGATGCCAATTGTGTCGGTTACATCGGTAAATCGAATGCCTGAGTCGTTACGGAACAGACGACAGCCATTAAGCAAAAGGTCCTCAAATCCATCGTTGTTGTAATCACCCCAGGCGACCCTTGATTCATATCTGCCGGTGAGTCCAACCGAGTCGGTTACATCGGTGAAAACCGGTCCGGTGTAGTTCAGAAGTTTGCGTGCCCGGTGCAGTTGCTCAGGACCGTTTATGCCCAACCTTTGAAGCCCGGTGTCAGCACGAGCCGTCCAATAGTTACGGGAGTCGCCAAAAACAAGCGTTTTCAGGTAGGCGAGTTCCGCACTGTCAACTTTACCCTGATGCTCATACACTTCGCCCAGGAGGCAGTAGAAAGGTGCGGGTGTCATCTCGTTCTGTACATCCCAGCGGAACCGGTTGATTGCTTCTTTGAGGTAGGGTAGGGCTTCAAGGTGTCGATTCTGGATTATCAGCGCTTCGGCAAGCGCCACCCGGGCAAGACCGTAGAGTGGCGGATATTCCAGTTGCCACTGTTCCTGGGGTTTGTTTTTTGGCTTTTTAGCCTGTGGCTCCAATAGGATTGCCTTTCGGGCGTAAAGTTCAGCGGTTTCAGGTCGAAAGCGTAGCCGGTTAAACAGTGCAGCGACATAGCGGTAGCGGAACGGGTCAAGGCTGTCGTCGGTAATCATCTGCTGGGCGATGTGCGCCAGTCCGATGGTGTCTTTAAGTCCGTAAAGCGAACTTAAAAGAAAGAAGTAAAATGTTGAGCGCCATTCGGTCTCAGGATAGCGGGTAAGAAAACGGGAGATAACCAGTACCTTGGCGGTGTCGTTGTTCCAGACCGGATAAAGTGAGTCGTAGAACATTGCACCAATCAACTCGTAGCCGAGCGCTGAGTCCGGGAAGAGCGCGGTTAAAACACCAGCGGCACGCTGGGCAAGAGCGGTGTCGGCAAGGGACAGTCCCTGATACCCGAGGACCTGACTGCGATAAGAGGCGGTGTCGAGAAAATAGGGGAGCGCCTCATTTTTAATTACAAGCCGGATTGAGTCAATACGAGACGAGTCGTTTTTGTTCAGTTCATAGAGCGCCTGCCAGCGACCGACAATTGCCGAATCATCATCGGGATTAATCTTTAGCGCCCTTTCCCACCAGTACAGGCTGGAGTCATACTTGTGCCAGAGGCTAAACACCCGGGCGAGGTTTTTGATTGTTAGCAGGTCATCGGGCTTCCTGTTTAACTGCTGGTAGCAGTATTCTACTGCGGCAGGGTAGTCCTGTTGCTGAACAAGGTTGGTTAGAGAAACACTGGTAGTAAGTAAAATGAGCAACAACACCATCAGTTTTATTATAGTAAACTATAAAACAAGTCAACCTTTAAAAGGTTACTTGGCTGCGGTTAACGCCTCCAGTTGAATTGCCGGGTGGCTTTTTGACCGGATGGCAATGGCGAGCGAGAACAAAAGCAGGACTGCAACACTCAACCAGGCAGCACCAAGGAGTTCCATCCGGAAGCAAAGAAGCGTGTTGTACAGGATGTTCACGCCCAGCATAAGTATTGGCAGAATAGTGACCGGGCTCTTGGATTCGTAAAAGCGGGCGGCATTTGCCAGATTGGGTTCTATCGCCTGGAAGAAGGAGATGATAAACAGGGTCGTGGCAAACCAGCCGACAAAGTTCGACAGCGGTATGCCGTGATAGAAACCCTTGTTGACAAAGCCGATAGCACCTCGTGTTATTGCTACCGGACCTGCAGCCAGCTGCCACAATGTTATAAGGAGCGACGCTGCCAGAGGAGTAGTGTTGTAAGCACTTAAATATTTGGGGGTTGCATCCACAAGGTAGATTCCGGTTAAGAATGTCAGATAGAGCATGCTATACCAGAGGAGGATTGTGTTTAATGGTATTTTGCCCGGGAGCATTACTCCAACCTGCAGGCGCAGGTCCTGGATTCGGGAAAACCAGTGACTGCCAAAGATGGCACCAAAGTTGGTTCCGAGGTATTCGGCGATGTAAGGTAGAATCAAACCCAGAGCCAGAAACCACAACGCCTGCCTTGTCTCCCAGAACTTTAAACTGTGTAGAAAGGCAAATACGGCAAGACAGTAAGCAGGCATCAGGGTCAGCCAGAGAAGAGGTGGTTTCACGATGATGTCGGCAGCCATTGAGACGACGGCTGCTGCTAAGGCAAACCATATGCCGATGTTGAGCAGTGCAGATTCGTTCTTATGTCTTTTCATTTTATATCCCTCCCAATTTATTATAGCACACAAAACTGCTAAGTCAATTTATTATCAACAGGCAGCAGCGAAGTGGGTAACAGAGATTTCTTTTCTCCGTTAAATTTTTTTTATGCTGCGTTGCTTTGTTGACTTCGGTCTGCATTTTTGTTATAGTCTGATGCTGGTGAGGGGCGCATAGCGTCCGGACTTTGAGTGGAACTGTTAAGTAAAGGAGGTGTTTGTGACTTGGTTTAACCGAGTCCGTATTGCTCTTTTTGTTCTTTGCCTCCTGTTGTTTGCCAGCCCGGGTTACGCAGCCGACATCAGAACGATGGGGCTGATTTTCCGGGACTCAACTGCGGACTTTCCCGGTTACACCCTGTTTGCGCCAATGGACTACAATGTAGCCTATCTTATCGACAACAATGGAATGATGGTGCACTCTTGGACCGGTAACTATTGGCCAGGCTCGTCGGTTTACCTATGTCCAAATGGGCTACTGTTACGGACCTGCCAGGTTGGCAACCCGGTATTTTTCTGGGGTGGTGGTTCTGGTGGTCGGGTAGAACTGGTTGATTGGGACGGTGCAGTGGTCTGGGCATTTGATTACTCAACTTCAACCTACTGTCAGCATCACGATGCGATAATGCTCCCAAACGGTAATATCTTGATGATTGCCTGGGAGTTGAAGAGTCGGGAAGAGGCGATAGCGGCTGGAAGAAATCCCAATCTTCTAATTTATAACGCACTCTGGCCCGACTACCTAATTGAAGTCAATCCGGCAACAGATTCAATTGTCTGGGAGTGGCATGTCTGGGACCATCTGATTCAGGACTACGATTCAACTAAACCCAATTACGGTGACCCCCGTGAGCATCCTGAGTTGATTGACCTGAACTTTGTATCAGGAATGGCGGTCGCCGACTGGAATCACTGCAACGGCGTCGCCTATAATCCAGAACTTGACCAGGTTATAATCAGCAGCCGGCAGTTTTCTGAAGTGTGGGTGATTGACCACTCAACTACAATTGAGCAAGCCCGGAGCCACTCGGGTGGCCGCTATGGCAGAGGCGGTGATTTGCTTTATCGCTGGGGAAACCCCCGAACTTATCGCCGTCAGGAAACAATAGGTCAAACACTTTTTGGTCAGCACGATGCGCATTGGATTGAAGATGGATTGCCCGGTGCCGGGCACATTTTGCTTTTCAACAACGGTTATGGTCGGGTTCCAACCTTTTCCACCGTGGACGAGTTTGTCCCACCAATGGATTCCCTGGGGTTTTACCATCTTGGTGCGGATTCGGCTTATGGACCTGCGGCACCGATATGGCAATATGTTGCAACACCGCCGGAGAGTTTGTACTCCAGTTTGATTTCCGGTTGCCAGCGCCTGCCCAATGGTAATACCCTAATTTGCAGCGGGTTGAACGGAACAATTTTCGAAGTAACGCCGGATGGCCGCGAGGTTTGGAGGTATGTTAATCCGGTGACGCGATACGGTCCTCAGCAGCAGGGCAGAATTTTACCCGCGGCTTCGAATCAGGTTTTTAGGGCGCGGCGTTACCCGATTGACTACTCTGGTTTGAGGGGACGCAATCTTGACCCGCTTGGACCGATTGAGCAGTATCCGCAGGCGGTTGCGGAGGTGCCGGTTGTCGAATTTACCGGTAATTTTAACACGATAATGTTAAGAGATGCGGTAACTCTTACCGGAATGGAATTTGCCGATGTCGTTGACCCGATGGGTAGAAAGGTGATGCGGTTAATCAGGGGGCGCAATGATATTCACAGGCTTGCGCCGGGTGTGTACTTTCTTGTTGGTCCGCGGGAAAGCCGAAAAGTCCGGATGGTAAAGATACAGTGATTGTTTGGACGGGCTGCCTTTTATCAGCGGGAGATTAAAAGGGTTAAAAGGTGGTTCCTAACTGGAAATGAGGTTCCCAGCCCGGTCGGGCTTTATCAAACCCGTAACCAAAATCAAAACCGATTAGTCCGAGCATCGGAATTTCTAATCGGACACCAATGCCCGCACCCCGTTTCAGGTCGGAAAGGTTAAACTGGTTTACCCGGTCCCAGGTGTTACCGGCATCAAAAAAGGCAAGGAAGGAAAGCTGGGGATTGAGTCGCAGTTTGTATTCAAGAGAAAAGATGGAGAGCATTCTGCCACCAACCGGATAACCAGAGTCGAAAGGTCCAACCGTGCGTTCGCCGTAACCGCGAATACCATCCGGACCGGTACCACCGGGATAGAACCTTTCGTAAAGTGGTACGGTATCAGTCGCTGAAAAGCCGGTTATGTAGCCGAAACGGGCTCTGCCCTTTAAGCCGAACTTCCAGAAAAGGGGTAGATGCTGGGTGATGTCGATGGTGTGGCGCTGGAAGCGGATGTCACCAATGGAAAGGTCAAGTGCGTAGGTTATTGCGGAACCGGTTAGTGGGTTGTAGATGTAGTCGCGGGAGTCGCGCGTTAAGGTGATAGATGGAACAAAGGATGTTTTATGTACTGTGTCTCGATAAACATTGAACAGTTTTGAAGGTTTGTAACTGGAACTGATAGAGGTAGGGGGAACATAGGCGTCGCTTACTCTTAAACCGAGATAGGCACGGGTGTAGTCAAGGGGTAACGGGCGGGAAAACGAGATGCCGCCACTGATTTCCTGTTTGTTGTAATAGTCGTAGTCCCGGGTTAGATAAACGGCATCAAAACCGGCAGAGGTCGGGGTGTCAAACAGCCAGGGTTCGGTAAAACTCAACTGGAAGTTGGTTTTCTTGCTCCCTTTTTCCAGTTTGAGGTTGGTGCGCCAGCCTCGTCCTAACAGGTTGGGTTGCTGGAGTTCAACATAGCCGGTAAACTGGTCTTGCGCCGAATAGGAAACACCAGCGCCAATGGTGCCAAAGAAACTCTTTTCCTTGACCTTGTAGATGAGGTCAATGGCGCCCAGGGTGTCAACGCGGCGATAGTCAAGGGCAACATCTTCGAAGAAGCCGAGATTGAATATGTCGCGCTGGCTGCGCAGCACCTCAGACCGTTTGAACGGGTAACCGGGTAAAGAGCTGATTTCCCGGCGGATAACCTTGTCCAGGGTCTGGTGGTTGCCTTCAATCTGGACCAGTCGTATAAACGCCGGCATTCCTTCGATGATTTCATAGGTGATGTGTACGGTGTCGGCGCTAATCTGTTCGACCGGTGAAACCTGGGCGTAAATATAGCCCTCTTCGGCATAGAGTGAATAGATGTCGCTCAGGGTCGCCTGTGCCTGTTTGGTGTTGTAGACCGCACCGGGTCGGTAGCGTACCAGTTGTTTGAGTCTTTCCGGGGCAATGACCGAATCGCCCTGAAATGTAAAGTTGCCGAAAAAGTACTTTTTACCTTCGGATAGATAGATGGTAATGTCCACCCAGCCCTGGTCGTACTTCATATCGTAGTCAAGGACCCGGGCTTCAATAAAGCCGCGTTGTTTGTAAAATTCGACAATCCGGTCCAAATCTTTGGCGAACTCTTCTTCCTTTAATTGCCCTTTACGATACCAGGTTTTCTCTTTGTTGGTCAGTTTCTTTTTAATCTGCAGGTCGGTAAAATTTTCGTTGCCGTAGATTTCAATCTTGCGGATGCGTACCGGGTCACCTTCGTCAATCTGATAGGTCAGGACAACAGCACCGGTTGAATCCGGGGGTGATTTTTCAGGCTTGATTTCGACGAGGAGAAACCCTTTCTGTTTGTACATCTTAAGGAGTTCCTGCTTCAGGTCAAAAATCTTTTTGTCGGTCAGGATTTCGCCTTCGCGCAGTTTTACCTTTGACTGCAGGTCCTTTTTCTTGACCAGGCGATAACCTTCAAACTGCACCGATTTCAGTTTCGGGTACTCTTCAAGGATAAAGTTCAGTTTGACGCCGTCAGCAATCATCGTTGTTTCTGCTACGATTTGCGCGAAAAAACCGAGTTCGTAAATCTTTCTGATGGCTTCGGCTAACGCGGTCCGGAAACCGTTGACGGTGTAAACCGATTTCGGAGTTAATCCCGCAGTACGAATAACCAGACCGGGGTCGGTGCGGCTGGTTTGGGCGGTAATGTCAAGCAGGACGATGCGATTGGTATCTAAAACGGGTTGGGTGGCGAGCAAAAGCGCCAGAAACAGGGAGCTCATTCTTTGATTGGCGCTTCGGCTCCCTTAGGTGATTCCCGGAAGATTAATCGGTTGCCATCCCGGTCCACGATAATCGTGGTGTTTTCTGCTAAACCACCGCGGAGCAGTTCTTCGGCAAGCGGGTCTTCAAGAAGGCGGCGCAGTGCCCGTTTTATTGGTCGGGCACCGTACTGCGGGTCAAACCCTTCCTGAACCAGAAGCTCTTTTGCCGCCGGGGTCAATTCGATGGTAATCTTTTTCTCTTCCAGACGCCGGGAGAGTTCCCGCAACTGGATATCGACAATCGCCTCCATCTGCGGCTTATCCAGGGGCCGGAACACAATTACCTCATCAACCCGATTGAGGAACTCCGGTCTGAACACCCTCTTTACCTCGGTCATAACTTTGTCCCGGATGTTTTCGTAGTTCACCTCGGGTGTTGCCGGGGTAAAACCGATACCGGACAGACCGCGGATTTCGGTTGAGGCGATGTTTGAGGTCATAATAATCACGGTGTTTTTGAAGTTGACCTTTCTGCCCAGGGAGTCGGTAATCTGGCCATCATCGAGAATCTGGAGCAGGATGTTGAACACATCCGGATGCGCCTTTTCAATCTCATCAAACAGCACGACCGAGTACTGTTTGCGCCGTACTTTTTCGGTTAACTGGCCCCCTTCTTCATAGCCGACATAGCCCGGGGGTGCGCCCACAAGCCGCGAAACATTGAACTTCTCCATATACTCGGACATATCAAACCGCAGCAGGGCGTTCTCATCGCCGAACAGGAAACGGGCAAGAACCCGTGCCAGTTCGGTTTTGCCCACACCGGTCGGGCCTAAAAAGATGAATGAGCCGATGGGCCGGCGCGGGTCTTTGACTCCGGCACGGGAGCGCCGAATTGCCTTGGCAACCGCGGTAATCGCCTCATCCTGTCCGACAATCCACTGTTTCAGTTCGTCTTCCATTCGCAACAGCCGGGAAGACTCCTTCTCTTCCAGTTTGGCAAGCGGAATGGAGGTCCAGGACGAAACGACATAGGCGATGTCCTCTTCGGTAACAACCGGGAAACTGCCCTTCTTTTCCCACTCCTTGCGTTTCCGCTTGAGGTATTCGGTCAACTTCTTCTGCTCGTCGCGCAGTTCCGCGGCGCGCTCAAACTCCTGACGCCGCACCGCCTCCTCTTTGGCGCGGGTGATTTTCTCAATCTTGCTTTCAATTTCGTCCAGTTCCGGATTGATTACCGGCCGCAGCAGTTTTACCCGGGAGCCGGCTTCATCAATCACATCAATCGCCTTGTCCGGCAGATAGCGGTCGGTAATGTAGCGGTCAGCAAGGTAGGCGGCAGCGTAAAGCGCGGCATCCTCATAGGTGACATTGTGGTGCAGTTCGTACTTCTCTTTGAGCCCCTGGAGAATCTGAACCGTTTCCGCGACCGTGGGCGGTTCAACCATAATCTTCTGGAACCGGCGCTCTAAGGCGGAGTGCTTTTCAATGTAGCGGCGGTACTCTTCCGGGGTTGTGGCACCAATCACCTGAATCTCACCGCGGGCAAGCGCCGGTTTCAGGATGCTTGATGCGTCAATTGCGCCTTCTGCTGCACCGGCGCCGACAATCGTGTGGATTTCATCAATGAAGATGATGCAGTCGCCATGATGCTGAATCTCATTCAAAATTGATTTCAACCGCTCCTCAAACTGACCCCGGTACTTGGTGCCGGCAACAATCGCTGCCATATCCAGCGCCAGGACCCGTTTGTTCTTTAAAACATTGGGCACCCTGCCCGCAACGATGCGCTGGGCAAGCCCTTCAACAATTGCGGTTTTGCCCACCCCGGCTTCGCCGATTAGAACCGGGTTGTTCTTTTTGCGCCGGGCAAGAATTTGGACAATGCGCTCAATCTCCTTTTCTCTGCCAATGATTGGGTCCAGTTTCTCTTCGCGGGCAAGCTGGGTCAAATCACGCGAAAAGTAGTCCAGCGCCGGGGTCTTGGAACGGGTTTTGGCACCGGCCGGTCCTTTATCACCGCTCAAAAGGCGAATCGTCTCCTGACGCACCAGTTCGATATCAATGCCCAGAGATTGGAGTACCTGACAGGCAACACCACGCTCTTCGCGCAGAAGTCCAAGAAGGAGGTGTTCGGTGCCGACATAGGTGTGGTTCATCTTGCGGGCTTCATCAACCGCAAAGTTGAGCGCCGATTTTGCCTCCTGGTTCAGCGGCACTTCGCCTAAAACGAGCGTTTCAAATCCGGCAGGAACCGCATTTTCCACTGCCCGACGCAGGTCATCAAGGTTAATACCTAAATTGGTCAGGACAACCGCGGCAACGCCTTCACCCTCTTTGACAATGCCCAGTAAGATGTGTTCGGTGCCGATGTAGTCGTGATGGAGCCTTATTGCCTCCTGCCGGGCATAAGACATTACTTTGCGAACCCTCTCGGTAAATCTTTCCTGCATATCCATAAAAAGTTTATGTTATTTTTGCCTTAAAGTCAAATTATACTGTCTGTCATCGTCATTTATTAGACCACAAAGAAGGTGAAAAAGTTGCGGTTTTTATTTTATTTTCACCAATGAGATGGGAGCCGTATCACCGCTGCGCAGGAAGTAAACACCAGCACCAAGACTGGACAGTTTTAATCGGGTCTTTCCCACAGGAATTCGGGTTGAGAGAACAGTACGGCCCGAGAGGTCAAAAATTGTAACAGTTACCGGTTGCGAAGAATATAAGTGCAGGTGTTGCCGGAAAACTGTCGGGAAGGCGGTAAGTGATGCCCGGGGCTGGGCTTTAATCCCGGGTGTTTCCGCAATGCCGGTGCCGTAAATCAGCCACTGGAGCATCGTGTTCATCAACTGCACCCGGGTGAAGTAGTTGGGTCGGGATGCGGGCCTATTGACCGCTTCAAAACCAAAACCAAGTGCTATTACCCGACCACCCGAATTCAACTGGTTTCTCACTCCTGCACCAAGATTGGTTGTGGTGTCGTAAACAAGAAACAGCCGGCTATTGTTAACCGGCTCAATGATGTCCCTTGATGTCTGGTTGTTGGCGCCATTGCCACCTGCGGTTGCGCTGCCGATCACCTCTCTGCCGACCGAATCTGCCCGGTTGCCGAAAACCAAAAATCCTGAATAACCGGAAGAGTCAAACCGGCAGCCTGCAATGCTTTCCAGAAATACGGTGCCGGCAAGGTCCTCAGCGATGTTCTGGCCGGTAAGCAAAAGATTTCCACCTTGGCTGAGAAACTGGCTAAGCGTATCCTGGTCCAAAACCGGCACGGTCTGGTATCGGCTGTTGCCCGTAAACCAGATGACGGTGCGGTTTTGCAACCGGTCAAGTAAGGCGCCCGGAAGTGGTCCCTGACTCCTTCTCAGCCAGACGCAGTAGGTTACGCCAAGTGTGTCAAGGGTTGTGGTGTAATAGCCGGTGTAATTACTCAGGGTGTCGTTATTGACAATCAGCACCGCAGCGGGCTGGGCATAAAGGGTGATGCTTGTATCGGCATTAAACCGGATGTTCTGGGTAAAGTGGTGATAAGGTGGCGGTGGTTCTATGGTTAAGGCGAATATCGAGTCAATCAGGGTCAAAGAGAAGTTGCCAGCAGAGTCGGTGGTTGTTGAGTCCCAGATTTCGTTTCTACCGAAAAGTTGCGCTCTTATTTTCGCTGTTACCGGGCTACGGTTAAGCGAGTCGATTAAGGTGCCGGTAACGGTACAATGTTTATACACTTTAAGCGGTTGACGAATCGTGTCATTTGCCGGGTTCTGGTCCGGGCTCAAGACCGCACGCAGTTCGAGCGGACCAGATGTGTTAAGGGCCAGGTGAGAGAAGGCAAAGGTGTCGGTGGCAAGGAAGGGTAGCGCCGGTACAGTTGTAGAGTCAACCGGCACATTGGCAACAAACAGGGTCAGGGTTGCTAAAGTAGAGTTGTTTCTACCGACATTGGCAATCGGTAATCGGACATCTATTGTTTCTCCTACGAGATAAAGACGCCCGAGTTCCGGGTCAATAAATTGCAATAGCGCCAAATCCTGGTCATAAACCGGGCTCACAAGCCGGTCCATTCCCATAAAGTCAAGATAGGTTGAGACCCAGGTCTGGTCCTGTATGTTCGGGTCGGTCCAGGTTGCCGGAATACCACCGTCAAGGTCGGTGTCCTTCATCAAAAGGGTGTCGGTGAGGTACTGATGGTAGATAAAATAAGTGGGGTTATTGGTCAACTCCGCTGCTGCCCGATAGGCATTGGCGAGCCAGATGTTGTGCGAGCAGTTCCAGGTGCCGGTAGGGTAAAACCCGGGCAAAGATTCGGCATAGGTCAAAAGCCACTGCCTGCCTGCAATCGTGTCCTCCTGACCGAATGTTTTTGCAACACCCCAGAAAGCGGTGCCACCACACATCGCCCAGTTTTGAAAACCCAATCGGTTCCGGGCACTCTCTTCAATCCAGTTTTTAACTCTCATTCCCCGCACGAGCGCGGTGTCCTTCAGAACCGGGTCGTTTCTTTCCCGGGCATAGTCGTAAGCCATTCCCGAACTCTGGGCGGTAACAAAGTTCTCAAGGTAGTTTGCCGGATTGAGCGGATGGGTGAGATAAAAGTTCCGGCACGAGTCCCCGTAGAAAAGGTAGGATGAGTCCTGATAAACCCGGCGATAAAGCGCCTCTGCCCACATTCCCAGACCGCAGTTCCAGACCGCATACCAGATGTTTGCCGGACTGCCCTGATGCTCCTGATATGCGGGATGGTTCAGGATGTAATGCCAGGCGCGGTTGATGTTCTGCCGATACTCGTCCCTGCCGGTGAGTTCATACCAGCGGGTCCAGACCCAGAGCGCCTCCTGGGTGTTGTCGGTTTCAATGATATTTGGCAGGTGCTCGGCTTCAATTATGCCACCATAGTCCGGTGATGTGGAGTCGCTTACCTGATAGCGGACAAGAAATTCGCACAAAAGTTTTATCCGGTGCAGATAGTTAAACCGCCGTGGTCCTAAAAGGAGCGTTTCCGGGCGGCAGGACCAGGCAGGTTGATACATCAAAAGATGGCGATTCAGTTCTTCGGGTGTCCAGATGCGGGTTGCAAGGGCAAGAGAGAAAACAGCAAGAAGAACAACTGTTAACCTGCGAAACATCACCATTTCAGGATAAAGATGGACAAGCGAAAGTCAAGAGGGAAAACAAGGGGATTTTTCATCAGGCTTCTTTATCCAAAATTGGGGTTAAAATTGACCGGAAATTTTTCTCCCAAACAGTATAACCGATAGCGGCTGACACCGGTACCGAAACAGAAACCGGAACCTGTGCCGTGATAGCCATTTAAATGGCGCCAGATACCACGGCAGTATAACCATCTGATTTTGAATGGGTTATAATTGTGGATACCGATGAAGAGGCAGACTCAGATGGGGTGGTGAAAAGCATTCGGCAACTGAGTTGAGGGACGGCTCTGGGAGCGACTCCCGGAGCGGTTTCCCGACCGACTTATTGAACCCTTATCCGTGGGGTGACAGGGGCAAAGTTTAACACGATTAAGTGACGGATTTAATGATGGTTAACATTATGGAAGGTGGAAAATTTTATGGTTCACATAACAGGCGCAATTTTCGACATAAAGCCCGTAAGCTAAATGGGTTGGAATGCTGGAGCGGCAATATGTACTACGCTTAAACCAATGTCCTATTACAACTCAGTGCCTGAATTTTATACCCGATACCCGTTCACAAAGGGCATTCTGATGATGTCGGGGTCTTGACAGGCGAAGGGTGAGAGTATACTATTATTTTTGGAAAAGTACATCTATCAAGAGAGGTAGTGATGGCAAACAAGTATAAATTCAAAACCAGAAAAGGTTTTTGCTTGAGTTCTAAGATAAAAACCACCTCAATCTCAATTACAGCGAGATTGACGATGAGGATTATAGAGTGAGCAAAGAAGACAAGATAAAAAAAGGAGTTTTATGGAAGTTAAAATTTCACAGGAAACTTTGGAATTTTTAAGAGATGTTATTACTGGAGATAAAAAAATATCTGCTTATAATAGTGGACCTAAGTTAGTAAGTTTTTTTAATTCATTGGGATTTAATGATACTTATGGGCGTGGTTTCCCTTCTAGGAGGGATTATACTGAAACGAGGCTTCGGGAATTAAATGAACAGGAACGGATTAATGAAGTATTTGAGGCTTATTTTAATCCCCGAAATTTTATTGGAAAAGAAGATTTGTTATATAAACTTAGAGATCGTATTAATGAATATCTTAAGTACGATGGATATAAATTAGAAATCAATGATAGAAGAGCGATGTTAGTATCTACCGCCGTTGAAACTATAGAGGTACCTGAAATATCTAAACTGGATAACGAGGTTATTAGAGAAAACATTGAAAAATGCGATAACAGGATTAAAAATGGTGACTTCACAGGTGCGATTACAAGTGCGCGATCTTTTTTAGAAGGTTTGCTTTTGTATATTTACCTTCAGATTAAAGGAGAAAAATACACCTTCACGGGTGATTTGCCTCGACTTTATAAGGATGTAGCAAAGCTGATTATTAAACTGAATACAGCAGAAAATACAGCAAATGATATAAAGAAAGTTTTAGGTGGTCTAACTGCTATCGTTGCTGGCGTATCCGGAATCAGCAATAGAATGGCGGACCGTCATGGTAGATTAGCTCAATATAACCAAGAAATGCTGAGGCATGTTTCTATTTTAACAGTTAATTCTGTCAAAACTCTGTCTTTGTACCTTTATAGTTGTTATGAGGAAGTAAGAGAACAAGATACCGCAGGAAACCTTTAGTTTATTTTAACAGAGTCGCTCCCGCTTAAATTATTTACCCCGGCTTAATGCCGAAATAATTCTTAATCTAACAACAAGTTTAATTGTGGTGGTATAAAAGCTTTCTTTTAACTTCTGGCGGTTAATGCCAAAACTATAATTTTTTGAGAAAAGAAGTAGCCACTTAGTTAGATATAATTCAATCTACCCGCAGTTAGCACGAAAGGCCCGAATCTACTGTTTGTAGCCGATTTTTCGCAAGAAGTTTTTGCGTTCGGCAATCTCTTTTTCAGTTTCAACCCCTTTTGGTTTTTCGCCGTCAATGACGCCAAGAATGCCCCGACCGGTTTCGTCTTCAGCAATGACAACTTTGACCGGATTGGCAGTGGCACAGTAGATGGTACACACTTCCTGAATCTGTTTTAAGCCGTTGAGGATGTTGATGGGGTAGGCGTTGCCGAGGAATATGATAAATGAGTGGCCCGCGCCGATGGCAAGGGCGTTTTTGACTGCAAGTTGTTCAAGTTCGGGGTCGGTGCCGGTGTGGCGGATAAGGCAGGGTCCGGAAGATTCGCAGAAGGCGATGCCGAATTTTACACCAGGGATGGCGGTGACAAGGAGTTCGTGGATGTCTTCGACCGTTTTGATGAAGTGGGATTGGCCGAGAATGAGGTTGATTTCTGCCGGTTTTTCTATCGGGACCGTTTTTATTTCCATTTTTCCCCCTATTTTGAGATGGTAAATTTGCCGGTCTGGGTGAAGCTGGGAGCAAGGCAGCGGTAGAAGTAGGTGCCGGCAGCAAGGTGCTGGGTCAAGTAGGAGGCAGAGAGTGTTCCTTTGGATTCGGGCTGGAGTGTCAGGGAGTTTAGCAGGGTGCCGTCAACACGGTAGATTTCAATTCGGGCGGTGCGGGCATAGGGATGGTTAAGCCGGAACAGGGCAATATCTTTTGCCGGATTGGGCGTGATGGTCAGTTGCGCTTGACCCGGGAGCAGTGGTTTAAACTCTTCCTGACCTGTGAGGCTGACATTGAAGGTAATCATTGTGCTTTCGGGCGAGCAGAACGGGAAAGTGGTCCAGAATTCAATGTCGTTGTCAGCACAGAACTCGTCCATTGCCCAGATGTAGTAGTCGATGCGCGCGGGTGCGGTAACCTGAGGGATGGTGAAATAGTAGGTGTTGCCGCGCTGGGAGTCGGCAGGAACTGAAGTCCAGGTGGGCGCGAGGTTGACGCGGTAGAAGAGCGACTCTTCGCCCACCGCATCGTTGTCGGTGATAACCGAGGAGACGACAAATGGACCAGTAAAGGATGTGTCGGTCCAGATTGTGGTAGCGCCGAATCTTGGGGGATAGAGGTCCCAGCCTGGAATGTAGAGGGTGTCCAGTTGCATAAAGGTTTCGACGGTTACAAAGTCGGGTGAAGCACCGTTCTGGCTCAGTGCCGCGGCAACACCGTTGGCACCGCAGAAGTGGCCCGGTACAACCCATTCGTAAATCCAGCGCCGGTCATTGGTGCCCATATTGTCGGAGTAAACCATATAATCTCTGATTACGAGGCAGGGCCAGAAGTATTCACCGGACATCGGCACTTTTACCTTACCTCTGGCAACAATCCGTTTCTGGTGCTGTTCAGTTGCCTGATAAGGTATGCCGGGAAAAATTTCGTACTGCCAGGACCAGGCAGTTATCCAGCTGGCACCAAAGTACATCGGCAGGTTGTAGATGACGCCATCGGGCCGATAGTTACCAATGAAGCGAAAACCTTGCTGGGAGAAGTCGATACCGTCGCCATAAAGCCCGAACTCATCTAAGTACAAATACGCTTCGGATTCGGCGTTGTTGCCGAGGGTGTCAAATTCACACACATCAGGGTCCGGTGGGTCGTTTTCCATCGTGTCCGGTGCCGGATATCTGCCTTCGGTGTAGTCGCGTAAGCCAACCCGGGCGCGCAGTTGCCCAGGGTAGCGGGTTAAATCCCAGACCTGCCGGGTGGAGTCAA
The DNA here is from genome assembly GCA_013177935.1 of candidate division WOR-3 bacterium. Lineage (NCBI taxonomy): Bacteria > Pseudomonadati > Caldifarciminota > Caldifarciminota bacterium. Next base: position 538,159 of record JABLXZ010000001.1, on the reverse strand, counting down.
ACGGTGTCCAGTAGAAAAGGGACTGGTTCTGCCGGTATCTGCCATAAGCGTCAATGACAAGCGGGATTTCATCGCTGTCAATTGTTATGTTATGAGCCGCTATCGGCACGGGGGTTGTGGCGAAAAACAGGGTCAGGATTAGCAGTGCTTTTTTCATTATGCCTCCTTTTCAATTTAATTTAACATTTAATGGCTGGTTGTCAATTGCTTTCCTGTTCCATACATTTCTTGACAGTAGAAAATGGTTGTATTATATTCAGACTCTCGCACCGGGGAAAAGTTAATATTGGGATGGTGAATTTTATAAAGAAAGGAGTTTAATTTATGGCACCAACATTCTGGATTGCTCCAGCAAGCGCGCTCTTGGCGCTGGGATTTGCACTGTATCTGGCGGTAAGCAGTCTACGGAAAAGCGAAGGCACCGAGCCGATGAAAGAGGTTGCCCGGGCGGTTAAAGAGGGTGCGACCGCCTATTTGAAGCAGCAGTATAAGGGTGTCAGTCTTTTCTTTGCGGTGGTGTTTGTCCTTCTGGGTATTCTGGCACTTTTGAAGTTGCAGTCGCCGTTTGTGCCTTTTGCCTTTTTGACCGGTGGGTTCTTTTCCGGACTTGCCGGATTTATCGGGATGTCAATCGGTGTGCGTTGCAGTGCCCGCACGACCTGGGCGGCAAAGCAAAGTCTAAACTCTGGTTTGCGGGTGGCTTTTTCTTCCGGTATGGTGATGGGTCTGGTGGTTGTTGGTCTTGGCTTGATTGATATCTCTATCTGGTATCTGATTTTGAATGCGGTCTATGCCCATGAGCCGCTGGTGCACAAGTTAGAGTTAATCACTTCAACAATGCTTGCCTTCGGAATTGGTGCCAGTTCTCAGGCGCTTTTTGCCCGGGTAGGTGGTGGAATTTTTACCAAAGCGGCGGATGTTGGCGCGGACCTGGTGGGTAAGGTTGAGGCAGGGATTCCAGAAGACGACCCGCGCAATCCGGCGGTGATTGCCGACAATGTTGGCGACAATGTAGGCGATATCGCCGGTATGGGTGCCGATTTGTATGAGTCTTATGTTGACTCAATTATCGCTTCAATGGCGCTTTCGGTTGTGGCGTTCAATGGCACCGGTTTTGAAATTGCCGGCGTGTTGTTGCCGATGGTGCTTGCCGGTGTGGGGATTGTTTCTTCAATCATCGGCAGTTTTCTGGTGCGCGCGGGTGAGAAGGCAGAACAGAGTATCCTTCTCGCCGCATTGCGCCGGGGAATTTATGGTGCGTCCATTCTTGCTGCAATTGTCGGATTTCTAATCACCAGGTGGCTTTTACCCCAGTACTGGTCGGTTTACTGGTCGATACTTTCGGGTCTTGTTGCCGGTGTGCTGATTGGCTTCTTTACTGAGTACTTCACTTCGGACTCTTATGCGCCAACCCGGGCGATTGCGGCTGAAGCAAGGACTTCACCGGCAACTGTGGTGATTGAAGGGCTTTCGGTGGGTATGAGGTCAACGCTGCCGATTGTGCTGGTTGTCGTGGTGGCGATTATTCTCAGTTATTATCTGGCAGGCGGTGGTAATGCCGGGTTGGGTCTTTACGGAATCGGAATATCAGCGGTAGGAATGCTTTCAACACTCGGCATCACACTGGCGACCGATGCTTATGGTCCGGTTGCGGACAATGCCGGCGGTAATGCCGAGATGACCCATCAGGAGCCGATTGTGCGCGAGCGGACCGATGCGCTCGATGCGCTGGGAAACACGACCGCGGCTACTGGTAAGGGTTTTGCAATCGGCTCGGCCGCTTTGACCGCACTGGCGCTGATTGCGGCGTATCGGGATGAGGTACGAATCGTCAGCCAGCGGTTCCTTGGTTATACCCAGACGCTTGACCTTTCTTTGTTAAACCCGCGTCTTGTTGCCGGACTTTTTGCTGGCGCGGTGATTCCAATGGGTGTTTCTTCGATGGTGTTGAAGGCGGTTGGTAGAACCGCTTCGAAAATTGCGGAAGAGGTGCGACGGCAGTTTCGGGAGATTGCGGGACTGATGGAAGGTAAGGCGAAGCCGGATTATGCGAAGGCGGTCACGATATGCACTAAGGCGGCGCAGAAGGAGATGGTGGCACCGGCATTGACCGCAATTATTGCGCCGGTGATAACCGGGCTTCTTTTAGGTCCGGAGGGTGTTGCGGGATTTCTGATTGGTGGGCTGGCAAGCGGATTCTGTCTCGCAGTTTTTATGGCTAATACCGGTGGTGCGTGGGACAATGCGAAGAAGTTTATTGAGAAGGGTAACTACGGGGGCAAGGGTTCGGATGCGCATAAGGCGGGTGTTGTTGGTGATACGGTTGGTGACCCATTGAAGGATGCGGCAGGACCTTCATTAAACATCCTCCTGAAATTACAGTCGATGATTTCAATTGTCGTGCTTGGCCTGGTGTTGAAACTTTCTTCTTATTTGCCCTGGGTCAAGTAGATATCTCGGTTGCTTTACGATGGGGGCACATCTGTGCCCCCATTTTTTAAATGTCTTGAGTGACTCTAAGTATTTCTTCCGGCGTTGTTAAACCGGCGAGGGCTTTAGTGATGCCGTCCTGTCTCAGGGTTTTCATCCCGTTGCGAATTGCAACCGCCCCAATCTCTTCGCTGGAGCGGTTTTCCATTACCATATGACGGATGTCGGGTAGAACCGGCAGAAGTTCAAAGATTCCCAGCCGGCCTCGATAGCCTTTGTTACCGCAAGCCGGACAGCCTTTGCCCCGGCGGAAGATGGTTCCGGGTGCGAGGTTCAGGCGTTTAAGGAGTTCAGGTTCCGGGGTGTAGTTTTCTGCACACCGGTCACAAACCTTGCGCACCAGACGCTGGGCAAGGATGGCAATGACGCTCGAGGCGATGAGAAATGGTTCTACTTTCATATCAATCATTCGGGTTAGGGCGCTTGGCGCATCGTTGGTGTGGAGTGTGGCAAGAACCAGATGGCCGGTAAGAGCGGCTTGAAAGGCGATTTCGGCGGTTTCAAAGTCGCGGATTTCACCCACCATAATTATATCCGGGTCCTGACGCAGGATGGCGCGTAATCCCGAGGCAAAGGTGACTCCAGCACGCACATTGATTTGACACTGTCTGACACCGGGTAGCCGATATTCAACCGGGTCTTCCAGAGTTATGATGTTTTTTTCCGGGGTGTTCAACTCGTTGAGAACGGCGTAGAGGGTGGTACTTTTCCCCGAGCCGGTTGGTCCCGTAACAAGTATGATGCCGTGCGGTTGATGAATCAACTTTTGAAACAGTTGAACCATCGTTTCTTCCATTCCCAGGTCGGTGAGCGATAATGGTCCACTTGATTTGTCGAGTAAACGGAGAACCAGGTTCTCGCCGTAAATCGTCGGGAACGATGAAACGCGGATGTCAACGCGGCGGGAGTTGGTTCTGAACTCCATCTGACCATCCTGCGGCTTCCGCTTCTCGGAAATGTCCATTCCGGCAAGCAGTTTTATCCGGGAGGTAACAAGGGGATGGAGGTTTAATGAAAACCGGCCCCTTTCCTGCAGCAAGCCATCGATTCGAACCCGGATAATCAGGGCATCTTCTTCGGGTTCAATGTGGATGTCCGAGGCACGTTCGGCAAGAGACTGTTCAAGCAATGTGTTGACAAATCGAACCACCGGTGCCTGGTTTGCCAGTTCTTCAAGGCAAGCGGTCTCCTGGTCAAGACGACAACTGTTCAGCGCCTCTTCGGCTTCAAGGTCAATCAGTTCGGTGTCGATCTGGGGCTGGGGTGTTTCCGGCGGATAGAACCGTTCGATTGCCTGTTCAATCGCTTCTGGCATCGCCAACACCGGGTTTATTTCGAGATGGAGTTGCCGATTGAGTTCGTCGATTAAGCCGATGTCTTCTGGGTTTGCAGTGGCGATAATCAGGGTGCTGTTCAGTTGTAACAGGGGCATAATTTTAAACTTGCGCGCCAGTTCTGCTGGAACCGCGGCAATTGCCTGAGGGTCCGGAGTGTAATGGTCAAGGTCGATGTAAGGGATGTTTAATTCGTTTGCATAAGATTCGTAAAGTGCTGTTCGGTTTGTAATAACCCCGCGACGCAGGGCAACTTCTTCGAGGCTTTGCCCGGTGTGCATTGCCTCCTTTTTTATTTCGTTTACCATCCGGTCATTAAGTCCGAACTGCTGGTGTAGAATTTTAACCAGTTTTGTTTCGTTCATTGTTAATCAGTGCCGGGTTCAGGAACTGCCGTGGTCCGTCTCTCAATGAGTTGTTCAATGGTGCCAAGCAACTCCTGCGGTTGGAACGGTTTGGTTATATAGGCATCAGCTCCAAGGCTACTACCTGTTTTTTTATCCTGCGTCTGCGAACGGGCAGAGAGAATGATAATAGGAATGTGGTTGAAACGCTGGTCGCGCTTCAACATTGCGCACACGGCAAAGCCATCCATTCCGGGTAGCATCAGGTCGAGAATTACCAAGTCCGGAGGCTGGGTCCGGATGCGATTTAACGCTTCGAGACCGTTGCTCGCGGTTTCAACTCGGTAGCCAGCAGCTTCTAAACGGGCTTGCAGAATCAGTCTGATATCCGGTTCGTCGTCAACCACGAGTACTGTTTTGTTTCTTTCAATTGTTGGAGCCATCGTTAACCTCTTTATTTTCTTCTATTGATTGGTCTGACTTAATTAGCGGCAATAGGAAATAAAATCTGGAGCCGGCATTGGGTTTGCTTTCCAGTCCGATGGTGCTATGGTTCAGTTCGAGCAGTTTTTTGGTAATTGCCAGTCCGAGACCGGTGCCCGGAACCCGTAACCCGGTGCAGTGACGCGCCTGGTAGAACTTGTCAAAGATGCAGGATTGTTCTGATTCGGGAATACCGATTCCGGTGTCAATTACCGAGATAAGAGCCTCGTTTTCCATTTGCTCAACGGTAATGGTAACTTCACCTTGTTCGGTAAACTTTATTGCGTTACCTACAAGGTTTATCAAAACACGGTGGATATGTTTTTCGTCGGCGTAGACCATTACCGGTGCGGCTGGTGTCGTAGTTTCCAGTGTAAGTCCTTTTTCGGCAGCGGCAGGTAATAGCGACTTTTTGACCTCTTCAACCAGTGCGCAGATGTCGAATCTTGTGGGATTGACATTTATTTTACCAACTTCCAGTTTTGACATATCAAGAAGGTCGTTGATTAAGCCGGTGAGTCGGGAACAGTTCCGGTTCGCCACTGCGATTAGTTGATTTTGTTTTTCCGACAGTGCTCCTGCCGAACCGTCGAGCAACAGGTTTAACACCTCGGCGATGACCGTAAGCGGGGTGCGCAATTCGTGCGAGACGATGGAGATAAACTCATCTTTTGCGGTGCTGAGGCGGAGCAGTTCGAAGTTTGCCTTTTTGAGTTCTTCGGTTTGGGTCCGCAACTCATCGTTTAATTCCGCTAACTCACGGGTTTTTTCTTCCAGTTCATCCTGAGCCAGTTTTATTGGTGTGAAGTCGTTGTGAATTATCAAAAAGGCAACGATGGTGTTGTTTTCGTCGTGTAAAGGGGCGACGGTTATTTCGATGTAGCACACTGTCCCATCAGGTTTTTGGTGTCGATGATTCATTCGAAAGGTTGTTCCTGATGCCAGGACATTGACAATCGGGCAGGTTTCACCGTAGTGGTGGCAGGGCCGGGAAAAGCCATGGAAGACAGTGTGGCATTTCTTCCCAATCAGCGTATCCGGGGCGGTTCCGTAAAAACGGGCAAACCAGGGGTTTACCTGTAGAATGGTGTATTCGCTATCGATAATTGCCACGCCGGTGGCGAGGTTTTCCCAGATGCTCTGGAAGTATTCGGAGCGACGCTGGGTTGCGAGTTCGGCTTCGTACTGGTCGGTGATGTCAAACAGTACCCCCAGTGCCCGATTGGGATTTTTCGGGGTTAGAAAGGCGAGCAGACGATAATAACGAGTTAGGTTACCAGAAGTAAATTTTACGAATCGGGTTGCGCTGTTCGTGGTTTTTAAGGCGGCAAGGTAGGAGTTCAACTGTTGTTCACTGTCTTTTAGGAGAAAAATAAGGTTGTGGTTAGCAGCCGGAAGGGTAGTGTTTTCTGTTAATTTGAAGAATGCCGGATTGAAGTTTAGAATTGTGCCGTCTTCCGGGTCAAAGGTAAACGCCGGCAGCGCAGAGTGAAAGAGGAGTTCACCCAGGGCGGTGGGTGAGTTGTTGGTGTTCTGTTGCCGGAGCAGGGCATTTTCCAGCGTAAGAAATAACCGGTCGGTTGAACATGGTTTGCGCAGGTACCCGAAGGCGCCTTGATGCAAAGCCTGAATTGCCGTTTCGAGGGTAGCGTGGCCCGTCAATATGACGACTTCGGCATTCGGGGCAGACTTTTTGATTTCGGGCAACAGGTTGATGCCATTGGTGTCGGGAAGTTGCAGGTCAACCAGAACCACATCCGGAGTGGTTTGCTCAAGTAGACTCATTGCCTCCCAGCCGGAACTGGCGACAAGTGTTTGATAACCTTTTGCGAAGAGGATGTCGCTGATGGTATTGGCAAAATCTAACTCGTCGTCAACGATGAGTATAGAGGGGCTTTTTTTGCTGGAAGCCGGTGATTTGAATGTCGTCATCACGCCGTTAACGGCTCTTACTATCGCTGCGATAGAATTATCGCGGTTATAGCAACATTGGCGACGGCGGCAGCAGCGGTGATTACCGGCAGGCTATTTTTGAATTTGCTCCAGAACGATTCCGGGATAATGACGACATCACCAGTAGCAATAAAAAACCTTTGACCGGATAGAGCGAGGCGATTGAGGTTAAACCGGTGCCGGGTACCGTCTTTTTCTCTTAAAACGATGACGCGGTTGATATCGGCGTTGCTTGTTGGACCACCTGCTGCGGAAATCAGTTCAAAAAGGTCGGCAGAGCTGTTGAAAGAGTACTGTCCCGGGTGGTTAACCTGACCCCAGATTGAAGCACGAATTGAAAGCGCGGGCGTGTTCTGGTACTGCTCAACTGATCCGCTGAGAGTTTGGGCACTCAGCGGTGTAAGTAGGGCTAAAGCGACCAAACCGACTACCGTCATTTTACGCATACTTCCTCCTTGATGTTTTTGAATTACCGCTCGCGGTACTTTTTAAATTTCCTACAATATTACCCCCTGATTCGTGCCAATTTTGCCCGGTCCGGTTGTTTACCTCCACAATAAGCAAGCGTCAGGGTTGTTCCAACGGTGAAGAACCCCATTTCCTGATAAGAGTGGGACTGAACACCGTCAGAAGAATGTACTATCAGTTCAGCGACGCGAACGCCATTCTGGGCAAACTGATTCAGCGACTCCTTGAGCAGTTTGGTCGCAACACCGTTGCCCCGGTACTCAGGCGCGGTGGTTAGGATGTCGATACTACCAACATTAAAACCGAATGCGTGAGAGGCATAAGGTTTCGTCCGTTCCGCGACGATACCGACGATGCGACCGTGGTCAACAGCAGCAAATACCGCTTGGTTTACACCGTTCGATTTAGTGGCAGAAGCAGTTGCCTTTGATTGCACCGCAGTTACAGGAGTCGGTGCGGCATAGGTGCGCAACCAATCACGATGGACTTTACTTAAAACACGCCGGGGCAGGTTGACATCCCAGCCCAGAACCCCTTCGGGAATGTCAAGAACCGACTCGTCAAAATTGTCGATGTAGTTTGGGTCTAAAGGAGTAACCTCGTAATCTTCGGCTGGTGTGGTTAGCCAGTCGTTGTTTGTCAAATCTTTTGCGAGCACTAAGGCGGTGTGAGTTGTGAAGAAGCCGCAACTTTCCAGGGCATTGATTGAGGTCAGGTCTGAATACGGACAACGGGCAACAACACAACTGTTTTTCGGCAATGTTCTCAGTGTTTCCCGGATGAGGAGATTTTTGATCAGCATCTGAACATCTGGCTTTCCCATCGCGAGGAGATGGGTTATTCGATAGGACCGAATGTTGAGTTCTCGGGTAGCAAGATGGTCGGGTTTAATTACGCACAGCCCTTGTACCTTGCCATCGAGATAATAGGTGCGGGCGATACCGCCGGCTTTTACCGCTTCATTTATCTGGGATAAGATATAGTTGTCGACGGCGCCTTCTCTTTCTTTACCCAGTGCCCAGAGATAAGGCTTATATGGGTAAGTTGCCAATAGGTCACGCATAAGGTCATTGCGTTCGACGGTAAGTAGTTCTGCAAACATTTTTCACCCCCTCGTTTGTTTGTTTACAACTATCCCGCAGGCAACGGAATGGCCCATAAACTTATCGCTCCTTCGGATGTAACCCCTTAACCTGGGCCATCCCGTTACCCTTTCCTAATTTTAGATAAGCAATATGTGTTCCATAAATAAAAACACAGCGTAATTTCATAAGTTTTTATAAAACTGATAGTTGAACAATCGGATAAGCGAAAACTAAGATTTTATAAAAGTTTTATTTCTCGCGATGTTTATTGATTATTGCGTTGAAATTATGTGAGTTATACGAGTGCGACAATCCTTGCCGGGTCTTCTGTTGTGATGGTTATTACGGTTAGTTTAATTGAGTGATTTAATTATTTTTTGCGAGATGGATGAGTTCGGCGAGCAGGTTGAGCGCTTCAAGGGGCGAAATTTCGTTGATGTTCAATTCGCGCAACCGTTCGAGCACCGGATGAGAAAAGGAAGCATCAGCCACGATAGGTTTTTCAAGGGAGGTTGTTAACTGCTCAAAATTTATCTGCTCATTTCTGGTGAAGAAGGTCAAAAGTTCTCGTGCTCGACGGATGACGCGTTCGGGTAAACCGGCGAGTTTAGCAACCGCTATGCCGTAACTCTTATCAGCCGGACCCGGGTGAATTTTCCTTAAGAAGATGACTTCATCACCTTTTTCCCGAACCAGAAAACTGAAATTTTTTGTCCGGGGGAGATGGTCAGGAATCCGGGTGAGTTCATGGTAATGGGTGGCAAAGAGGGTTCGGGGACAGAACTTTTCATCACCGTGGAGGTACTCAACCGTTGCCCAGGCGATGGCAACACCGTCTTCAGTGGCGGTTCCTCTGCCCACTTCATCTAAGATTACTAAACTGCGGGAGGTGGCATTATTCAAAATGTTGGCGGTTTCATTCATTTCGGCAAGGAAGGTGGAAACGCCGCGCGCCAGGTCGTCGGACGCGCCAATACGGGTAAATATCTTATCGACAACGCCAATTCGGGCGGAGCGGGCAGGAACAAAGGAGCCGATTTGTGCCATAATAACAATCAGTGCGGTCTGGCGTAAGTAAGTGGATTTCCCCGCCATATTGGGACCGGTGATGATTAAGATTTGATTGCTGGTTGTGTCAAGGTAAGTGTCGTTGGGGATGAAGGGTTCGCTGGAAATTGTTTCCACTACCGGATGGCGGCCTGCTTTGATTTCGATGGTGGTTGAGCTGTCAATAACCGGGCGGCAGTAGTTTTTCTCGCGGGCAAGTCGGGCAAAAGCGGCAAGGACATCCATTGTAGCAAGGGCGGTTGCTAATTCGATGATTTTGTTACAGTGCGGTTTGATGCGATCGCGCAGGTCGATAAAAAGTTCGTACTCAAGGGTTTTGATGCGCTCTTCGGCGTTGGTGATTCTGGTTTCGTACTCTTTTAACTGGGGGGTGATAAAACGCTCACCGCCGGTAACGGTTTGTTTCCGGATGTAGTCACTTGGTACAAGACGCAGGTAGGATTTGGTGACTTCTATGTAGTAGCCAAAAACAGAGTTGTAGCCGATGCGGAGGTTAGGAATACCGGTGCGGGTCCGTTCGGATTCCTGCAACCGGGCAAGGAACTCTTTGCCATGCTGGGTGAGTTCCCGAAGGTTGTCCAGTTCCTGGTTATAGCCGGAGCGGAAGATACCGCCTTCGGTGATGGTGGTTGGGGGTGAATCGGATAAGGCGCGCTCGAGTTCGTTTACCAGAGGGGTAAAGTCCGGGATGGCATCGCGGGACTGTTTCAGAAGCGGGGTGGAGCAATCATTTAGTAGTTGTTTTATTTCTGGAATAACGATTAACCAGGAACGGAGTGCAGCTAAATCACGCGGGGTGGCGCGGTCTAAGGCGATACGGGAAGCGACCCGTTCGAGGTCGCCGATTTTGTTGAGGAGTTGTTGAAGTTGTTCGAGCGGCGAAGCAGGTGCCTGTAATTCGGCAACAGCGTCAAGACGCTCATTGATTCTTTCAACCGAGAGTAAGGGGCTGAGAAGCCAGCGCCGCAGCAGTCTGGTGCCCGCTGGGGTGCAAGTTCGGTTAAGAAGCCAGAAGAGCGTTCCGGTTTCGCGGTCGCCTTTGTTTTGGGGATGGAGTTTTTCCAGTAGTTCAAGGTTGCGTCGCGAGATGCGGTCGATGAGCAAAAAATCGGTGTTGTGATAGGGGGTGATACGATGGAGGTGCGGTAATGTCGTGCACTGGGTTTGCTCTAAGTACTCAAGAATGGCACCGGCGGCACAAATTGCTTCGGTAAGGTGGTCAACACCAAAACCGGCAAGGTTGGCAACGCCAAAATGGGAGGTGAGTTTTTCAAAGGCAAACTCGGGTGTAAAAAAGTAATCGTCCATTCTGGTTATTCGTGCCGGAAGGTAAGCAGGTAGTTCGCCGGTCCAGTTCTGGGGAAGGAGAACTTCGGAAGGGGAAATGCGGGTGATTTCTTCACCCAGAGACGATGGGGGAATTTCGGCAACATAAAATTCACCGGTTGACAGGTCGGCAAAAGCGACTCCCCAGATTGAACCCGGGGAAAGTGCCATCAGATAGTTGTTGCGACTTTCATTGAGCAGGGTGTCACGCACCAGCGTACCAGGGGTGATGACCTCGACAACATCACGGGCAACAACCGGTTTGCCCCGGTTCGGTGGTTCAAGTTGCTCACACACCGCAACCTTGAACCCCTGTTCAACAAGACGGGCAACATAGGTGTCGAGCGATTTTGCCGGGATGCCGGCAAGGGGAACACGATGGTTGGGACCGTGCGACCGGGAAGTAAGGGTAAGATTTAGTGCCCGGGCACCAGTTTCCGCATCCTGATAAAACATTTCATAAAAATCACCGACCCGAAAGAGCAGCAGGGTTTCCGGGTAGCGTTCTTTAATTCGGTGGTATTGGGTCAATAGCGGGGTTAGTTTTTCTGCCATTGAGGAGCGTGTTACCGTTTCAGGTGATTTATGTTACATTATTCTGCCAGGTGCCACAATTTGGGCAGCGAATCTCAGTTTGACTGATTGGAGCACGACAATTGTCACAGTGCCGGTTGTTAACGGTTAACTTTTGAATTGCCTCATTGAGCGCGGATAACGCCCGGGAAGTTTCGCCCTCACGCAGCAGAATCTGTGCGAGGAAAATGCGGGTCGCCGCATCGCCATTTTTCGTTGCCTTTTCGAGGATGGTGCGGGCTTCTTTTAACTTTTCCATTTTAGCGTAGATTTCGGCTAACGCCAGAACCAGTCCGGTATCCTGCGGGACCCGTACGAGCAAGCGGCGGTAGAGGTTGGTGATTTCTTCATAATGGCCAATTTCAAAGTACGCCCGTTCTAACCGTTCCCGGACCAGGTAATTTTTTTCGGGCGCTACTTCCACGACCTCTTTCCACACCCGAATCGCCTCGTCAACTTCGCCCTGGCTTAATAACAGGTCACCGAGTAGAATTCGGGCAATAATGGACTTTTGATTGAGTTTCAGGGCGTCGTTGAGCCATTTTATGCCCGCTTTTGGATTAACCCTGCCATAGGAGTAGCCATAAAGGGCGTAGAGTCGGCTCGCCCGGCTGGGGTCGCCTTTTTGCAAATCTTTGAGAATCTCTTCGCACTTATCCCAGGAGTTGTTTTCGATGTACAGTTCCAGAAGCGTCGCGCGGCTTGTGATATCATTACGGTCGGCGCGAATTAACTCTTCAAGTAACGGTATCGCCTTTACCTTTCGGCCAATCTTTATGTAGTCTTTAACCAGCGCCCGAAAAACCGCTCTTTCTTCTTCCGGTTTTAAATTGCGGCGCAGGGCAAGGCTTTCGTGGATGCGCAGCGCCCTTTCAATGTCGCCCTTTTCGAGGAAAATGGTACCGAGTCGGATATAGGCATCGACATTACCCGTATCTTCTTCCACCGCCTGTTTTAACTTTTGTGCCGCCTCTTCGACCTTGCCATCGAGTAGCAGTTTAAGACCTTCAACATAGGCGGGCACGGTGGTGCGGCGCTGGCGGAAGAAGTCGCGAATGACCGGGTAAAGAGCGACAACTAAAAGGGCAAGAATAACAATTAAAAGGGGGTACATATATCTATGCTCCTTTTTGGGTTGAATCAGAGATGGGGATTTCGGTCCGGGTGGTTTCTTTGGGAGAAGAAATTATGTCCAGGGGCGCATTGCGCAGGTTGCGAAGTTCTTCGGTTAAGGCTTCAATCTCTTTGCGTTGCTGGTGCAGTTTGGTGCGTAACCTGATTTCCGAGATAATTGTAAAGATGCCAACACAGAGGGCACCAAAGGCAAAAGAGTAAAGCATGACAAAGGCAAGGGGAACATTGTAAAAGGTGCGCCAGAACACCTGGACCGTCGCGGTGGTTTGATTTTGCCAGCCCAGGATAAAAAGGATTACAAAGGCAAGCAGGATAAGAATGATTCTAAAAGTAACCATTTAACAACCTCCTGTAACCGGGACTTTTTTCCCATCGAGTACCTGTCCAACTGGTGTCCAGCCGCGAATTTCTTTGACCACGGTTGAGACCAGAGTACCCGGTGGAATTTCTTCGTCAAGGATGACAACTTTGCCCTGAGGGGTTCTGCCCAGACTTCCCTGACCGCGCGGGCTCAGTCCTTCAATCAGCAATTCGTAAGTTCTGCCGAGCATTGCCCGATTGGAATCGAGGGTAATCTGGTTTTGCAACTTAATCAGTTCGGTAAGGCGGCGCCGGGCAATGGCTTCGGGCACTAAAGGTTTGATTTCGGCGGCGCGCGTTTCAGGCCGGGGCGAAAATTTGAACATATAGGCAAAGTCAAATCTAACGGTTCGGACGATTTCCATTGTTGCGGCAAAATCACTTTCGTCCTCAGTCGGGAATCCAACGATGATGTCGGTGGTAAGCGATACCCCGGGCAGTTTTTCTCTTATCATTTGCACTTTCTCTAAGTACTCTGCGCGGGTATAGCCACGGTTCATCAGTTCCAGGATGCGGTTTGAGCCCGACTGTAACGGGAGGTGAAACTGCGGGCAGACTCGGGGCAAATGGGCTATCTGCTCGACGATTTTTTCTGACAGGTCGCGGGGATGCGAGGTTAGAAAGCGGACCCGTTCGATACCCTCAACCGCACACACATAGGTTAATAGTTCAGAAAAATTAATTTCCCGGTCCTGATAGGCAAGTACATTCTGTCCCAGAAGCGTTACCTCCTTGACACCGCGACGCGCCAGCTGTCTTATTTCGGTTAAAATGCTTTCTAAGGGCCGGGAGCGCTCTGGTCCTTTTACATAAGGGACAATACAGTAAGAGCAGAAGTTGTTGCAGCCGCGCATTATTGTGACATTTGCCGTTACCCCGTTTCGGATTAGGGGGTGAATGTCGGAATAGCACTCTTCGCTAAACTGGACCCAGAGTTGAGGTGGATTACCGCTCTGCCGGCGGTTTATCATTTCCGGGAGATGGCGGTACCCATCAGGTCCAACAACAATATCCGCACCATATTCGGTGATTAACCTTTGTTTGAGATTCTGAGCAACACAGCCCAGAACGCCCACAATCTTTTCGGGCGCTCTGTTTTTGTACGATTGAAATGCTGCCAGTCTTCCCAGGGCGCGTTGTTCAGCGTGCTCGCGGACTGAACAGGTAACCATTAAGAGGACATCGGCTTCCTCTTCTTTCTCGGTTTCGGTAAATCCCGCCTGTTTTAGGATGTTGCGTACGAGTTCGGCTTCGTACTGATTCATCTGGCAGCCGTAAACCTGCAAATAAAATTTGGACACCTATAAATATTCTATTAGATAGGACGGATTGTCAAGGAAAAGATGTTCTGAGGTAACAGGGTGTTGCAGGATAGAGATGGTGGGTATCGCATTGGATGCAGAGAGGTCTTTATTAATCTGAGAGCAAAACCCGGATGTTAGAAGGTTAATAAGGCATAGATAATTGTTCCCGGGAATGTTCAGGGCGTGTATACTTATAAGTATACTTACCAGAAACCAGACTTTTCACATAATACTATGTATTTTAATGGGTTAAACACACGAGGCGTGATTTTCCATAACTAACCCCGGGGTAGTATCGGGGATGGTAAGGGAAATTAAAGTTGTTATGGTTTGCGGGTAAATTCTGCAGGGAGTGCGGGATTTTTTTAACAAGTCTTTATAAAAAATTTAATTGACAAGAGGTAGGAAACAGGTAAAGTTTAGATGTAGGGTTACATCCTGTCTATCCCAGGAAAATTCGGCTTGCCGGTAACTGAGAGTGTTGATAGGTCATAAAGTAAGGAGGTTAAAATGAGTGGTATAGTCATCACGCTGCTGGGGTTAATGGTAATGAGTGCCAGCAGCAACGGAATTCCAGCCGCGGGAATCGATGGCTGGGCTGGGCCAGTTAATCTTTCGGACGATGCCACAACTCAGTATATGGGTTATGGTTACCAACATACCGTGGCAACCGATACCTTCGGTAATGTTCATGTGGTGTGGTATGACAACCGAACCGGAACCAATCAGGTTTTTTATCGAAAATGGACAAAAGCAAACGGCACTTGGGGTCCAATTGCCCAGGTGACCAATCAATCGGTTGCGGTTTATCGGCCGGCAGTTGCCTGTGACGATTCGGGCAATGTCCATATTACCTGGTATCATTCGACATCACCTAACTACGGGATATGGTATAAAAGATGGAATGTCGCGACCGGCACCTGGGGAGATTCGGTTTATCTTCACAACCCCGGTGGTAATTATCTTAACTACTACCCATCAATTGCCTGTCGGCCCGGAGGTAATAATGTCCATATCGTCTGGTATGGCAGAGACGCTTCGAACCCGACCTATTTCCGAATTAAACATATTGAGTATACCCCTGGTACCGGGTGGAGTGCTGTTACTATCGTTGATAACTTCCCGAGCGATTCAAGTATAGAGGCTTCGGTTGCGGTTGACCGGGCAGATAGTGTCTATGTTGTCTGGCGGAAAAAAGTGGCTGGTTACTGGCAGGTTTTTTACCGCTGGCGCAGCGGTACTGGAACCTGGCGGGATATTGAACAGGTGTCGGATGTTAACGCCAATGCCAATATGTTTGCCCCGACGGTTGCGGTGAACAGCGAAGGGTCAACGGTTTATGTTGTCTGGAACGGCGATGTTCCGGGTTCTACTTACGACCGGGTGTTTTATCGGGCAAAAACCGGTTCGGGCTGGGGGACAACCGAGATTGTCAGCACCTATACCAACGGTAATCAGTACGACCCGGTTGTTTGTGAGGCTGATGGGATAGTGAGTGTAGTCTGGCGCGGCTATACCGAAAGCTCGCCAACCCGTTTCGAAATCCTCTGCCGGCAGAAACAGGCGGGCAGCTGGAGCGAAGTGATGCAGTTGACCAATCGGGCTCAGACCGGCCTTTACTATCCGTCTTTGACAGCGGGCGAGTTTGATGATCTGCACATTGTCTGGTATGACAATTACGATGGCGAGAACGATGTGTATTACATCCGGGGGGAAATGGTTGATGCCGGGGTGTCTTCGATTTTATCACCATCAGGATTGATTATGCCGGGAACTACCGTGACGCCCCGGGTGGTCGCTCGCAATTTCGGGGCTAACAATAATGTGGACTTTCGGTTGTTCTGTTTCCTTATCAATCCCTCAGGCAATCGGGTTTATTCGGAGTCGCTTGATGTTGCCAATTTAGCCCCGGGTGCGGATAGTACGCTAATTTTTCCCGGTTTTGTGGTGAATGGTACTGGTCAATGGACGGTGCGTTGTTCAACTACCGCAATCCTGGATAAAAACTCAACAAACAATGTGCTGGAAGGAACTTTTACACTTTACACCACGGATATCGAGATGTTTCAGATTCAGGCGCCCAGTGGTACAATTGATAGCGGTGCGGTTGTTAACCCAAGGGCACGCTGGTGGAATCGGGGAGACTATCCAGCGAATTTTGTCGCCTATTTCAAGATGTTTGATGCCGCGGGCACGCTCGTTTATAATGAGTCACTAACAATAGCCAGTCTTGCCAATCAACGGGACACGATTGTTTATTTTCCGGCGTATCTTGTGAGTGGCGCACCTGGAACCTGGACGATCCGTTGTTCAACATTCTGCAGCAACGACACATTTCCGGATAACGATGTGCGCAGTGCCAGTTTTGTGGTTCGGCTGATTCCCCATTGGCCTTATGGCTGGCACGAGGTGAGACCGGTGCCGCTCGCGCCTTCCAATAAAGGGGTCAGCGATGGCGGTTGGCTGACGCAAAAGCGGGTGAGTGGAACGCGCTGTCTGTTTGTCCTGAAAGGGAATAAGGTGGGTGACTTTTATCTCTATGACCCGTTAGCCGACACCTGGCATCAGTTACAGTCAATGCCTTTGGGTGCTGAAGGCAGACCACCACGCCGGGCTTCAGTAGGGGTGGCGGGTGGTGACTATATTTATGCCACCAAGGGTAACAACACTTTAGGGTTCTGGGCTTACAATGTAGAACTTGACACCTGGCTACAGCTGGAGAATGTGCCTGCCGGTTCCAGTGGTAAACGGGTAAAGGCGGGCGCCGATATGGTTTATATCAAAAGGCCTCATACCGATACCGGTTATGTTTATCTCCTGAAAGGTTATACCGATGAGTTTTACCGATTTAACACCGTTTCCGGTGTATGGGAGACACGCGCACCCGCACCTTTAACCGCAACCGGCAGAAGATGGGACCGGGGATCCTGGATTGTTTATCAGGCACAACCCGGGCAAAATCAGTTTTACATCTATGCCCACAAATCCAAGGTGCATGAGTTGTGGAAGTACGATGTCCTTGCTGATACCTGGTTCAGCCAACCCTTATCCGGGATGCCTTTCGTCGGAAGGTTAGGGAAGACCAAGAAGTGTAAGGATGGCAGTTCTGGTGCTTGGTACAACGATGCAATCTATGCGCTCAAAGGCGGCAACACCTGCGAATTCTGGCGTTATGATGCGCTGGGCGACTCCTGGGTGGAACTGGATACAATGCCTTCAGTTGGCTCGACCGGACGGAAAAAGCGGGTGAAAGGCGGCGGCGACATTGTTCTTTATGAGGATGGGATTTTCTTTGCCCTGAAAGGCAATAAGACCCCGGAGTTGTGGTGCTATGTTTCTGCGGATACGCTCTTTGCCGATACCCCGGAAAGGGAAGGAGTAATGGGCAAGATGCAGGAAGCGGTGGGTTCGCTTACCATTGCGCCCAATCCGGTACGCGGTAAAGGTGTGCTGTTCATTTCCGGTGCGGCGGCAGGGATGCAGCTGCAGATTTTTGATGCTACGGGCAGGATGGTCTTCTGTCAGCCGCTGGGGAACGAACAGGCGACGGTGAATTTGGGGATGTTACCCAGTGGTGTCTATCTTGTGAAACTTGCTGGGAAATACAGCGTGACCCGGAAACTGGTTGTGGAATAAAAGAGAAAGCGGTTGATGCTAACAAAGATGCGGGGCGGATTGCCGCCCCGCATTTTCTAAATAGGTTTATATCGGGGAAACCCTTATTTTTTCGGCGATGGCATCCAGTTCGGCTTCAGAAAACTGTGGTTTCAGGCGCGACTGACAGAAGTGATGAAGGTTGAGCGTTTTGTCAAGGATGTTCTCTTCATTTTTGATAGTTGGGACAATTAACATATGGAGATGAGGTACCCTCGTACCCCGAATGAGCATTGTGATGTATTCGCAATCAAAGGCGTTTTTAACCTTTCGAGCAACAATGTAGCAGGCACGGAGAAAGGGCCCGGCGATATTGTCCTGGGGTTCGATGTCGGTAAACCAGCGGATATGCTTTTTGGTGATAACAAGACAGTGACCCCGGGAAATTGGATAGAGGTCAAGAAACCCCAAGGTGTGCTCGTCCTCGTAAACTTTACGACAGGGTGCCTTACCGGCAACAATCGCGCAAAAAGGGCATTCACTCATAATGAACTCCTATTAAAAATTTCTTGGTTTACAGATAATTTCTTTTACCCTGGTCTCAAAGAATCGGTTGGAATGAGCCGGCTGGATAACAATGGCGGTGTCAGCCCCAGAACCGGTGCCGGCAATACTGATGAGGTCTTTTCCATAGGGAACAAGACCAGCATCAAGCGCCATAACCGCAATTTCCACCGCCACTTTAACACCTTCGCCCAATGTGCGGTATGTGCTGGCGACGATTTCTGCCGGGTATGCGCCGCCGAATTTGAGGCGCAGGGCACGGTCAATTCCGGCAAAGAGATGAGTGGTGCGTAAAACCGATACCCCGGATGCTTTCAGGCGGGCTTCGGTTGCTGAAGAAAGTTCTGACTTGCCGGGTTCGGCAAAACCGCAATGATGGGTCACGCAGACGACATTGAACCGATTTTTTGTCTGGCAGAGAAGCGCAAGCGCTGTCTTGCCGGTGGTGGAGGCGACAACAATGTGTTTGATATCGAGTTCCCGGGCGCGGATTAAGGCAAGCGCGATAGTTTGAGTGGTGTTTTTGCTACCGGTACGGGGAAAATAAACCGGGAGGGAAATCTGTTCTTTCATTTGCAAAATGATAGTAATTGTTGTTTGCGAGTCAAGTCCGATTGTTCTACTTTGCTTGCACCAGCAAATTCCTGCACCTTGACAGGACAGGTTTTTGTTGTATAATATTCCGGCGTAGAATTATGATGACCGACCTACTCTACTCTACTCTACTCTACTCGTCCCATCTTGTGATTTCCAGTTTTACAACAAATCCGGTGAGGTGATTGGTGGCAGGGTGCGACTCCAGTCCAGAAACGGGCTGGAGTCCTGTAACTAAAAAATGCGGCAATTCGGGAACAATAAAAAGAAAGGAGGTTGAAGATGAGAAACTTTAAAGCCGCATTAGCAGTAGTTACACTCTGCATCATTGTAACAAATGTTGAAGCAGTATGGCAGGAACGTGACTCGCTACGCAATCAGTACAATTTTTATTATGGTACGTCGCTTTGTGCTGGTGTCGGAACTGAAGAGGATGGAATAACACGGCAATCGGTCTGGGTGATGATAGACGGAAATTACCTAAATGACAATCTTTGGAGATACGATGTTGAAGAGAACACCTGGCGTCGCATTGGAACTTTGCCATTTTACCTTAAAGACGACCCTGATAAAGGAGGCGGCGCACTCGCTTATGTACCGGACCCATTTGCCTGTCCACCAAATGGATGGGTGTTTGCTTTACATGGCGATGAGACAAACGAGTTCTGGGTTTTTTTACCGTCAAAAGGTACCTGGTTAAGAGGCCCTGATGTGCCCGAAGCGGTAGTTGATGGCGGCGCGTTGTGTTATGGTGGTATACATACTATAGGCGGGCTAAAAAAAGCTATACTGTATGCGCTCACCGGTCAGGAGACCGGGTCGGAGGGGCATTTCTACAGATACATTTTCGATGTCGTGCCCTATAAAGGTAATGGTAGTGACGATGCTTCGTTAGGAGGTCACTGGGAGCCTCTTAGTAACGTTCCAGGTACGGTAGGGGATGAGGCGTCCATTACCTGGGTGCCGATGAGTGCGCCCACTTCTCCCTATCCAATGGGTTTGGTTGTTGTCCTGAAGAACACCATGGGTTCAGGTGCAGTGGGTTATTTCTGGCATTATGACCCTGCAACAGATAGATGGCTGTATGTAGGAAGCCCCGAACTTCCTAAATTAAAATGTGGCACCAGGGTAACTTCACATTATAAAGACTCGGTAATGTTCCTTGAAAAAAGCCGGGCAACCGACTACGGTTATGGCTTCTACGAAGTCCTTAATCCCTCCTCCATAAGAAGACTAACATCAACTCCTTATGAAATAACCAAGGGGAGTGGTATATCAGCATTTATCCCCAATAGCGATGGGGTTGCTTATGCCCTTTTCCCCGCACAAGCATTCGGCGCCTTTTACCGATGGCTGCCACCACCTTATTCAGAAGGCGGGCAAGGGGTTAAAGCACCCCTGAGTTCATCCCTGTCAGTCACAGTCCAGCCGGGTAGAAACTACCACCGGTTTTTTGTAAAATCACCGTCTAAAATGGTAACACTTTCAGTTATTGATGTGACCGGCAGAAGGCAAGCCTTAATTTCCGGTATGGGCGAGAACGGCGAAACTGAACTTGTATGGCACCATCCTCAGGTGCGAACCGGTTTGTATTTTTATCAGGTATCAACCGGAACGGAGGTAGCCGATGGTAAATTACTCATCGCGAGGTAGCCTTGTGGGAGTGAAATTGGGACGGGGAATCCCCCGCCCCAAGTGGGTGGTGCTAATTATTATTGCTTTCATTTTGTCCTTAATTAACGGAACTGCATTTGGTGTCATTACCTTTATGCGTAGGACAGATGGGCATAATAACGTTGTCCAGACGCAAGATGGTGGTTATGCGTTAAATCATTGGAGGCGCATTTGGGATGGTCTCGGCTATCGTTCTTATATTGGTTTATTAAAAGTTGACTCCTTAGGGTTTGAGGAGTGGCGATATGTGTATCCGGTGCCTTATATAGAGCCTATCACAGCTCCGGCTGAGGGGTATGATGGGCACTTTTATGTTGGCGGGCGGACGTGCGATACAAATGCAATAGTTGATGCCTTTTTAATGAAGGTAAAGTCAAATGGCCGCGCCGCCCTCTGGAGTTATCAATATGCTGGTCCAGGAATAGACTATTTTGCTGATATCAAGCCAACTATGGACAGCGGATGTTTGGCAGTCGGCACCTTTACCACGGACACCTTACCCGGGCGGAATATCGGTGTTGTCAGACTTGACCGGAATGGGAATGTGAAATGGCTTCGCGTCTACAACCCGAAACCAGACCCGGAGTTAGTGACCGAAGCCAGCACAATGGTGTTAATGCCCGATAATGGTTGCGTTGTTGCCGGAAGCATCAAAAATGTCGTAGTCGACTCTGTCTTTTTACTTGTAATGAGGATTGACTCAATTGGTAATTTGCGCTGGGCGGTGATAGATACCGAGTTTGGTGAACTTGAATGCCCTCCGGCTGTTTCGCTTACTCCGGACGGCAATATTGCAATAGCCGGTAGGGAGAGGATTTGGGTTGACACCTCGTGTGGCTATGTTAAGGTGTTCAGCCCATCAGGAGAAAAAATGAGGACTATAATTGCCATGCGTCGGAACGGTCTTGATACCACCGATTTTGTGTACTTTCGGAGTGGAACCGCAGCCCCTGACGGTGGTTTTGTACTAGTTGGTGAAGCAGGACGCATATCGAGATATAAAATTACACTTCTGAAATTGAATGCCAATGGTGACTCGGTTTGGTGTCGGCGATACTCCTATTCAGGGTTGCCCGAATTGAGCGGTGCTGGACATCGGGTAATAACTACGAGAGATGGCGGATTTTTGGTATTCGGCAATGAAGAAAATTGTGGCAATCTATTGATAAAAACCGACTCGCTCGGTTTCGTAGAAGGGGTTCCGGGCGTGGTTGATGACAATTACGCTTGGCAAAAAACCGACATTTTACCGACAATGGTGCATAATGTATTATATCTGTCAATAGCTGATAAAAATGACCCTGTTTCCCTGCTTGATATTGCCGGCAGGAAGGTTCTTAATTTGAAACCAGGTATGAATGAAGTACACGGTCTGAGCCCCGGGGTATATTTTGTGCGAATCGGGCAAAGGTGCGTTAAGAGGGTGGTGGTTATTCGGTGAATGCGATTATGAAAATTAGAGGGGAGGAGTGATGTGGATAAAGGTAGTCCTTATTGCGGTAATTTTTGTCAGTACCGCAGTTTGCCAGACAGGCCATTGTTTTGAACCCGGTCCTGTTGTGCCAGGGGGTTGCCATAACCTTCAGCGATTGGCGAATAAACATTGTCCGCCATTTGATGAGCCTGAGTTCCTTCTTGATACCAGCATTACCCGTGCACTCCTACCGTTTTATGAATTGGCCCCAGCCATTGCATCGGATGGTACAAACTCTCTTGTGGTATGGATGGACTCGCGCAAATCGTTTTACTCTTACTGGCCTGACATTTTTGGTGCTCGGCTATCACCATCGGGCACATTACTTGACCCGCAGAGTTTTGAGATATTGTCGATTGCAAGACACTGGTTGTATTATCCTGCGGTTGCGTTTGATGGCACAAACTATCTTGTGGTGTGGGAGGATGGTCGGCATGCAGGCTGGGCTGACATTTATGGGGCACGGGTGACGTGTGATGGTGTTGTGCTTGATTCTGCAGGTTTCCCAATATGTACAGCACCGGATTCGCAGAAGGCTCCAGCGGTTGCGTTTGATGGCACAAACTATCTTGTGGTGTGGGCAGACCCGCGTTTCGGTATATCTGATATCTATGGTGCGCGGGTGACGCCAGAAGGGGTTGTACTTGACCCTGCTGGTATCCCAATCTCAACCGCACCGAATTGGCAGGGGACCCCTTCAATTGCCTTTGACGGAAGGAATTACTTTGTTGTGTGGGCGGATTTTCGCAACGGTCTCCCTCAAATCTACGGCACGCGGGTGACACCGGAAGGTGCGGTGCTTGATACCAGCGGTATTCCCATTTCGACCGTTCCCTACGCCCAACTGGAACCTGCCTGTGCCTTTGACGGCAAAAACTTTTTAGTGGTATGGCAGGAATATCGCAGGAGCTCGGTTAACGCAGACATTTATGGCGCGCGGGTGACACCCGAAGGCGCCGTGCTTGATACTAATAGTATTCCAATCACAACGCGGGGAGGACATCAAATCAATCCTGCGGTAGCGTTTGACGGCACAAACTATCTTGTGGTATGGGCAGACCAGCTCAGTCCCATCTACTATTACTATGACATTTACGGTACGCGGGTAACGCGTGATGGCCTTGTCCTTGACCCGCAGGGCATTGCCATTTCGTCTGCGGCAGATAATCAGAAGAGTCCGGCAGTTGCCTTTGATGGCACAAACTGGGTTGTGGTGTGGCAGGACGAGCGCAATGGCTCACACATCTACAATCGCTCACACATCTATAGCGCTCGGGTGACGCCGGAAGGGGTTGTCCTTGACCCCTGGGGTGTCGTTGTGTCAGGCGCTGCTCATCCTCAGTGGGCACCGACGGTCTCATTCGGAGGTACAAACTTTCTTGTGGCGTGGCAGGATGACCGCAGCAGCGGTGGCGACATTTACGGTACGCTGGTGACCGAGGATGGTGTTGTACTTGACCCTGATGGTTTGCCCATTACCACAGCACCCTATTGGCAGGGTAGTCCGGCGTCTGGTTATGACGGTAAAAACTATCTTGTGGTATGGACGGATTGTCGTAGCGGTGAGGCGGACATCTACGGTGCGCGGGTTACGCCGGAAGGGGTTGTGCTGGACCCTAATGGTATCCAAATTTCAACCTCACCGGATTCTGTGGGTACTCCGGCAGTTGCCTTTGACGGCACAAACTATCTTGTGGTATGGCAGG
Organism: candidate division WOR-3 bacterium; assembly: GCA_013177935.1. Lineage (NCBI taxonomy): Bacteria > Pseudomonadati > Caldifarciminota > Caldifarciminota bacterium. The sequence continues at coordinate 514,631 of JABLXZ010000001.1, read as the reverse complement.
TTTATTGTAGCAGCGGCGTTTCTTACATTTACGGTGCGCGGGTGACGCCGGAAGGGGTTGTGCTTGACCCAAATGGTATCACCATCGCAACGACCGCTGACTACTATTGTGGTGGAACAGCAGTAGCGTTTGACGGCACCAACTATCTTGTGGTCTGGACTGAGAATGGCCCTTACAGTAACGACATTTATGGTGCGCGGGTGACGCCAGAAGGGGTTGTGCTTGACCCGCAAGGTATCGCAATTGGTGCCCCCTTGGTTGAGGAAGAGTCCCCTGCGGTAGCGTTTGACGGCACAAACTATCTTGTGGTGTGGTGTAGCCACCGTGCCAGAAGTGATGATATCTTTGGTGCGCGGGTGACGCCGGCAGGGGTTGTACTTGACCCCGGTGGTATTGCCATTTCGACCGATACCGTTGATGAAGGGTTTCCTGATGTTTCATTTGACGGTACAAATTACCTTGTGGTGTGGCAGGGTCCCGGTACCCTCCAAGAGTTGCACGGTGCGCGGGTGACGCCTAATGGAATGGTTTTTCCATCGGTGCCGGTTGTTATTCAGGAAGGGTATCAACTGTCCCCGGTGCTGGCACACGGACACGGAAGCCAGCTTTTTCTTGTATATATCAGCTGGACAGGAACGGTGGCAGGCAAGGTGTACAACACCTACCGTATCTGGGGAAAGATGAATCCAATTCCTGGAGTAGAAGAATACGCTGCCCATGAGAATCTATCTTCAATGCTTGATGCTACTATAATCAAGAATGTGCTGCGTCTTTCACAATTCCAGAGTGGATGTCAAAGCAAAAGCGTGCTGATAGATGCGATGGGCAGAGAGATTATGGTACTGGTACCCGGGGAAAATGATGTACGGGGATTGACTCCTGGAGTTTATTTTGTGCGGACTGATAAGGGGGTTGCTTCCAGAGTAGTGATTGTGCGTTAAATCGGCTGATTAGGCAAAGAACTTTTTACCTGATCGGTTCTAATTACTTCTCCGTATACTAATAGATTTGGATACACCTGATAATTACCTTGACTTTTGATGGAAATTGAGTAAAACTTAATAAAGTTTGATTGAACGGTTTGGAGTCTATACATAGCGGTTTTAATTCTGGGGCCGTGGCGCAGTTGGGAGCGCGTTTGACTGGCAGTCAAAAGGTCACGGGTTCGAATCCCGTCGGCTCCATAGGTTGAAGGAGAAAGTTTTTGTCTGTATTTAAGAAAAGGAGCAGTAGATGAAAAGGGTCTTGTTTTTTGTAATTGTGGCGATTTTTATCGGCGGTGTATTTAGCACTGGATGTACCCCAACGCAGACAGTTACAAAATTTTCCGGGGAGCAGTTGCAGGCGCGGCGCGATTCGGCACAACAAAGTTACAGTATCGGCGCTGGTTATTATCAACAGGGTGATTTTGAATCGGCGCTCAAGAATTTTGAGCAGGCACTGGCGTACGATTCGCTTTATTACGACCCGTACATTGCGATTGGTAATATCTGGCGTAAAAAACGGGATGCGGGTCAGGCAGAGGAGTACTATCGCAAGGCGATGAAAATTGACCCTAAGAAGGCAAAGGCTTATGAGGCGCTGGGTGATATGTATCTGGAAATGGGCAGGGTCGATGATGCGCTGGGGGTTTATCAAGAAGGGCTGGCACAGGATTCAAGTCTTGCCGATTTGTACAATGGTGTTGCCGATATTTATGTGCGTAAAGGGATGATGTCCCAAGCCGATTCAGTTTATCGAATCGCATTGAAGCGTTTTCCTGATGATCTGGCGGTGCAACGGCTCTGGGGCGAGTTTCTCTATAAAGTTGGACGGTATCGCGAGGCGGTGGAGGCTTTGAAACCGCTGGCAGCGCGGTTTCCTCAGGTAACAAGTTTGCGCGCGAAACTGGTTGATGCGATGGTTGAGTTGAAGGATTATAAAGGGGCGCTGGCACAGATTGACACGATTTTGACAATTGAACCCACGAATTATCAGGCGAAGTTGCGGCAGGGGGTAATTCTTGCGCGTCAGGGCAAGATGAAGGAGGCGATAAAGAAGTTTGATGAGGTGATTGCCAGTGATTCGACGCTTGCGGTTGCCTATCTCTACAAGGGAGAGGCGTTGAGTGAGCAGGGTAATTATGGGGCTTCCGATGCTAATCTGCGACGGGCGCTGGCACTGGACCCGAATTTATTGCAGGCATATGTTGACCTGGGAGACAATCGTCGCAAACAGGCGGATGTGAAGCGAGGCACCAATCTTGCTCAGACATCAACCGCCAATCTGCGTGCGGCTAAAGCGTTATACGAAGAAGCACGGGGCTATTACCAGAAGGCACTTAACGACTCAACTTTAGCCAGTTACGCCCGGGCGCAGATTGACTATATCGACAAGAGTATCAATTCTATTGACAAAGAGTTGTTTGTCCGGTAGGTTTTAAAAGATGAGATGCTAAATCGTCCGGTTTTGCTTTTGAATCAAAATTACGAGCCGATTTCGGTTTGCCGGACAAGAAGGGCACTGGTTCTGGTTCTGACCAGAAAAGCGGAACCGGTTGAGACTTCTGGTCTCGAGTTACATACGGTTAATATGAGTTTTCCCCTGCCGAGCGTTTTGCGGTTGAACTATTATGTGCGGGTTAAACGCCGGGAAGTTCCTTTAACGAAACGAAACATCTTGCGCCGTGATAATAACACCTGTCAGTACTGCGGTGCACGCGGACCTGTGATGACTGCGGACCATGTGATTCCGAAAGCATTGGGCGGTACCGATTCCTGGGAAAATATGGTTTGCGCCTGTCCTCAATGTAATGCCCGAAAAGGCAGCCGTACCCCGGCACAGGCAAATATGAAGTTACGCCGTAAGCCCAAGGCGCCGCATTATGTGACATTTGCTTTGAATGCGCTGGGAGATATTCCGGAGGATTGGCGTCAGTACTTATTTATCAGTTAGGCGCAGTTTATTACTGTTTTTTATCCTCAGATTGCTGAGTGGAAATTCAGTTTTGGGAATTAGTCAGCGGGTAGTTTCTTTTTCAATCAAGGGTAAAGGATTACCCCGGGGTATTTCACCCGGTTTTAAGGTGGGGGATAGCGTTAATAGTGAAATAATTGAAGCCGGCAAGGAGCATATCCGACGGCAGTTGTTTGACCGGGGTTTCTGGCCACGTCAAGTAACCGTAGAAACCGCCATAAATGAAAATGGGGTGGCGGTAACATATCTGGTTGATAATGTTATGAGGGCGCGATTAGGTGGCTGGTCTTTTGAAGGCGTGTCCAAAGTTATTCCCGTACCGCTGGCTGGTCTGCCTTCCCGAGGCACGGTTATAACTGCCAGGGTGATAAATAAACTGGAAGAGAAAATAGCAAAGGCTTATCGTGACGCTGGTTTTCCCTGGGCATCGGTAAGTGTTGCTGGCATTGGCGAAACTGCTGGTTTTCTTTTTCCCATCATTTCGGTGGATACCGGTCCAAGAGTAATAGTAAAATTTATAACTTTTGGCGGTAAGTACCCAAATTCTGATTCATTACTGATTCGGTATACCGGATTTAGACAATATGTGCCCTACTCTTTGCGGGTTGTTGTTAATTGGCGCCGGGGTTTAGAAAAGAGCGGGTGGGTGGTAGTTGATAGTCAGGATATTGTAATGAGACGCGAAGGTGATTACGGGGTGCGTTACTGGATTTCTGCTTACCGTAGCGGTGAGGTTTTCGGTAGCGCAGGCTATCTGTCTGAAGAACGGTACTGGACGGGATGGGTAAAGTTGCGGCTTTTAAATTTGATGAACTCAGGAAGAAAGGTTGAGGGAGAATGGCGTTCGTTCCGCGGATTTAGTTATTACAGTTTGAATTATTCGGAACCATGGATTTTCCGTTTACCGGTTGAACTGCAGGGCAGTGTTGAACATAATGTCCTTGACACCAGTTACTCATTTACTACATTATCTGTTACCGGGACATATACTACCGGGAACACAAGTTTCAGTGTTGGGGCAGGGTTTGACCGAATAGCAGGGATAGAGAGTAATACGACCCGCTGGCTGGGAAGCGGTTTGATTGTTGACTACCGGGAACGGGTTGTTAATACCCGAAGCGGCTTCTGGGCAAGGCTTTTTAGCCGCGCTGGTCAACGGAGGAGTGGAGAAAAAGAGGATGTAATAACGAAGTTAGAGTTAGATTTTGAGCCTGCTGTTCCGCTTGTGGGTAATTTTGTACTTGTCAACCATTTTGCGGCTCGAACCGCATTTGCTCGTTACGATTTGAGTGTTCCCGAGCTTTACCAGGTGGGTGGGATTTTAAGCGTTCGCGGATATCGCGATGGTGCCTATGTTACTCCTAAAACTGGCTGGTGGAATTGTGAGTTAAGGTACAACTTTTCAGCGTGGACCCGGGTGCAATTTTTTTTTGACGCCGGGGTTTTTCAAAATTTGATGGGCGGTTATCAAGGGATTGCTGGGTACGGTTTGGGCGGAAGGTGGCAGACAAAGGTTGGCGTTGTGGGACTTGATTACGGGTTGGGCTGGGGGAAAAGTATCGGGCAGGGTAAGGTTCATTTTAGCTTTGGAGCCGGTTTTTAGATGGGGTGGTTAGAAAGCTTTGTGCTTGGTTTAGTGCAAGGGGTTACGGAAATCCTGCCGGTTTCGAGCGATGGCCATTTAGCGGTTTTGCAGTATCTGTGGAGCATTCCAGAACACATCAGGGTTAATTTGACCGCGGCACTTCACCTTGGTACAGCGGTCGCGCTCATTGTATTCTTTGCCCCGAAACTATTAAATGTCATCCGGGGGTTGTTTGCAATCGAGCCAGCGCAGCGCAGTCAGAATCAGAAGCTGGTATTTATGGTGCTTGTAAGCTCTTTGCCGGCGGTTATTGCCGGTCTGCTATTTGGTGAATTTGTTGAAAACATTTTTACCAGTTCCAAGGCAATTGGTTGTTTTTTCTGCCTCAACGGGCTTTTGCTTTTGGCAACACGATTTGCGCCCAACCGGGATAAATCTATTAACTGGGGAGAAGCGCTGCTAATCGGGACGATTCAAGCAACGGCGCTATTGCCGGCAATTTCGCGTTCGGGAACAACAATCGGGCTGGCATTACTGTTAGGCATTAGGCGGTATGAAGCATTTGAATTTTCATTCCTTCTGGCAATACCGATTACAGTGGGGGCGGCGGTTTTTGAACTGCTCCATTTTGACTTTACGGTTATTGCCCTTGGACCGGTTATGCTTGGGATTATTACTGCTGGTGTGGCAGGTTTTTTCATGATTTTGTTGCTGCGGCGATTGGTGCTGGGTCGCTGGTTCTTTTTGTTTGGAATTTACTGCTGGTTCGTTGGGCTTGCAGTTTTGTTGTTTTTGCGTTAACGAAGTCGCGTCATTTCCGAGTTCAATACACTGACCCGGCCATCCTGTTCAATCTGCGCGACGATTTTTTGCGCATTCTGAAGCACCATTTGCCAATCGGTATTAACGAAAACAATTGCTAACTTAGCACGCTGCCACTGGTTCTGGTATTCAACCTCACACAGCGCGATATTGTAGTAGCGACGGAGGTGGGCGGTTAGGCTGGACAGTACGCGCCGCTTTTCTTTTAGAGAAAAACTGTTTCCCAGAAAGCAGTCAACAAGTAGTAAACCAACACTCATCTGTTAACTGTTCTGAGCGGTCCTTTACCGTTCATTCGAGGCGCTCGCCCCGCGCTTCACTTCTTCGATTTGGTAAAATTCGAGAATATCGCCTTCCTGGAGGTCGGTAGCATCTTTGATACCAATACCACATTCATAGCCGGTGGCAACCTCCTTGACATCATCTTTGAAACGCCGTAGCGAAACCACTTCGCTGGAAAAAATTGTTTTATTCTGACGGATGACCCGAACCAGAGCACCGCGCACCACCTTACCTTCGGTTACGAATGAGCCGGCAATTAAGCCGATACGCGGTGCGGAGAATATCTGCCGAACTTCGGCTCTACCTAATACTACCTCTTTCTGTTCCGGTTCGAGCATACCCAACATTGCTGCCCGGACATCATCGATTGCCGCATAAATTATCCGATAGGTGCGAATTTCGACCCCTTCCCGCTCGGCAAATTGGCGGGCATCAGCGAGGGGTCGCACATTGAAACCAATGACGATTGCTTCAGATGCCTGGGCTAAAAGGACATCGTTCTGGGTTATGGGTCCCACGCCAGAGTGGATGACTTTTACTTTTACTTCGTCCAGTGATAAGCCTTCGAGGGCATCTTTGAGCGCCTCAGCGGAGCCAGATACATCGGTCTTAAGGACAATTTTTAACTCTTTGACCTGACCTTTGGCAATCTGGTCCTGAAGTGCCTCGAGGGACACCTTAGGTTTACTGGCGGCAATGATGCGGTCCCGTTTTGCCAGCAGGCGACGCCGGGCAATTTCACGGGCGGTACGTTCATCCTCGACAACCTCAAAGCGGTCACCGGCTTGAGGTAATCCCGAAAATCCAAGAACCTGTACGGGGATGGACGGTGTGGCACATTCCTGGGAGATAAATGCTTCGTTAAGCATATCGCGAACTCTTCCATAGTGCTCGCCGGCAACAAATGGGTCACCGCGTTTTAATGTGCCTTCCTGTATCAAGACGGTGGCAATGTTACCACGACCACGGTCAACCCGGGCTTCAATCACTACGCCACGTGCCGGTCCATCGTAGGGCGCCTGAAGATTCATTTCCAGGCTGACCACTGCGATTGCGTCAAGTAATGCCTCAATTCCCTGACCGGTCACTGATGAGGTTTCGATGCATACTGTATGACCGCCGTACTCTTCCACCCTTACATTATAGTTGGCGAGTTGACTTTTTACCCGGTCTGGATTTGCCGTCGGCAGGTCACATTTAGTTATGGCGACAATAATTGGAACACCGGCCGCCCGAGCATGGTCAAGGGCTTCAAGAGTCTGGGGCATAATGCCTTCATCAGCTGCAACGACGAGGACAGCAATGTCAGTAACCTGGGCGCCGCGCGCCCGCATTGCAGTGAACGCTTCGTGGCCCGGTGTATCCAAAAATACAATTTGTTTGTCTCCGTAGTGAGCAACATACGCCCCAATGTGCTGGGTTATTCTGCCGACTTCTTGCTCGGCAACTTTTGTTTTTCGGATGTAATCAAGCAGTGCGGTTTTCCCGTGGTCAACATGCCCCATAACAACAACCACGGGCGGGCGAGGTCGAAAATCACACCGTTCTATTGGTTTTTCGATTTCTTCCTCTTGTTGAACTGGGATTTTGAATTCGTCGGCAATCAACATAATCGTGTCGAGGTCGAGGCGGTGATTAACGGTAGCGCGTAATCCGATGGCTAAGCACTTTTTAATAATCTCCGAAACCGGGATGTTGAAGGCGTGCGCCAGTTCGGTGACGGTCATATAGGGAGTAACCTTAACCGCGGTAGATGTTTTTGGTTCGCTCGGTTGACATTTTAGTTCCTCCCGGGTAGTTTTTCGCTTCTTTTTATCGCGGCCTTGGACTTTTATCAGAGTTTGCTTAATGTTTTGATTGATTTCTTTTTCGTCGATTTTTTTTGTGTTTAGGGCTGATGTTTCGGAAGGCTTCCGGCGACGGATGGATTCTTTGAACTGGTGTTTTTCTTTCCGCAGTTTTTGTTTGACCGCCTCAAATTCATCTTCGGTAATGTAAGAAGTATAGCCACGGGGCGGCAAGTTTAGTTCTTTGAGGAGTGCCAGCAGCGCTTCGCTGGAGAGGTTCAGCTGCTTGGCGGCCTCAAATACTTTTAACTTGACCATACCTTCTCGCGGGCCTGCTCTTTAAGAGCGTTTATCTCTGTATCAGTCAATTGGGTTATGCGAACCAATTCCTCGGTGGGAAGATTGAGGAAGTCAAAAGATGTCTTTAAACCGGCTCCCTGTAACTTTGTCAGGAGCTCTTCGGGAAAGCCGAGTTCGTTTATAGCAACCTTTGTGGCTCGGCTCATAATTTGCCGATTGCGGTAATCACTTTCTTTTAGCACTTCGATCTTGGTGTTAGTAAGGAGGCTGGCGAGCCAGACATTCTGACCTTTTTTGCCAATGGCGATGGAGAACTCGGCATCAGGTACAACAACGATATAAGTGTCACCCTCGCGAATTATCTCTGATACTTTGGCGGGACCCAGGGCACGTGCGATAAAAATCTGAGTGTCCCGGCTCCACTGGATAATGTCGATTTTCTCGCCTGATAACTCCTTGATGATATTTTCAATACGCGATTTCCGATAGCCGACACAGGCACCAATCGGGTCAATTTTATCATCAAGCGATGCGACCGCGACTTTAGAACGAGAACCAGGAGCCCGGGCGATAGCTTTTATTTCAACGACCCCTTCTTTAATTTCAGGGACTTCGCGTGCCAGGAGTTTTCGAAGAAATTCAGGATGGGTTCGTGAGAGATAAACCCGGGGACCAATAGGTGTTTTCTCTACTTTGTAGACATAGGCTTTGATGGGTAATCCTTGACGGTAATGGTCGGTTTTCAACTGGTCACGATTGAGAAGAGTGGCTTCGATCAGCCCAAGGTTAACAATGATTTCTCGTTCGCCTATTCTTTGAATGGTACCGGTGACGATTTCGCCTTTTTTGCGACTGTATTCTTCGTAGAGGCGGTCGCGTTCTGCCTCGCGGAGTTTGAGCATCAATTCATCGGATGCCTTCCGAATTGCAATCCGACCCAGTTCATCAAGCGGCATTTCTACTCGGACGACATCACCAATACTGGCGGCAGGGTTTGCTGTTTTGGCTTCTTCCAGATTTATTTCCTGGCCCGGGTTGTTAACTCGTTCCACAACCTTTTTGGTTAAAAACACCCTGATTTCGCCCTGTTCCGGGTTGATCGTGACTTCAGCTTCGGTGTTGGGCCCAAAACGGCGCTTCAATCCGGCAACGATGCTCATTCGCAGGATCTCGCAAACGTATGTAATATCAACATTTCTAATTCGCGCTATCTGGGCAATAAGATTGGCAACTTCTTTATTGTTCATCGCTTTCTTTGTTTCTCCTTTTTCTACGTTATATTACAAATGTCAGTCTGCTTTTATTTGCTGATTATAACTTTTATTTTAAATGGAGTCAAGCATACGATGTACATCTAAATCGGCGATTGTTAACTCCAGCAGGGTAGACATCTTCTGGACAAAGCGTTTGATAAGGATAAGCTAATTCAATGAAAATGAATAAGTGGTTCTTGGGACTGATAATTTTTCTAAGTTGTATTAAACCGTTAGATACGGGTAATAAAGGGCCGACAGTAGTGTTTACTCTAAAGCCCAGCATAATCACCGATGCCGATTCTGCTCGATTCGAGTGGCAGGGGAATGATGTTGATGGCAGGATTATCGGCTTTTTTTATGGTTTGAATGATTCAACACCCGACACATTCACCGAATCAAATGGGGTTACACTTTACAACCTCTCGTGGGGCAATCACCTTTTTTCTCTTCGGGCAATTGACGATTCCGGAGCGCGTTCAATTGTGGCGTTTGCACCTTTCAAAATTGAATTTCCCGGAGCAGTGCCATCTTTAGGTACCGATACGACGCTGGAGCTTGTCACCTGGAATATACAAAATTTTCCCAAAAAAGGAGATTCGACTCTGTTGCTGCTGCAAACGCTGATTGACCGGCTGGATGTTGATTTGTTTTGTATCCAGGAGATTGAAGATACGACCGCCTTTATACAACTTCTAAACGGTTTGCCTCGTTATTGTGGACTTTATTCGCGTGATGATTATGGTTCGTTTTACCAGAAGACCGGTGTGATATACAAAAGCGAAATAGTTCAGGTTAGTGAAGTACATCAGATTTTCTGGAATAACGACTCTTTTCCCCGGCCGCCGCTGGAGATGATGATTAGGGCCTCGAGTAACGGCGGAACATTTGATTTCAGGCTGATTGTGTTGCACCTTAAAGCCGGGTCAACTGTTTCTGATCGGGCAAAACGCGCCGGTGCCTGTCGGTTGTTAAAGAAATACGTTGACAATGAGCGGGCGCGGGGCGGGGAGCAGGATTTTGTGGTTGCGGGTGACTGGAATGATGAACTGATTAAACCGGAAGGAGAAAATGTATTTCTGCCGTTTCTTGTCGATACAATTGATTACCGTTTTTTGACACTGCCTTTAGCAGGAAATGAGTTTTATGGGTCGCTTGTTACTTCCGGAGTGCTTTTCGACCATATCCTTGTGACGAGTGATGCGCTGACCGAATATGCTGGGGGCAGAACATCTACGGTGCGACTTGATGATGAGATAGTTGATTATCTGCGTTTGATTTCAGACCACCGCCCAGTCTTGGCAACTTTTCCAGTTTTTAAACAGTGAATGCCGAAGGTGGGAGTCGAACCCACAAGCCCATCGCTGGGCGGCGGATTTTGAGTCCGCTGCGTCTGCCATTTCCGCCACTTCGGCGCAGGAAATTGTAAAATAACTAAATGGTAAAGTCAATACCAGAACCTGTTGACATTAATCGAATACTTGTTAAGTTTAAGCAATGAAGAAAAGAATTTTGGTCTTATTTTTTGCTTTAATTCTTGCCTGTGGTGGTAAGGCGGATAGAAAATATATAGCTCTTACAAATGCGGGTAGCGATTCAAACGGTGTCTGGCTGGCAACATATCTTATGGGCAAAAAAGTGGGTTGGGCTGTGACGAAATGTGTGCAGATTACAGACGGGTATAGATTCGACAACATTATGAGAATGACCATAAGTATGCTGGGTAAAGTCCAGCAGGTAAGGGTCCGTTCTCAGGTCATTACCAATACCGATTGGACCATGCGCTCGTTCCAATTTGAACTGGGTTCCCAAGACGGCGCATTTAAAGCCGCCGGAACGGTCAAAGATGGCTGGTTGATATTGAGTGGTGAAGGAACGAGAGAGGGTCAGCGAGTTAAACTGAGCCGACAACTTTATCCAATTGAAGCCCTCGGACGGGTAATTGTTGAGGCAAAGCCTGACTCGGGTACGACATTGAATTATTTGACTTTTGATGGCACAGTAATGGATACATTACCAGCAATTGTTACCGTTTTGGGATACGAGATTCTAAAATCAAATGGCGAGGAGATTCCGGTATTAAAGGTGAGAGTAAAAAGGGCAAAAACTGAGGTTACTACCTGGTTGGATAGGAATGGCATGACGGTTAAGGAAGAGTCTCCAATGGGGTTGAACTCTTACCGGGTTACAGAGAAAGAGGCGTTATCTGGCGAATCCGGTTATCCTGTTGATTTACTGCGACTTTTTGCGGTGCCGGTAGATACGGTGATTCGTCAGCCAGCAGGAGTAAAAAGGGTTGTACTGGAGGTTACCGGGCTCGATACAGCAGAGTTTGAACTTAACGGCACTTATCAACGGGTAGTAACAAAAAATCCATTGCGTCTGGAGATTGTAATTCCCTCCAATGCACAGGGTGTAAGACTACCGGTTAAGGCGGAGACAGAGTATCTTAAACCAACGGTTTCGGTTCAGGCTGATGCCGAACCGATTAAGAGAAAGGCGATCGAGATTATCGCCGGAACAGATGATGCCGCGATTGCCGCGGAACGCATTTTGTATTGGGTGCACCGAACTTTAAAGAAAGAAGCGGTTGCTTCGCTGCCTAATGCTTTAGATGTTCTGAAAAGTCTCAAAGGTGATTGTAATGAGCATTCGGTGCTTTACGCCGCTCTCGCTCGAGCCGCCAGTATTCCAACAAAGGTTGTCGTTGGTTTAGTTTATCTCGATGGTGCATTTTATTACCATGCCTGGAATGAAGTTTATCTTGACCGCTGGATACCAGTTGATGCTACTTTTGGTGAATTTCCCGCCAATGCCCTGCATTTGAAACTTGCGGAAGGGGAGTTGAGTCGTCAGGCAGAGGTGTTGAGTTTAGTAAAAAAGATTGGCATAAAAGTTCTGGAGTTTAACTGAGAATAAAAGGCGGGGTAACCAGCGATTGTTACCCCGCCTTAATGTTCGGGGTTATTTATTTATTCTGTTGTTCCGATGGCGTAGTTGGTTCTACAGGTTCGAAATCTTCCTTTTTCATTAAGATTTCGATTTTAGCCTTTGCGCGTAGTTCTTTAAGTAGTTGCTCGTAGAGTTCTTTTTCCTGTTGGCGCCGGAGTTTGTTTTCTATTTTGCTGCGCACCTCAGAGAAGGGACGGGTATAAGCCGGCTTCTTTTCTTCCACTTTAATAAATGTGTAGGTGGTGTCGTTCAGCCGTATAACGGACGAGTAGGCTCCTTTATTAAGAGAGTAGGCAGCATCAACGACTCTTTTATCCCGGGATTTGTCATCGCGGGTAAGGGAAATTTCGCCACCCGCCCATTTACTACCCGAGGTTGAGAAGCGGCGAATAAGCTCTACGAAGTCCGCTTTCTGAGCGGTGTCTTTTTTCGTTACTTTAGCAATTAGGTAACCGTTAGCAGTTTTATAAATAGGAGAAACACTACCTGTTTCCAGTGTGAAGAGTTCATTAACAAACCGGGTTGGAAGCGGATTGGTAAGTCGAACATAAGTACCCAAACGGGTGGAGTCGATGATTCCAAGCGTGAACGGTGGGCGATTTTCCTTCAAGAGGGATTGCAGCTGCTCAGTGTTGGTAACGGTAATGAGGAACGGCTCATAAAGTTTATCCTGACGGGAGATGTCGGTGAAGGCAAAAGCGTAGAAGCTTGCGGCCGAGAACGGTCCGGCGAGCTGACTGGGTTGGGATAAGTCAACAACATCGTAGCCCGAAATGTTCTGGACGGGTGTTCCAGGGATGCGAACACTGGGACCGGCAAGTGCACCGAGCGCGGTTATTGAATCGGTATTCGTGGTTTGAGCGAGTATTCCGGAAAGTTCACGGGCTTTTTCTTCATTATTTACAAGTAAGGCTATTCCGCTGACCAGTTCCGGAATCCGGCCCGAAATGGCCCATTTGCGCAGCTGTTCGGCTTTTTCTTTGGTGCGGGCAACTATCTCGCGGCAACGTACGCGAGTGGGTTCTTTGAAATCGTTCAATGTTGCCCGATACTCCCGCATCAGGGTAAGCGAATCGATTTGAATTTTTTCGGTTGTATGTTTACGGCGATAGGCATCGATGAGCAGAGCGGTTTTGCGATTGATAATTTGGTCAATCACACGGTTCGCAAGCCACAGCTTTTCTTTTTCACATTCCCGGAGCAGCAGTTTTTCCACAATTAATTGGTCAAGGATGCGGCGTTTGCCTTCGGGTGTTTCAAACTGCCCCCGGAAGAAGGGCGGAATAGCGTTGAGGCGTTGTTCAAGATGTTCCCGGGTTATCGGTACACCATTGATTACCGCTAATGTTTCTTTGTTCTGCTCAATTGCGAGGCTATCCTGAACAATGTGGCTGTTTTTTTTCAAGCGGTCAATTTCCTGCTCGTAAAGTCGGTTCGTACGGTCCTGACGCAGTTCCACTGCTATCTGGCTTTTTACTTCAGCGAAGGGTTTGACTTTACGGGGCTCCTTTTCGGTTACACGAATTATATAGTAAGTGTCTCTGAGCGCTAATGGCTGGCTGATTTCACCCGGTTTGAGTTTGAAAGCGATTTGTTCAATCTCCTTTTGTTGAACACCACGAGTAAAAAATCCCAGGTCGCCCGCTTTTTCTTTATCCGGTGCAATTGAATAAAGTTTTACGAGGGTATCCCATTTTGTTGCATCAGCAATCAAGAGTGCGCGGAGCGAATCGGCAAGGGGTTTAGATGTGACGACAAGTTGATAGGCACGGACTTTTTCCGGTGTTGTGTACTTTGAACGATTTTTATTGTAGAGTTTCTTCAACTCCTTCTCGCTGGGCTCCGCTTTGCCGGTGACATGACGCTCGTACCAGGTTTGAAACATCAATCGGTTTCGGGTATCTGTGATACTGTGGACCAACATCGGTTCTTTCTCCATTCTCTGGGAGACGGCGGCTTCATAAAGCAGACGATTGTTAATCATCGTATCAAGTAATGCCATCTTCTTATCGAAGGTTTCATAGAGCGAGGGGTTGCGACTGATCCGGTCATCAAGTTCAATACGAGTAATCGGGAAACCATTGACATAAGCAACGCGTTCCTGGTAATTCTTCCGGAAGCAACGTTCAATCGCATCGAGTGCCTCCGGTCCGTAGGTTGATTTAAAGTGTTTTGTTGCTACCTGCTCGTAATTTTTGGCGGCGTCAAGGAATTTTTCCTGTAGTTCCTGGGCAAGGGCAAGCCGGTATAGTACATCGGGCAATCGGGTGTGCTTGGGATGCTGTTCGATTAGTTGCTGGTAAATTGATTCGGCACGATGGTAGTCGTGGGTTTTATCAAGGTAGTAGTCGCCGAGTTCGAGCATCAGGGCAAAATGCTGCTGTGGAGTTAACTTTTGACCGCTGAGTTTTGTCAGCAGTGTATACGCTTTATCGTAATCCTGTTCTGCGTAGTAGAAGTAGATACTGTCCAGTTCTGGAAAAGTCGTTTTAGCCCCAACACAAATTGTTATTCCGAGCAGGATGATGGCGCAATATTTCTTCATATATCTGTCCTCCTTTTTAATTTTAAGTTATTTGTGAACTTCACCGTCATTCCGCTTCAGTGGAGAATCTGTATTGCAATCATCATCACTGTCCCGGAGAAAAGCGGGACAACGACATTGTCGTTTATCTCAAACGGCAAAGCTTCAACAGCTGAAGCGGATATCGCACCAATGATACCAATAAATAACGGCATGTCAATACCAGGAAGAAAAGAGACGGCAACGGCGACAGCAATACAGGCAAATAATCCGGCAACAGTGCCTTCAAGGGTTTTCCGAAATACCTTAATTTTACCAAAAGAAAGTCCAACGAGCGCGGCAACCGTGTCGCCGATAGCCAAAAAAGACAAGGCGGCAATAAAAACGCCTTTATTGCTACCGAAGAGTAACATCGCAACAAGTGCTGCGACCATAAGGTAACTTCCACCTGTTAACGACGAGAATTCCTTCCGGCGCAATAACGAACCAAAGAGGATAATAAATATATCTTTAAATGGATTAAGACGGAGACGAAGCAGGTCGACGATAAGAAATATCGCCGTGGCAACTGCCATCAAGACAAGCGAAAGGTTCCGATTAGGAATTGCATAATAAGCCAACGGTATAACAAGGGCGATAAGGTGCGCTAATTTTCTGCCAAGTTCCGGGCCTAAAACTCGACACCTCCTGAAATCTGCTGGGGTGTACCCAACTCTCTTGACTCAGGCGCTGTACCGGTTGCGTAGCCGTAGTCGAGATGAAAACGCTTGAATCTAAATCCCAGTCCGAAACTGAAATTGTTGCGGTATACGCCAATGCGTCCGAAAAGTGCTTCACGAAATGCATATTCCATTCCAAAGTTGGAAAACATTGTTCTTTCTTCGAAGTCGCTTTCTATTTCAACTGCCAGACGGAGGCGGTTGCGCCCGAATTGAAATAGTTTGCTGATACCAAAGGCAGCCCGCGGAGTGATGTATTCCCTGGTTTTTGTGTCCCAGAAGAGGGGTGAGGTGCTAACATTTCTTACCCGGAAACCGATATCAACACTCTGCAGTGGTGTAACTAACAAACCGAAGTCAACACCCATGCCAAAGCAGGAACCTACGCCTCCCAGTTCCTGATAAATTATTTTGGCGTTACCGCCAATCGCAAAATAGGGGGACAGATTGCGAGCGTAGTTGAAATATCCAACAATTTGGTTGGCGTTAACAATTTTATCAACATATGGTCGGTTATTTTCACCGGGTTCCTGGGTTGAATCAGGTAATTTAGTAAGTTTTATTCCTGGTATGCCATTGTGCAGGACGGCGATGCCGAAAGCCTGACAGCCATCCGGGAAACTAACGCCGATGAAATTGTGTTTTACCAGTCCGGAAAAGTCTTCGGAGTGCATTAGCAGAACTGAACGGCTCCTAAGGCGAGAAGGTAGCGATGGGTTATAGTAAATGGCACTGGGATCGCTGGCACTGGCGACGACCGCACCGCCCATACCAATGGCACGTGCCGATGTCCCTAACTCCTCAAAGTCGCCGGCGTACTTCGTTGCCCAGGTAGTGGAGAACAATATAAGAGCGGTTAGCTGGGCTACTTTCTTTATCATTATGCTGCCTCCTTAAAGTTATCCAGGTAAACGCACGACCCGGGTAACAAACTCTTTTTTAAGGGTATATCTGGGGCGGGAATAGGTTGGGCGGATGGTTGTTTTTATATGATATTCACCTTCCGGTACAATGTTGCCGTTATTATCCCTGCCGTCCCAGACGATAAGTACTTCACCTGGTCCCTGTTGATAAGGGGGTGTAAGGGTGCGGACGATATTACTTTGATTGTCGCTAATTTCGATAACAATTTCGGCACGCTGTGTGAGGTAGAGGGCGATGGTAGTGCCGGGTTGTTCCGATTTGAACTGCTGCGGGTAGCAACCGATGAGATATCCATCGAGTGCAATTAAATAGTACTGACCGCCATCTGCTTCACTGACGAATAACTGGCCAAATTTTCTGCCGATGGCAATGCCCCGTGGTGCATTAAAAATAGGCTGGTCCGAGTTGCTCGACGAAGTGCGACCGAAAGAAACGATGTATTTTAAACCCGGGGCAAAAATGTGAATTTGCGAATTTATCATATCGGTTACATAAACATTGCCATGACGGTCAAATGCACAGTAAGCAAAACAAGCGCTATCTAACCCGATACGACGGCAATCAACCGAACGCACGATTTCTCCGGAAGTTGACAGTTGATTGAGTCTGGTGCCCCAATTGTCCACGACAACCAGAAGGTCTAAACCGGTTTCGTTAAAAGGTGCATTGTGGTCAAGAATGGCGATTGCGCTCGGTTTTTTCAGACCCGGAGTATATGTGGCGATTCGGGTGTTGTCAGGTCCATAAACCACTATTCGGTTATTGCCCATGTCGCTAACATATACTCGCCCTTGCGAATCCATTGTAACATCATAAGGAAGATTGAGGGTTGAATCAACTACGGTAATCCAGTGCAGTTTGCCGCCGGTGTAGCGTAACCGGACCAAACGGTTGTTGTCGGTATCGGCAACGTAAACATCGCCATTTTCATTACAGGCAATGCCATGGGGGTGGTTGAATTGACCAATACCATTGCCCGTGGAACCAAAAATACCGGGGCGAATTAGTTTTACATTATAAACAATTTGACCGGTGTTCGAATTGACCGCGAATAGTGTTAACAGTGCATCATCACGCCAGGTCGTCGTATCTTCCTCTTCTTTAATTTTGGCACAGGCTAATCCCTGAGGGTTATCAACCCGGAAATCTTTACCAAGATACATATTGAGGTATAAACTACTTATTCGAGTAAATCCGAGAGTGTGGGAAAAAGGCGGGGAAATCAAGGTCGTTGCTTGGGAAAAAAGTAAAACTGCTAATATTACGAACACCATTAGGATGATATTCGCAATGGTAGAAAAGTCAAGGATACAGCCCAGTTCAATGGTTTGGAAAAGTTTGCGGGTTAACTTGACCTGTTGATACAAAGTCTTACAATCAGTCAATGATTAGAATCGGTGATTTTATTCTGCTCTACCATTCCGAGGATATGAAATTTCTTATTAGAGTCGAGGAAAAGGGGAAGTTTTCTACCCATCGCGGAAATATCGAGTTCAAAGATATTGTGGGGAAAGAGTACGGTGATTGGGTAGAAACACAAATGGGCACTCGATTTTATATTTTGAAGCCGACCCTCGCAGACCTGTTATTAAAGGTCAAAAGAAAAACTACGGTTGTTTATCCCAAAGACACCGGTTTTATGCTTTTGCAGACGCTGGTATATCCCGGCGCACAGGTTATTGAAGTTGGTTCTGGTTCCGGTGGGCTGACAGTGGTTCTGGCTACGTTTGTTGGCCCTCAGGGTAAAGTTTATTCGTACGAACGACGCCCAGAATTTAGCGCTCTTGCCCGGGAGAATGTCCTGCGTTACGGTCTTGAAGGAGTTTGTGAGTTTTTCGTTTCAGACCCGGCAGAGGAGGGATTTCAACAAAAGGAGGTAGATGCGGTTTTCCTTGATGTGCCCGAGCCATGGACACTGGTGAAACCATCAAGAGAGTCTTTGAAAAACGGTTACGCACTGGCTGCCCTGGTTCCAACTATGGAACAGTTGCGACGTTTAAATACGGCACTGGGTGCTGAAGGATTTGTTCGAATTAGAGCAAAAGAGATTCTGGAACGGGGATTGTTTTT
The DNA here is from genome assembly GCA_013177935.1 of candidate division WOR-3 bacterium. Taxonomy (NCBI): domain Bacteria; kingdom Pseudomonadati; phylum Caldifarciminota; species Caldifarciminota bacterium. Next base: position 496,458 of record JABLXZ010000001.1, on the reverse strand, counting down.
ACGTGAGACCGGAATTAGGCCGGTAGATAGAATGGTCGCCCATACTGCTTATCTTGTGTTCGCCCATAAAGCCACAATTCCAGAAGAAGAAAATGCGACAGGTGAGGTGTGAGACAATATTAGTAGAAGACTCGTTTAGAGGTGTCGGTTTGCGAGTATTTTTACATTGCATTTTATTCCTTTTCTTGCTGACAGCGGTTAGTTGTGGTTCTCGGAAACGCAGTTTAACAACCGAGAAGAAATTGCGATGTGTTTCGCTCGTGCCCAGTATTACGGAAATAATTTATGCCATAGGAGCAGAGGAAATGCTCTCTGGTACAACCAATCAGTGTGATTTCCCGTTGCGAGCGCGAGAAAAAAATAAAGTGGGTGATTTTCAATCGCCCGACATTGAGCGAATTTTAGCGTTGAAGCCCGAAATTGTTTTTGCTACCTTACCGATGCACCGGCAACTTATCGAGCGGTTAAGAGAGTTAAGGATACCGGTATATGTATCTCATCCCGTAGACATTGAAGGTGTCTTTGCCGAAATTGAGTCGGTAGGCGTCATATTGGGTCAAACCGAAGAGGCAAGGAGATTGGTGTCGGATTTGCGTCGGCGGCTGGATTCGCTGCCGACCTTTTCTGATAAACCGAAGGTTTATGTGGAAATTTCGGTTGCGCCATTGATGAGTGTCGGTAAGGGTGCATTTATCAACGACATCATCCACCGCGCCGGCGGCCAAAATGTGTTTGAAGATTTCAATGCACCTTATCCGGTTGTTGACCCGGAATTGGTGGCAAAGGCAAATCCGGATGTTATCCTTTTGCTTCATCCGTTAGTGAGTGCGGATGAGATTAAACAGCGGGTTGGCTGGTCGAGCATAAAGGCGGTATGCTCAGGCAGAGTCTATTCCGGTCTGGATGAAGACCTTTTTTTCCGTCCGGGTCCCAGGGTAGTTGATGGAATAGTTCTGCTTGCTCGATTGCTACATCCGGATAAATTTCACTGATGCGCTCCAAGGCACGATTGAGCTGGATCGGCATAGTTCTTTTATTGATTTTAAGTGTTGTGCTCTCAATTTTGACCGGACCCGGCGGGTTTTCTTTAAGGCAATTCAATCAGATTCTTCTTTTTCGGTTGCCCCGCGTTTTAGTTGGGATTATTGCGGGTGGCGTGCTTGCGGTTGTAGGGGGCGCGTTTCAAGGACTTCTCCGTAATCCACTTGTTGACCCCTGGACACTTGGTGTCGCCAGTGGGGCTGCGCTGGGCGCGACTTTTGCCATCGTTTCTGGTACCGGGTCCAGTATACTTTTGCCGATTTTTGCGTTCTTGGGGGCAATTCTGGCGATTGGTGTGGTCTATGTGCTTTCTCGAAGTCGGGGTGGTTTAACTGTTATCCGACTGGTTTTAGCAGGAGTTATTGTTAGTTTTTTCTTTTCCAGTTTAGTGATGCTGGTGATGGTTATTGCACACCGGTCTCTAGGCGAAGCGGTTTACCTGATGATGGGAAGTTTGGGGGTGGTTTTTACCAGAAAGTCATTGGGACTTTTTGTCGTATCCGCCAGCTTAGCATTAGCGGGATGTGTCTGGTTGATGATTCACAATCGAGAGCTGGATATCATTTCCCTGAACGAAGAGACGGCACTGAGTTTAGGGGTTGAGGTTCAGCGGATGACGAAAATGGTTTTTCTTATCGGTTCGTTTGCGGTTGGATTGATTGTTGCCTGGACTGGTGCGATAAGTTTTATTGGTTTGGTCGCACCTCATCTGGTAAGGATGCTATTTAGTCCCAGGCACAGTCAGGTTCTGCCTGGCTCTTTTATCCTCGGGGCAGGAGTTTTGCTTTTTGCGGATGTGCTGGTAAGGGTGTTGACGCCAGCGGGATTACCGTTATCAGTGGTAACAGCACTGATTGGTGTGCCGTTTTTTGTATATCTCCTGCGTACGAAAGTATGAAGGCAATAACTGCGGAAAAGATAAGTTTTGGCTATACGCAAGAATTGATTTTGGAAGAGTTCTTTCTTGCGATTGAATCGGGTGAGTTTCTTGGAATCATTGGCCCGAATGGTTCAGGTAAATCAACACTTTTGCGTTTGCTTGCTGGCGTGCGAAAACCACAGCGGGGTGTTGTTAAGGTGATGGAGAAAGAGCTCAACCACTTATCTCGACGAGAGATTGCTCGGACCATTGCCTTTGTGCCGCAGGAGAGTTTTTTTGCCTTTGAATGGACGGTCCAGGAGGTGGTGATGATGGGGCGCAACCCATATCTCAAACTCCTGGAGCGACCAAGACCAGAGGACTTAAAGAAGGTAACCGAAGCGATGAGATTGACCGGGGTAGAGATGCTTGCTGGGCAAAACATCAACTCAATATCAGCCGGGGAAAAGCAAAGGGTACTTCTTGCCCGGGCGCTGGCACAGGAGCCTGAAATTCTTTTACTCGATGAAGCGACTGCCCATCTGGACCTTGTTCACCAGGTGATGATATTGCAAATCCTTAAAACACTGAATGAGCAGGGAAAGACAATTGTGCTTGTGTCGCACGATTTGAATGAAGCCGCAGTTTGCTCACGGTTACTATTACTGGCAAAAGGGAAACCGGTTGCTTGCGATGTACCAGAAAAGGTACTGACCCCTGATTTAATCCACGCTGCCTACGGTTTGGAACCGGTTGTAACGAAACATCCCTTTACTGGAAGGCCTCAGGTGTTATTGCCGCCGGTTTAGCGATTACTTGTTCGTGTCAGATTGGGAGGTGGTGTCCGGACCCAGAAGAGCGCGTGCCATTTTTGCTGCGTAATCCGGGTTTTGCCAGAGCCTGATTTTGCGTTCCAAGGTGTCGGTTTTTGCCTTTAATTGTACGAGAGCACTCTGGTGCTGTTTGATGCGATACAGTCTTAAAAGAACCCGGACCAGTCCGTTAGGTCCAGGAAGAAATATGGTGCCGAGCAGGATAAATAAGCCGCCGGTGAAAATCAACACGGTTTTACGCTTGTTGCTCATCGTGATAGGGTTTTAAGACCAGCGTAAGGCAGACGGTCTTCTTCTTCAATTCGAATCAATCGGTTGTATTTGGCGGTTCGTTCACCACGACAGGGGGCACCAGTTTTAATCTGGCCACAGTTAACCGCTACGGCGAGGTCAGCGATAAAATGGTCATCGGTTTCACCGGAGCGGTGTGAAACAATCGCACGATAGCCGTTTTCCATTGCGACTTTAACGCAATCGATGGTTTCGCTTACCGTACCAATCTGGGTGGGTTTTACCAGAACTGCGTTGGCTGCACCTTCCTGGATACCGCGACGAAGGCGGTCGATGTTGGTGACAAAGATATCATCCCCAACCAGTTGAACCCTTTTACCAAGTCGGGAGGTTAGTTCATGCCAGCCTGCCCAATCTTCTTCTGCCAGACCATCTTCGATGGAGATAATCGGGTAGCGCTCAGTCCAATCGGCATAGAGGTCGATCAGTTCATTGGCGGTGACGGTTCGTTTCTCGGGGTTGCTAAGCAGGTAGGCACCGTCATGGTAAATAGTGCTGGCGGCAACATCAATTGCCAGGTAAACCTGTTCTCCGGGAATATAGCCAGCCTGCTCAATTGCCTGCATAATTATCTGCAGGGGTTCTTCATTGCTGGAGAAATTTGGTGCCATGCCGCCTTCGTCACCGACAGTCGTTGGAAGTTTTCTAATTTCAAGGATTTTCTTTAGCGTCTGGTAGATTTCAGCGGCGGCCCGAATCGCGTCGCGGAATGTTGGAAAACCGGCGGGAACAATCATATACTCTTGAAAGTCAAGATTGTTAGGGGCGTGCAAGCCGCCGTTGATGATGTTAAGAAACGGTGTTGGGGTAAATCTGGTACCGGCACCGCCCAGTAAACGGTAGATGGGGAGTCCAGCACACACCGCGGCGGCTCGGCAGACAGCAAGCGAAACGCCGAGAATGGCATTGGCACCGAGTTTAGATTTATTCTTGGTGCCGTCCAGTTCAATCAGTATCTGGTCAATCTGAAACTGATCAGTTGCATCCATTCCGACGAGGCGGGGTGAAATAACATCGTGAATGTTGGCAATTGCTTTGAGCACGCCCTTACCGAGGTACCGTTTCGGGTCTTTGTCGCGCATTTCCAGGGCTTCAAACGAACCAACTGAAGCGCCGGATGGAACCGACGCCCTTCCCATAATTCCGTTGGCAAGGATGCAGTCAACTTCAAGTGTTGGATTGCCCCGCGAGTCAAGAATTTCCCGGGCAGTAAAACGAGCAATTGTTGGTCGCGCCATAGTTATTCCTTTGGGATAATAGTTTGATATTCGGTTCTTCGTTCTTGATAAAGCGGGAAAGAGTCGACAAGTTCTTTAACCTCGGCTTTGATTTTTTCCAGTTTGGTTTCGTCGTCGCCCGCGGTAATAGTTCGGTCAATCAGTTCGGCGATTTTTACCATCTCCGGTTCCTTCATCCCGCGGGTCGTAAGGGCGGGTGTGCCCAGTCGCATACCTGAGGCAATGAAAGGCTTTTCCGGGTCAAACGGAATGGTATTGCGGTTCACGGTGATGCCTACTTTTCCGAGAAGCCGCTCCGCGTCCCGGCCTTTGATATTCTTGGGTCGCAGGTCGACAAGCATTAAATGGTTGTCGGTACCACCGGTACAGAGCCGGAATCCGCGTTTGGCGAGTTCTTCGGCTAACGCTTTGGCGTTGGCGAGGGTCTGGCGCTGGTACTCCTTGAATTCAGGGGTCAGTGCTTCTTTGAACGCCACCGCTTTGGCAGCAATGCAATGTTCGAGTGGTCCGCCTTGCGTACCAGGAAATACTACTTTGTCCAGTTCTTCAGCATACTTTGCCTTGCACATTATAATTGCACCGCGAGGCCCGCGTAATGTTTTGTGGGTCGTTGTTGTCACAATGTCAGCATAAGGTATTGGTGATGGATGTAGTCCGGCGGCGATTGGTCCAGCGATGTGGGCAATGTCGGCAATCTGTGCGGCACCAACCTCATCACAAATTTCCTGGAATCGGTCGAAATGAATGGTTCGCGGATAAGCCGAGGCGCCGCTAACGATAACGCGGGGTTTATGTTCCCGCGCCAGTTTTCTTATCGCCTCGTAGTCAAGCATCTCGGTATTCGGGTCAACTGTGTAATGGACAACTTTAAAATAGCGGCCGGAGAAGTTGATGGGATGGCCATGGGAAAGGTGACCACCGTGGGAAAGCGATAGTCCCATAATAGTGTCGCCAGGCTGCGCCAGAGTTAAATAGGCGGCAATATTCGCCTGGGTGCCAGAGTGGGGCTGGACATTGGCATGATCGCAGCCGAACAACTCCTTGGCACGTTGGATAGCCAACTCTTCAGCGATGTCGACATAACGGCAGCCGCCGTAATAGCGTTTTTTAGGATAGCCTTCGGCATACTTATTGGTCAAAACCGAACCGAGAGCCGCGAGCACCGCCTCGGAGCAGAAATTTTCCGAGGCGATTAATTCTAAATTGGAGTGCTGACGGTTGGTTTCTTTGACAATCGCGTCAAAAATTTCCGGGTCAATTTCGTAAAGATTTTTAGCGGTCATAGTTTAACTCCTTGCTTTGATACCATTGTTATAAAAGAGTAAGGCATTGCGGGCAAAAGTCAAGATAAATAGGGGAAAGTTGTTGTTATTTTTTGTAATGGGTTTTTAATCTTCAAAGTTGTGGTTGACAACCGCCGTAAAAATAGAATAATAATATATCGGCAAGAAAGAGGATTTTTATTTAGCAAAATTGGAATGGCTCGGACCGATTCTCGTCCGGGGTTTGAGGTTGTTGAGTTCGGTTGAGGCGTTAGGGCAGGAGTTTTCTTTTTCCCAGACGATGGTACTCATTACCCTATTGAATATGCGGCAGACCAGCATGAATCAACTTGCCGAGGTTCTGGGAATTTCTAAAGCCAATGCCAGTGGTTTGATAGACCGTTTAGTGAAAAAGAAGTTAGTAGAACGTGACCGTTCCACCGAAGACCGGCGGGTAGTTTTGGTTCAATTAACCCCAGCCGGAGTCAAAATGGCGCAACACCTGGCAAAGTTGAACCGCCAGGGATTGGTGAAGATGATGCGGCGTATACCGGACCAAAACCTGAAGGTTTTTATCGATACCTTAGAACAACTGGCACAGGGTTTGGTGGCGAAAAAGTAGCCAGCGGCTGATAAAACCCCAATTCGACCGGTCGTTATTTTTTTCTTGACAAATAATTAACATTGTGTATTATTTATAAAATTGATATTTAATACTATAAAGTTTATTACACAAACTGAAGGAATCAATTTATGATGAAACGGATTGCCTACCTGGTTTTTAAATTTCCCGGGTGGATTGTTCTGGTGGTCAGTCTGCTGACGCTGGGGGCGGTTTTCCTGCTAAGCCGGTTGAAGGTTGAGGCAGATGTAATTTCCCTTTTGCCGGAAAACGAGTCCGGGGTCAGGGTTTTAAAAGTCGTGGACACAGATTTCGGAGGCTCCGACCAGGTGGTGGTGCTGGTTGAGGCCGATAATTTATTTACAGCGGGCGGGCTCTTGCGGTTGGACAGTCTGGTACGGAGTCTTGAAGCGCTGTCGCCCGTGAACGAAGTGGTGGCGCTCACCAATCTTCAAGATGTTGTAGGCGTCGGAGAGGAGGTGAAAATAGCGCGGGTGATTGAATCGATTCCGACAAGTGAAACAGGGTTAAAGAAGCTGCGGGAGCGGCTTTTAGGCGATGAACGATATCGAGGGAGATTACTGGCTGAGGATGGTAATAGTATGCTGTTGCTGGTTCGGTTGAAGCCCGGCGTTGATAAATTGTTAGCAGTAGAGGAGATTGAAAAGGAGGTGCAGAAAAAATGGGCGGGCACCCGGGTATCACTGACCGGTTCCGCCGCTCTGATGAAATTTATGCGCGACTGGATGATGCAGGACCTGACCCGACTCATTCCGCTGGTTGTGCTCGTATTGGTGCTGGTGTTTGTTTTTCTGTTTCGTAACTGGCAGGGGGTAATTCTACCTTTACTGACCGTGGGCATTGCGGTGCTATGGACTTTGGGGCTTATTGCTTTGACCGGACAACCTTTGACCGTAGTTTTGATTGTTTTGCCTCCAATTGTGCTTTCGGTAGGGAGTGCTTATGGGATTCATATCGTAGAACGCTGGTTGCAGGAAAGGCGGATGGGCAAGCGTGGTTTGGAACTTGTTCAGACGGTGGTGGGTAATACCGGAATGCCTGTATTTCTGGCGATGGCAACAACGGTTGTCGGGTTTGGCGCTAATGTGGTGATGCGAATTAACGCCATCCGTGCTTTTGCAATTTTCTCGGTGATTGGCGTGATATTTTCTTTTATTCTGGCGGTAGTGTTTTTGCCAGCGTTGCTTGTTTTACTCGAGCGGAGAAGGCGGTGTGATACTGGAAAGCCGCAGGGGATGCCGCAAGGCAGGAATTCAATTTTTGAAAGATGGGCAAATTGGATTGAGCGGGCGCGCATACCGGTTTTTATTTGTGCCAGTATTATTATGATTGTGTCGTTATTTTGGGGCGTGAAGGTGAAGCCCGAAACCGATTTTGTCCGCTACTTTAAACCCGGTTCCAGTCCGACCCGAGCGGCAAAAATTGTCAATGAGCAGTTTGGTGGTGAGTTGCAATTTGAGATTGTTGTTGATGGCGACATTCAGGACCCGGCGGTTTTGTACCAAATAGATAAGTTTATTAACGAGTTAAAAAAGGTGCGGTATGTCACTCATATCACTTCGATTGTTGATGTTTTAAAAAGGGCAAATCGGGCGTTTCATGGCGACGACCCGAAGTTTGAGGTAATTCCTGATACAAGAGAGGGCATTGCGCAATTTCTGTTGTTACTTTCCTTTTCCGGTTCAGACTATCTGGCTGCTATGGTGACCAGTGACTACGCGCGGGCAAGGATTACCGCCCAGTTCAGTCAGGAGAAAAGCAGTGAGATTGCTAAGGCGGTGATAGAGATTCGGAAGCTGATAAAGCGCAATTTTGGTTCTGATGTTAAGGTTGAACTGGGGGGGATGCCCCTTGCAGTTTATGCCTTGCATCGAGCGATTGCCACAAGCCAGTTGTGGAGCATTGTCGTGGCATTCCTGGCGGTATTTATTATTGTCGCTGCCTTTTTCCGCTCGGTGCGTTTTGGATTAGCAGGAATGGTTCCAATTGGATTTACTCTACTGGTTGCTTTTGGCGTTATGGGGATTTTGGGCATTGAGGTTGATATCGTCACTGCTATGCTCGGGGCTATCGCCTTAGGGATTGGGATTGATTACTCCTGTCATTTTCTCAGCCGCTTTCAGGAGGAAAGCCGGAATGGGGTTGATATTAGAGAGTGCCTGCGCCGTACCCTTGCAGGTGTAGGACCGCCAATTGTCATCAATGCCCTGGCGGTAGGTCTTGGTTTTGCAGTGCTGGCGTTTGCTTCTCTGGTGATAATTCAGAAGTTCGGGCTGCTGATTGCCGGTGCGATGCTTCTATCCTGCAACGGTGCGCTGGTCTTATTACCGGCTATTTTCGCTGGATTTAGAGATAAAAAAGCAAGATAAAAGGAGGTCAGAATGGGTAAAATAAAAAGAACAATGTTGCTTCTGGGCGGACTTTTTATCGGGGTTTACGCAATGAGCGCCCAGGAGGTTTTGAATCGGTTACGAAACACAACCACAGCTCAGGACCGCCGGGTTAAAGCGGTGATGCGGATAACCGATAAAAGTAAAAGGGTGCAGGAGCGCACCTTGCGGATGGTGATGAAGGGTGACAAGAAGATGCTGGTGACTTTTATTTCGCCCGCTGAGTTACGAGGCGTGAGTTTTCTTACGACAGCGCCGGAAAATATGTGGGTCTATCTCCCGGCGCAGGGACGGGTAAGGAGAATTTCCGGGAGTGCTGCGGACCAGAGTTTTGGCGGGTCCGACTTTTCCTACAAAGAAATGGCAAGTATTTCTTTCGGAACGAGCGTTGCCCACGGTGAGGCAGAAGAGGTGGAACTTAACGGCGTAAAGGCTTATCTCATTACGCTAGAACAGGATGGGGAAAAGAGCCGACTCTGGGTGGAGAAGGAGCGGTTTCTCCCCTTGCGATTGGAGAAGGTTGCCCGAGACGGGCGTGTGGCAAAATGCATAGTTTTTGCCGATTTCCAAAAGGCAAACGAGGTCTGGATTCCACGAACGGTGCGATTGGACAACCTGGCACGGGGCACGATAACCGAGTTAAAACTACTTGAGGTTGAGATTGATGTCGGCATTAAGGACAGTTACTTTACCGAAGAGAATATGAAAAAGGGGGCATAAATGGGCATCGGCACAATTTTACTGAACATCCTGGTTGTAACGCAGGTTTCAATCCAGGGCGATTTGGGTACCAGGGCACATCTTAGATTTGGTAGCAAAGACAGCACAAAGTTTACCTGGTTTTCTACCCGGGCAAGTCTAAGTTTTGTACCGGTGAGTTCGGACCGGCTTGAAGCAAAGCTGGGAGTGACGGTTAAGACAAACGGTTATCCATTTTTAACTGGTGCTTCTGATTTGAGCGATGCCAGTAAACTGGAGCCGGTATCTCTGATGCTTGATGAGGTATTTGTCCGGATTTATGACATTTTGCCCGGGTTGAATTTGACAGGAGGGCGGCAAAAGGTTCATTGGGGCACAGCCGATGCGGTAAATCCCACGGACAATTTCACCACTCCGGACTATTCGGACCCTCTGGTCTGGGATGAACGCCGACCAGTATGGATGGTTCATCTCGGTTATATGCCGGTTAGTGCCTTCGGAATAGAACTTGGTGCAAAACCGATATTTGAACCGGCATTGACAACATCACCTGAATGGTTTTCGGTCGCGGTTCTGCCGGATATTGAGCAACTGCGCAACGGTCTGGTGGAAGAGTTTATCCGACAGGGTTTTGACTCTCTTACCGCGCGGCAGATTGCTAATGCTTATACGATAACGGCGCAGGAAGAGATAAAACTGCCGGGAAGAACTGTCCGTGACATTACTTGGGGTGGAAGATTAAAAGGTCATCTGGGAAACTTTGACCTTGCCCTGAGTTTTTTACGGGGCTACGACTTTTTACCAGCAGCACAGCCGGTAACAAACATCGATGTGGTAGGGCAGCGGTTGGATTTTGTTCTAAGGCAGTGGTTTCCGGAGAAGAAGGTGGTGGGTGCAGAAATGGCAGGCAACCTTTTTGGTGTTGGGTTCTGGGCTGAAGCGGCATATGCGTTTTATGAAGACACGCTGGTAAAGGACGAACTTTCAGTTATTGGTGGCTTTGATTACTCTGTTGCCGGGTTTTATCTTAATTTTCAGTATCTACACGGCGATTTTCCTCTGGCACGGTTACAGAAGGAACGGGTGAAGGATTTCATCCTGGGCGCGGTGGAACGAAAATTGTTTGCCGATAGGGTGATGACCCGGCTGGGTGGAGTGGTTGACTTGAAAAAGAGGTCATTGGGATTGGTTCCTCTAATCCGTTTTCTGCCGGTAGATGGGCTTGAGATTGACCTTGGTGGAATGGTCTTTAATGGTGGTAATGGCTCAGCATTCGCGCCGCTCAACAGGGTGGATGAAATATTTTTTGGGGTTCGGTATCGATTTTAGCAAAAATACTGGGGGACAGGGATTCGAACCCCGACTAGCTGGTCCAGAGCCAGCCGTCCTGCCAGTTAGACGATCCCCCAGTGAATAAATAATATAAAAAACGCTGAATCAAAGTCAAGCGTGCAAAATGAGGTTTTAATGGTATCATATATATAAGGGGAGTTAGTTCGGCGCTGTTGATTAAAAGACAGGGGATAGCAGGCAAAGGATATAGATAGCTTGCTGTTGTTGCTTATAGCGCGAGAAAAATCAGCCATCTGCGCTTGTTATTTAGAGCCGAAAAATTGAAATGGTTAACGCTCCAATTTTAATTCTCAATTGTAAGTCACTTTAGATCAAATAATTGCATTACTGTGAGATTTAAGTATAGGGTTGACTACAGGGCCGTTACCAGGATGGTATCCCCCTAAAATTCCATTTGAAATTTAGATTGATATACCGGCTTTGAGTACACCCTTAATATCGACTTACTTCTTTATTCTCTTCTGTAATCAGACATTAACTCTATTAAGCACAACAAACCGGCTATCGGTTGAAAGACGCAATTCCGTCTGCCCATTGGTTTAAAAATCCGGTCTCGCTTTACCGTTGTTGTTGATTTAATGAGTGACGGACAGGTTAGAATACAATTTCCTCTTCAGGATTGAGCAAAAGGCATCAGGAGTACATACATTATTAATACAGCGCAAAGGTATCAGGTTTACATTACACTTGACACCAAATAGGGATAGGGTATAATCGGCTGTGCGATTTTTATCTTTTGCTCTCATCGGGGCAATTTTAGTCTTTGCGGGTTGTGCGTCCCGAATGGCTAAACCCGTCACGGTAGAAAACTTCTCCATCTTTGTCAGTGGTGATTGCAAAATTGAAGAGTTACCGGTTATCAGCCGTGTGGTTTCTCAGGCAAAAGAGGAAGGTCCTTGTTTATGGTTTATTGCCGGTGAAGTTTTTGACGAAAAGTTTGCGCCGTTGACCGATGGCGAGGCGAATATTGATTTACTTTCTCTTGCCGGGATTGATGGGTTGCTTTTAACACCGGGCTGGTTGAAGTTCGGCGTTGAACGGGCAAAGCAGTTAACCGACCGGGCGCGGTTTCGGGTGCTGGCATACAATCTGGTTGACAGTTTTGATTTGCCGCTGGTCCATCCCTGGATGATAAAGAAAGTTGCCGGGATAAATCTGGCAATCAGCGGGCTATTCCTTGACTCAACTGATGTGCTCTTGCGCCTGAAAGGGGTGAAATTTGCCCTCCCAGGTTATTCTGGACAGAAGTTGTTGACCTTGCTAAAAAGTAAATCCGATTTGACCGCGCTTCTTATGTCAGATTCCGGCGCGGTTTCGGGTTTCGATGTAATTTTGAACGCGCCGGAAGGTGCGTTGCTACGCTACGATTTTGTTCTGGTTAATGGTAAGGTTCAAAATGTGAAAAAAGAGGTCGTTTCTTTTGATACGGGTGAACTGGAACCCAAAGTCGCGCGGGTGTTTGATTCGTTGCGGATAGTGCTGGATTCCATTGGCTCGTTGCCGGTTGTTGAGACAAGGGTTAAGATTGCTCCCCGGGTGTTAAGTCGGGCGATAGTTAATGGTTATCTGGGGTTGCGCGAGGTCGACCTTTTTATTTACGACAGTACTGGCTTTGTCCGGGACACAATATTATCGGGAACAATTACCCGGATGAAGCTGCTATCGGCACTTTCTGAGCCGGGAAGGCTGGCATTGATAGAACTTGAAGGTGAGGAGATAAATCGGTTGCTGAAAAGTGACAGAAAACTGGTAATGGAAAGCCGTACTGGATTGCGCGGCAGGCGGATTATGGCACGCAAGCGGTACCGGGTGGCAACAACCATTGGTGTTCTGCAAACAATCAGTTCGTTATCGGTTAGGGATTTTCAACTTTCTGCCCGGCAGTTGTGGGAGTATGCCGCGGACATCCTTCAGGCACAGGGTAAGAGATGAGCAGTTTTGTTTTAAAGTTTAAAAGCGGCAGATTCATCTGGTCGGTGCTTGTCAGTCTGTATTTTCTGGTATTTTTTACCAACTTCTTTTCGGATGCGGTACCGGACCGCATGGTTGTTCCGATAATATTTGCTTACCTTTTTGTACTGTGGCTGGCAGTGGAGTATTACTTTGGCTCGCCTTTTTTCCAGTCCGGAGTGGTTGAGCCTTCACCGTTATGGCGGGGCGTGTTTGCCTTTTTCGTTTATCCGTATATTGGCTATGTGGTTGCCGATTTTATCTGGTGGCGCCTGACCCAGTTTCCGATAAATCATTATATCTTCGGGGTTTTGGGGCTTTTGATTTTCGGTCTGGGTGTGTATATCAGACTGGCAACATTGTTCGGATTGATTAAAATTGCCCAGATAAAGCCCAATACCGGTGAGGTCGTTTTTTCTGCCCGACAATTTTTAGAGCTCAGGTGGCAGAAAATCTGTCGTCACCCTCGATATCTGGGTACTTTAGTCCAGCTTGTCGGGATTGCCCTGATTTTCAGTTCCTGGGGTGGGTTGCTCCTGGTAGCGGTTTTGGGACTGCCGTTGATTTTCATTCAAGCGCGGTATGAGGAAAAGGCGTTAGCACCGATACTAAAGTCTGATTTTGCCCAGTTTCAGCGGGTGGCGATGTTATTTCCGCGCTTCCGTTAAAAACTGAGTTTCCGAGGGCAATCGGAAAAGGTCCGGTTATTAATTTCGATGGTGAATTCGGCATTCAGAACGGTGTAAGATATTTGACTTTGTTGGTGGAGTGAGTATATTTCAAAGCGTGAATGACAATTCGGTAATCCCGGTATATATTGAAGATGAGGTGCGTAAATCCTTTCTGGATTACGCAATGTCGGTTATTGTTGCTCGGGCGCTGCCTGATGTCAGGGATGGGTTAAAACCGGTACAGCGCCGCATTTTGTGGACGATGCAGGAGATGGGGTTGTTTCCTAATCGTCCGTTCCGAAAGTCCGCCGCGGTGGTGGGTGATGTCCTTGGTAAGTATCACCCGCATGGCGATGCTGCGGTTTACGATGCTCTGGTGCGGATGGCGCAGGACTTTTCGTTGCGTTATCCCTTGGTGCAGGGGCAGGGAAATTTTGGTTCGATTGATGGTGATGCGGCTGCTGCCTATCGATATACCGAAGCCCGGCTGGCACCACTGGCGATGGAACTACTCCGGGACCTTGATAAGGATACGGTTGATTTCCAACCCAATTTTGACGAAAGGTTAAAAGAGCCAGTTGTCCTACCCGCAGCATTTCCTAACCTTTTAGCCAATGGCGCTACCGGGATTGCGGTGGGAATGGCAACAAGTATCCCACCGCACAATCTAGCCGAGTTAATCGATGGGCTGGTTGCTTTGATTGACAATCCCGATATCACGATTAGTGAATTGATGCGCTGGGTTAAGGGTCCAGACTTTCCTACCGGTGGAACGGTTGTTGGGCTGGACGGGATAAAGCAAACTTATGAAACAGGACGGGGCAGTTTTATTGTTCGGGGTAAGGTGATATTTGAAGAGGTGAAGGCGGGCCGCGACCGGCTCGTGATTACCGAAATTCCTTATCAGGTGAATAAGTCGGCGCTGGTGGAACGCATCGCCGAACTGGTGCGGGAGAAGAAGATTCAGGGGGTTGCGGACCTGCGTGATGAGTCCGACCGCGAGGGGATGAGAATTGTCCTCGAGTTGAAGAAGGAGACGCCGAAAGAGGTAGTGTTGAATCAGCTGTTCAAGTGGACGCCACTCGAGTCCAGTTTTGGGGCGATTCTTTTAGTACTGGTCAACGGTGAGCCCAAGGTTTTGAATTTAAAGGGGCTTCTCGAGAAGTTTCTTGAATTTCGGTTGGAGGTTGTTACCCGAAGAACCAAATTTGAACTGGCAAAGGCGGAGGAACGGGCACATATCCTTGAGGGTTTGAAGATTGCCTTAAAGAGTATCGACGCGGTGATTGAACTTATCAAGCGGTCCAAGGATGTGGAGACGGCACGGAAAGGTTTGATGGATAAGTTCAAACTTTCGCAACGCCAGGCCGATGCGATTCTTGAGATGCGGCTATCGCGGCTTACTGGACTGGAAAGGGAGAAAATTGACGCCGAGTATAAGGAGTTGATTAAAGAGATTGCCCGGTTAAAGAGTCTTTTAAGTTCGAAGAAGTTGATGATGGGTGAAATCCGGCAGGAGTTACTTGAGTTGAAACAGAAGTTCGGAGATGAACGGCGCACCGAAATTCTTGCTGAAAAACCGGCCGAAGTTTCGATAGAGGATTTGATCAAGGAAGAGGATATGGCGGTGACGGTGACGCATCGTGGTTACATCAAACGGATGCCGGTGAGTGTTTACCGTCGTCAGGGGCGTGGGGGCCAGGGACGAACCGGGGTTCCGGTGGCAGAAGAGGATTTTGTCGAAGGGTTGTTCATTGCATCCACCCATGATTATATGATGTTCTTTACCGACCGGGGCAGGTGTTACTGGCAGAAGGTGTATGAGATTCCTGAGGGTTCTTATGCCTCAAAAGGGCGTTCCATCGCCAATTTAGTGGAAATGGAGAAGGACGAGGTGACAACTTCCTATGTGGCGGTGCGAGAGTTCTCGGCTGATAAGTATGTTTTCTTTGTCACCCGCCAGGGGATTGTTAAGCGGACAAGCCTCGAGGCATTTTCCAATCCGCGGCGCAAGGGTATTATTGCGATGACGGTCGACAATAACGATGCGTTGATTGCGACTCTTTTGACCTCGGGCAAGGACGAGATTCTACTGGTGACAAGAAATGGTATGGGCATAAAGTTCAAGGAAACTGATGTTAGGGAGATGGGCAGGAGTGCGGCTGGGGTTCGGGGAATTAAATTGGGAAAGGGTGATGAGGTGATTGGAGCGGTGGTTTGTGCACCGGGCAGTTCGCTGTTAACAATATTTGATAACGGGTTTGGTAAGCGCACTGATTTCGAACTGTTTCCAACTCAGAAGCGTGGGGGTAAAGGTGTTATTGCTGCTAAGCCAGTGGAAAAATCCGGCCGTCTTGCCTGTGCCAAGGCGGTGAGCGAAACATCAGAAATAATTGTTACTTCAAAACAGGGGATTGTAATCCGGGTGAAGTGTTCTGAAATCCGGAAGTGCGGTCGGGCAACAACCGGGGTAAAGGTGATGGCGGTGGAAAAGGGTGATGCGGTTGTTGATGTCGCCCTGGTTGAGGATTAAACGGGTTTACCGGTTAAAATCAATGTCAGGTCGCTAACCGTGCGGACGACAATCCGGGCTTCGGGCAGGACATCGATGATTCGTTCCGGTTTTATTGCTTCAAGGTGATGGGTCAGAAGAACTGGTGTCATACCAGCGTTGCGGGCGCCAGTGAGTTCTTGGGAACCGCCGTTACCAACAAATAAACAGTGCGCTGCGGGCACGGCAAGATTACGGGCGGCAAGGTGGTAAATCGCCGGGTCGGGCTTTTTTAGTTTTACTTCGCAGGAGAAAAGGACCGTTTCAAATAGCGGAGCAAGGGGCGAATCGTGCCAAGCGGCAACTTCGTCCCAACCGCAGTTTGATATGAGACCGGTCTTATAACCCAGGGCACGAAGGGATGTTAACCCGGCAACCGTTTCCGGCTCAACATTGAGCAGGGCGTGGCGAAAACGGCGGTGTCGGATTTCAAGCGTCTTCTGGATTTGCTCTTCGGTAACTTCAGGGTTAAGCATCTTGGCGATGCGGCGGAACGGAATCTCAATCGGTGCCAAGCCCAGGACATAGTCGGAAGGGTCAGCAAGCCAGTGTTTGTTCCATTCATCCGGGTCAATACCAAGCAGTTCCGCGGTGGTGGGTCCGGGTGCGTTTGACAGTTGCAAAGATACCAGGGTGTGGAACAGGTCAAATATGATTGCCTTAACTGGTAGGTTTAATGGCATAGAAGCGGTTCAATGTAACTGGGCACGGTATTCATAGCGTGCCACCATTTCCCGGGAAACGAGCCACAAATAGCGGTTATCAGCATACAGTTCTTTTATCGGGGAAAGGGAAGGAAGAACGATTTTTGCCCAGGTGTTGTGTTTTGTGTCGTAAATATCAATACCGTCTTTTGAACCGACAAAGAGAAAACGGTCGCCCGCGGCAAGTGCCCGGACCGGCTGGGAAAGGTCAAAGCCCGGTGGAATGAGATGGGTCCAGGTGTTATTTGAATCCAGTTCCAGGACACCACCCTGAGTGCCGAAGAATGTTTTACGATTATTACGGGTGATAGCAAAAACACCCCAGTCAGTGCGGGCAAACGGGTCTGAAACCGAAGTCAGACTGTCATTGATAAGAAGAAACATACCATTGTCGGTCGCAACAATTATTGAGTCATTTACCTGAGCAAGCGCGTTTACGGTTGAGTTGGTCGGGAGGAAAAAGGCGGCTTTTTCGTCGGGACCGATTCGGTAAACACCGTGTTCAGTTCCGATTAAGGTGGTGGCTCCGTTTTGCATAAGGATGGCGGTGATGTTTTCTATCTGGTTGAGCCGGTATAAGTAGCGAATAAACGGTTGCCATCCGGATGAGAAAAGTTGTTGGGGTTCGGAGGAGAATAGGTTCCAGTTCCCGTCCGAATCAAGGGTAAGAAAGTGGTCTGGGCTGAAAAAAAACATTTTGTCTTGCCCGGGCAAGAGGCGACCGATGTTAGATATCAGTGGCCCGATACGGATTTCGTTTTCTCTCCAACCGGTGCGGGCGTTATAGACAAGAATGCCATAGTTCTGGGCGAAGACAAACAACCGGTTGTCATACGGGTTCTGCCAGGCTTTGAGGAAGGGACAGGGGTTTAACTGTGCGTCGGCAATAAAATAAGGGGTGAGAAACGGGTAGTTTCGAACAGAAAAAGTGTCTTTCTCCCCATACCAGATGACCGGTTCCGGCACAGTAGAAACCGGTTGATAAAAGTCAGCAGTACGTAATTTCTGAAAGAGGCCTTTCTCAGTATCAAAATATACACCCTGCCGGGTTATACCGATGGAACGAGTTTGTTGGAAAGGCGGATTGAGGGTAAGCACGCGGCCCGTGAGAGGGATAAAGTTATAAAGGTGGCGGTCAGTGACAATAAGTAACTCATTGTAGGCAGGGTTGTAAGCGCAGAGCCTGATTTCGCCTTCAACGCCGTCCAGCGCCGTAATGGTTTTCTGGTGAGTAAGAGTTTTGCGGTCTAAGATATATATGCCGTTGGGAACTCCAACGAATACAGCGCGGGGGCTGAAGGTTATAGACCGGACTTCGTTGAGTGCGGGATAGGCAAGCCAGTAACGGGGTTCGTAAAAGAGGGCTAAAAAGAGGGAGAGAAGCGAGAACATCAATCCACAACAAGTTCGGCAAAGGCACGGGGGAGAAATTGCAAAAGGTCACCGGCGATAAGGCAGTATTCGGTAAGCTCCTGGGCGGCGATATCTGCGGTTTTGCCATGCAAAAAAACACCGATAAGAGAAGCGTCAAGGGGTGAAGCACCCTGCGCCAGTAATCCAGCAATCAATCCGGTAAGAACATCACCCGTACCGCCAGAACCCAAACCGGAGTTTCCAGTGGTGTTGACAAATACTTTACCCTGAGGTGTTGCGATAACGGTTGGAGCACCTTTGAGAACTAATACACAATTGAAATTGCGAGCGGTTTCCCGGGCGATTTCTATGCGTCGGTTGTTGATTTCATTTGGGGCGACCCCGATTAATCGGCTGAGTTCACCGGGATGAGGCGTTAGAATAAGCGGCGCTGAGCACTGCTTGAGGGTTTCTTCGGCATCGACGAGGTTGTTAATGGCATCAGCGTCAATGACCATCGGTTTGCTGAGCCGGGGTAGAATTTCTCGGATTAACTTTTTTGTTTCCTGATGGGTAGAAATTCCTGGACCGATAGCGATGCTGGTAGCATCAGCGGCGAGGTCAAGAATCGGGGAAGCGGCATCCAGGCTCAGCGTTGCGTCGGTGGTTTCCGGAAGCGGGTGTTTCACCGGTTCAATAACCCGGGCTTCTATTATCGGGGCAAGGCTTTGAGGGAAGGCAACACGGACCAATCCGGCACCAGCGCGTATCGCCGCCATTGCGGTAAGGCAGGCAGCACCCGAGTAACCTCGGGCACCGGCAATCACCAAACAGGTCCCAAATGTTCCTTTGTGGCCATCAGGGCGCCGGCGCGGGAGGATTTGTCGAATGTCCGATTCTGTTACTAAAAAGGTATCTGCCTGTTGTTCAATTAGCGATTTCGGTATTCCAATATCAGCGATGCGTAACTTTCCGGCAAAACTTTTTCCAGGGTAAAGAATTAAGCCGTACTTCGGTATGCCCATCGTTATCGTAAGGTGGGCTTTAACCGTGGGCTCGAAAACCTTTCCGGTGTCGGCATCGAGTCCGGAAGGAAGGTCAACACTTATCACATAAGCCGAGCTTTGATTGATGAGTTGAATTGTTTGGGCGAAGATGCCGGTCGGTGGTGCAGAGAGTCCGGTTCCAAATATGGCGTCGACGATAAAAGGGGCGGTGCTGATGATTGGTGAGATTTCATCGAGTTTGGTTGTTTCCCGGATTGTTATGCCGGCATTTTGCAGGATTACGGCGTTAGTTCGTGCATCTCCCTTTAATTGTGAAAGTTCCCCTAACAGGAGGCAATCAACTTTTGCCCCCCGATTTAGCAGATGGCGGGTAATGACAAAACCATCGCCCCCATTATTACCTTTACCGCAGACAATGACAAACCTTTTTCCTTCCACGCTGCCGACTTCTTCTTCAATTGAGTCGACAACCGCCCGCCCCGCATTCTCCATTAACACCAATCCACTTATTCCCCAGATTTCAATCGCCTTCTGGTCAATTGCCTTCATTACGGAACCGGAGACAAGTGGAATCATGATGTTAAATTATAGAAGGAAGCAACAAGATGTCAATAGGACAGTCGGGCAAATGACGAAGTGTAAGGATAAGGGTCGAAGAGGTGGAAAAACGCTTGACACCGAAGCGGATTTTAATAAAGTTTTCTTACTGGATTTGTTCCTTAAAATTGAGCGAAAGGGGTTCTATGCTTAAAGGTAGAGTAAAGTGGTACGATTCTGATAAAGGTTACGGGATGATTCAAGCCAAAGATGATGGCCGCAGTGTGTTTGTCCATTTTGCTGATGTTGACGGCGGAAAAAAGGATTTACTGGGAATCGATGACGAAGTTGAATTTGAGCTGCTGGAAACACCCCAGGGACCGCGCGCAATAAATGTGCGCAAAATATCACTCGAGAATTCAAGCGGTTCTTAGTTGACAGTTTACGAGATTGTTCTACTCTTATTTTAGTGAAGGAAGTGTTTCTGAGTCTGGGCACGAATCTTGGCGTTCGGGAGGTTAATCTGTTACGGGCGCTGTCAGAACTGATTAAGTTGGGTCCACTCGAACGTTCCTCCTGGTATGAGACGGAACCGGTAGATATGCCCGGCGCGCCGTTGTTTCTTAATGGAGTAGTCAGGTTGTGGAGCAGTAGCCCGCTCCTTGAACTTTTTAATGCGCTCCAGGAAATTGAAAGAAAATTGGGCCGGGTGCGGCATAAGAGTGGTGAAAAAGGACCCCGTCCAATTGATATCGACCTCCTTTTTTATGGCGATGAGGTTTTCTTTTCGCCCGAACTGATTGTACCTCATCCCCGGCTGTCAGAGCGGGCATTTGTGCTGGTGCCTCTGGCAGAACTGGCACCGGGATTAAGACATCCGATACTGGGGATAACGGTGCAGGAGATGTTAAGCAGAATTTCCCTAAAAGGGGTGAGAAAGTGGAACGACGACTGAGATACATTGCGGTTGAGGGACCAATTGGTGTTGGAAAAACGGCATTGGCAGAGTTGCTTGCCCGGCGTTTGTCGGCGCGACTGGTGCGGGAAGTAGTCGAAGAGAATCCTTTCCTGGAGAAATTCTACCGTGACATCCGCAGTTACGCATTTCAAACCCAGCTGTTTTTTTTACTTTCCCGACATCGACAGTTGCGGGAGATATTTCAGACCCGGATGATTCTGGTTGAGGGAGAACTGGTTCCCGAGCCGGCGGTGGTAAGCGACTATCTCTTTGATAAGGACCGCATTTTTGCAACACTAAATCTGAACGAACCCGAACTGGCGCTTTATTACCGGATATACGATTTGGTAAAAGGAGATATCCCCAAGCCAGACCTGGTTGTTTATCTTCAAGCGCGGGTTGATGTCCTGCTGGCTCGGATTCGGCAAAGGGGACGGAGTTTTGAGGTGAACATCGAGCCTGAATATCTCAACAGTTTGAGTAATCTTTACAACTCTTTTTTCCTTCATTACGAAGATGCCCCGGTTTTAATTGTTAACACCGACCGGCTAAATTTCGTGGGTAATCAGGATGATTTCGAGGAGCTGTTTCGGGCAATTGTTGAACACGACCGAGGCAGAAAGTTCTATTCGCCCCGGAGTCAGAAACGGTAAAGGAGCTAAATTAATGGCGACGCCGATTGATAAAATTACCACCCTGCGGGTGATTAGAAAAAAGGCCCGGGGGGAGAAGATAGTCTGTTTGACCGCTTACGATTATCCATTTGCCCGAATTCTGGATGATGCGGGGGTAGATATAATTCTGGTCGGGGATTCGGTGGCAAATGTGGTTTACGGGATGAAGACAACCCTCGGGATTGGTATGGATGAAATGGTCTATCACACTCGAGCTGTTGTAAGTGGCGTAAAACGAGCCCTGGTTGTAAGTGATATGCCTTTTTTATCCTACCAGGTGTCGGTGGAACAGGCAATTGAGAATGCCGGGCGGTTGCTCAAAGCCGGAGCTGAGGCGGTAAAACTTGAAGGTTCAGGCCCGGTTCTGGAAACGGTGCGGCGGCTGGGTGATTACGGAATTCCGGTGATGGGGCATCTTGGTCTTACACCCCAATCGGTTCATAAACTGGGTGGCTACCGGCTTCAAGCCCGGCGTGCTGAGGAGCAAGAAAAATTGCTTGCCGACGCTCAAGCGCTGGAAGCCGCAGGATGTTTTGCCCTTATTCTTGAGAAGGTTCCGGCTGAGGCAGCGGCAAAAGTAACAAAGGCGTTAAAGATTCCGGTAATCGGGATTGGCGCTGGTCCGGATTGTGATGGACAGATACTGGTATTGCAGGATATGCTGGGAATGTTTGAGGCTGAGCCGTTTAAGTTCGTAAAGCGTTATGCCGAACTCGCCCGGCTGACAAAACAGGCGGTTCAGGCGTATATTGAAGAAGTGCGCCAGGGAAAGTTTCCCGGTCCGGAGCACACATTCTACACCGATGAAAATCGTTAGAACGGTAAAAGGAATGCAACGGCTGGCAGAGCAACTGCGGGCAAAGGGCCGTTTAGGGTTTGTACCGACGATGGGAGCTTTGCATCAGGGGCATCTGGAACTGGTGCGTGTGGCGCAACAACGGTGTGATTGGGTCGTTGTCTCCATTTTTGTCAATCCGATGCAGTTCGGTCCCAAGGAGGATTACCGGCGATACCCGCGGGACTTTGCCCGGGACCGGAAAATGCTCCAAGAAATGGGCGTTGATGTAATTTTTTATCCGGATGTTCGAGAAATGTACCCGGACAACTACTCTACATATGTTGATGTGGAGGGTTTGACTCAGTATCTCTGCGGTCGGTCGCGGCCTGGTCACTTTCGCGGTGTGACAACAGTCGTTGCCAAACTTTTCAATATCGTTAAGCCTCACCTTGCGGTGTTTGGTCAGAAAGATGCCCAGCAGGCTTATGTTATAAAAAGAATGGTGCGGGATTTAAATTTCGATATTGAGATTGTCGTTGCCCCGACGGTGCGTGAGCCTGACGGTTTAGCATTGAGTTCCCGAAACAGCTATTTAACGCCTGAAGAGCGGCAGCAGGCGGTGGTACTTTACCAGGCATTGCATCATGCGGAACGGATGATAAAAGATGGGGAACGGGATGTCCGGAAAGTCAAACAGGCAATGCGACGATTAATCAAGACCGCCTCGTTGGGCAGAATTGATTATGTGGAAATTGTTGATACAAATTGTTTAAAACCAGTGCAAGTAATAAAAGGTGAAGTGCTTATAGCCGTGGCTGTCTATTTCGGTAAAGCAAGATTAATTGACAACCTAATTGTCCGGGTTTAATCTGCGGCCTGGGCGCAGGCCGTGCCGGACCCAGAGGAAGCCAGCGCCTCCCAGAACAATTAAGGCGATGCCGATTACGAGAATAGCGGTGCGGTAAGATGTGAAATCACCGAGAATGCCAATAGTAAGTGTGGTGATAAGAAAAGTGCAATTGGCGACAAATTCGCGAGTGGAGAACACCCGGCCTCGAATCGCTGGTTCAACTTCTTCCTGTAACATTGTACTCTGAACAATCCCTAACCAGGAAAATGCGATGCCAGCAATGAGTGCAACGATAATCATAAACCAGACCGTGATAAGCCAGTTGCCGATAAAAAAAAGCAAGCCATATAAGAATGTAATCAGGACGATAATTAAAGGTCGATTTATATTTTGGGGTAGGAGACCCATCGCCGCGGCTCCGGCAATCATCCCAACTGCCAATATTCCGGCGAAGATGCCAACCCCGCTTGTTCCCATATGCAAAACCTGTTGCACAATGTAGATGAGGATTGTGTAAGAGACTGCAGAAATAAAAGTAGAGATGACGATGGAGGCGAGGACAAAGGCGACAATGCGATTGTGCAAAACCAGGCGGATGAGTTCAACCAGGTCGCTAATGAACTGTTTCAGGGCATTAAGTGTGAGTACAAGGATACCGGGTTTGGTTGTAGTGGAACGATAGGATGGCGTTTCCGCATGTGGTGGGCTGATGATGTTTAGGATTAAAATTCCGGCAATGAGATGACAGGAGGCATCGATAAATATTCCGTTGGTCCAGCCCACCCATTTAATCAGAAATCCACCAATCACCATTCCGAGAACGGTGGCGATGCGGGCAAAAGCAAGGTTTACCGAATTGGCAAGGAGTAGTTTATCAGACGAGACCAGATTGGGCAAGAGCGCGGGATTGGCGGTGTTGTTGAAGATGTCAAGGCCAAAGAATAAGGTTAATGCAATCCAGAAGGGGGTAAAACTGTGGGTAAGTCTTATGGCAAACGGGGTTAAGAGCAGTAGTGCGGTCTGGAGGAAGTGGGTTCGGCTAATGGTTTTGCGTTTGTCCCAGTGGTCAACCAGGACCCCGGCAATGGGCGAGAGAATTAAGGTCGGTAAGACGAATGTGAGGGAGCCACCCGAATAAGCGAGCAGTTTTCCTGGTGTTGTGAGGCCGATGAGCGTGATTAGTAGCATATGGGAAAGGCGGTCGCCTAACTGCGACATGGCTCCGGCGAAGGTTAAAAAAAGAAAATTTTTGTTGCGAAGGATTAGGGCAAATCGGTTGGACACTACTGGATAGTAGCGGTAAAAATAAAACAGTCAAGGAGATGGCAATGAGAATAGTAAATTTGAATTATGAGAGAGGCAAGAGTCAGACGGTTTTCATTGCATGCCCGAGGGCGCCAACCAGGTCAATCGCTTTAACCGGACAGACAAGGACACACTGACCGCAACCAACACATTTTTCGGAAATAACCCGGTGCTGTTTTCCGGGTTCACCTTCAATCGCTTTGAACTGGCACACTTTGACGCATTCACCACAGCCATTGCAGCGTGGGTTGATTGAGGCTTTGGGTCGACCGGGCGCCCGGTCAACAAATGATTTGGTTGGACATTTGTGGACGCAGATGCCGCAGTCGATGCATTTGCTAAAATCCATAACCGGCAGGTTGTTCTCCATTTTTAGGGCGCCAACCGGGCAAACTTTGACACATAAACTACAGGCGATACAGCCAACCTTGCAAACATCTTTAACCGCTTTGCCCCGGTCGTGGGAGACGCAGGCAAGGTAGACCAGTTTCGAACGCGGGATTAATCGCAATGTTCCCTTGGGACATTCTTTGACGCATTTTCCGCAGCCGATACAGGTTTTTTCATCAATAATCGGGAGTTTGTTTTCTCCCATGGTAATTGCGTTGACTGGGCAAACTTTAACACAGTGACCCAAGCCGACGCAACCGTAGATGCAGGCTTTGGGTCCACCAAGTAGCAGTGCTGCCTGCCGGCAGTCCTCAGCACCCCGGTATTCAAATCGGTGTGGGGCTTCATCTTTTCCTCCACGGCAGATTAACACCGCAATCTGCGGTTCGGTGGCTGTTACATCCTGTCCCATAATTTGACCAATTTTTGAGGCGACAGTAGGTCCACCAACCGAACAGGCATTTAATGGTGCTTTACCGGCAACAACTGCTGCGGCATAACCATCACAGCCCGGGTAGCCACAGGCGCCGCAGTTGGCACCGGGGAGAATGGAACGAATTTGTGCTTCCCGTTCGTCAACTTTGACGGTAAGTTTAAGCGAGGCGATTAAGAGAATGACCCCGAGAATCAGTCCAAGACCGCCAAGTGCTAATAAAGATTTGAAGATGAGAAGCCAGTCCATTTATGAAATCCCGAAAAGGGCGGTAAAGCCCATAAACGCCAACGATACCAGTGCGGCACCAATAAAGGCGATGGGATAACCTTTAAATGCCGGCGAGATGGGCGCATCTTCAAGACGTTCGCGAATTGCGGCAAACAGGATAATGGCGAGTGCGAAGCCGCAAGCGGTGCCCAGAGCAAAAATTGTTGCCTGAAGGATGTTGAATTTGTAATCGATATTAAGAAATGTTACACCTAAGATAGCACAGTTGGTGGTGATTAAAGGTAGATAGATACCCATTGCTGAGTAAAGGTTACGGACATACCGTTTTAGGAACATTTCAACAAACTGAACCAGGGCGGCAATCACAAGAATAAACACTGCGGTGCGGAGAAATACGAGTCCAAGAGGGATTAGCAGGGCGTGATACAAAATCCAGGAAACCCAGGCGGCAAGGAGCATTACGAACAGGACCGCAGCGCTCATTCCGGCAGAGGTATTGAGCGATGTGGATACGCCAAAGAAGGGACAGAGGCCAATGAATCGCATCAGTATGATGTTGTTGACCAAAAAGGCGGCAAGGAAGATTTTGGCGGGGTTCATTTGAGTCATTTATTTCCCCCGAGTCTTGTTTTGTTGACAAGCGCTTTGAGTAAACCGATTAGAAAGAAGGCACCGGGCGGGAAAATGGCAAATAGCATCGGGGCGGTGCGGTACCAGGTCGGTGTTACCGGTTGACCGAAGAAGGTCCCATTGCCAACGATTTCACGAATCGTGCCCATTATAAACAGAACCAGCGTAAAACCAATAGATTTTCCCAGTCCGTCTAAAAATGAGTCAAAGACGCCGTGCTTGTAAGCGAATGCCTCAGCCCGGCCAAGTATGATGCAGTTTACAACAATTAAAGGGACGAATACACCCAGCACCCGGTACAAACCTGGTTGATAAGCCTGCATAAGATAATCAACAATTGTAACGAAGGTTGAGATGATGATAATAAAAATCGGGATGCGCACTGAATCGGGTACCAGTTTTCGTACCGCAGCAACAACAATATTTGAACCAATGAGAACGAATGAGGCGGCGAGTCCCATTCCCAAACCATCACGGGCGGAGACGGTTGTGGCAAGCGTAGGGCAAAGTCCAATCATCAGGATAAGTGTAGGATTTTCCTTAATAATTCCTGATGTTAGGTAAGTAAGGCGGGATTCTTTCTTGCTACTCATTGCTTTTGATAATATCCTGATATTTTTCCATCGCTTCCCGAATCGCGTCCGTTACTGCCCGGGATGTAATTGTTGCACCGGTTATCGCTTCAATGGTACCACCGTCTTTTTTCAGTCGTAATTCGGATGAGGTCTTGCCTTTGAATTGGTCGCGAAACTTTTCTTCGGTTGCCTTAAGTCCCAGGCCAGGTGTTTCCTTTAGTCCTTCGGCAGAGCTGGCGACCCGGATGGCAACAATTTTGCCTTCAAGGTCGATTCCCGCGGTGACCGGCACCGGCCCGGCATAACCCTGTTTTGCGGCTCGGATTACGGTGCCGATGCGCTGTTCACCGGCATAGGCGAACCAGACTGTTGAGTCGGAATTTGCCGGTTCAAAGCGGTCCGCTTCAGGCATTACTGCACCGAGTGCGGTACGCAACCCTGCTACTTGTCGCTGGTAATCGATTTTTGGTTTAGTTATTGCATAAACCTGGGAAAGGGCAAAAGCCGCAATACAGCAGGTTATAAATAGAGAAAGAACCATCCAGAGTTTACTTTCTTTCATTTCTTTCTCCTTGTGCCAAATACGCGGGGTAAAGTGAGTCGGTCAATTAACGGTGTGGCAACATTCATCAAAAGGATTGAATAACACACCCCTTCTGGGTAGCCACCCCAGAGACGAATAACAACGGTCAGAATTCCGCAACCAATTCCAAAGATTACCCGACCTTTATGAGTCAACGGCGATGTCACATAGTCAGTTGCCATATAAAAGGCACCGAGTATAAGTCCACCCGCGAGGAGATGGAATAAGGTGTAGTTTAAAACCGCAGTTTTGTGTCCGGGCAAAATTAGGACTAGTGCGGCAACGGTTAGGAGATAAGAGAGTGGTATCCGCCAGTCAATGACTCTGGTCGCAATCAGGAATATTCCACCGATAAGCAATAACAGGGCTGATGTTTCTCCTAAACACCCCCCGGTGTTGCCAAAGAAAAGATTTTTAATTGTATCCCAGGACTGAAGGTGTTGATAGAGTAGTTGGGGGTCGCATCCGGGCAAAAGAAGTTTGGGGCCCTGTTTTAAGACATTGAGCGGTGTCGCAGAGGTTATTGCGTCGGTACATAGTGTGAGCGCCTGGGGCGAAAGCCCTGATACATTGCCGGTATGCGGGGCAAGCCAGGTAGTGGTCATCTGTGTGGGCCAGGAGGCGACGAGGAATGCCCGTGCGGCGAGGGCTGGGTTGATAAAGTTGTGGCCCAGTCCTCCGAAAAACTGTTTTACAACAATGGTGGCGAAAGCGGCACCGACAATCGGTAACCACCAGGGGGCATTGGGTGGTAAATTAAAGGCAAGAAGTAAACCTGTTATTGCGGCACTTCCATCGTCAATGGTAATTTTGCGTCTGAACATCAATTGGCCCAGGGCATCAAATAAGATTGCCGCGGCGGTCGAGATGACAATCAACAGTAGCGCTTTAACACCGAAGAAGTATATTGAACCGCCCAGTGCTGGCAGCAAAGCGATAATAACCGCCCACATCAACTTCGCTACGGTCACATTAGAGCGGATATGGGGCGATGATGTGACGACAAGTTGGGTCGCTCTGTCGTTGTCCATTTTTATCTCCCTTTCGTGCGTGCGAGTTCTGCTTTGCCGTATTTAAAGTTATGGACGAGCCGAATCTTTGCCGGGCAAACAAAGGCACAACAACCACATTCAATACAATCGAGAAGGTGTTCGTTTTTTGCCTGAGCGAGTCTTCCGGCTTTGATGTGGTAGTTTAAACGAGTGGGTGATAAGCCCATCGGGCAGGCTTCAATACAACGACCACAGCGGATACAGTCCTGTTCTTCAGCCAAATCGGCGGTGTTGAAAACAAGGATACCGGATGTTCCTTTCAACACCGGAACATCATCCGATGCTAATGTAATACCCATCATCGGGCCACCCATAATGAGTTTTTCCGGTTTTCCCTGGTAACCGCCGCAAAAATTTATCAACTCTTTAACGGGGGTTCCGATTCGAACAAGAAGATTTTTGGGCGCCGCGACCCCGGGGCCGGTTACAGTTACGACTCTCTCATAAAGAGGTCGATTGAACCGTACCGCCTCATGTACTGCTACTGCAGTACCTACATTCTGCACAATACAGCCGACATCAGCCGGTAGACCACCGGAAGGAACTTCGCGCCCCAAACAGGCTTTTATTAACTGTTTTTCGGCACCCTGGGGGTATTTAGTTTTAAGACTCTGTACGGTAAAATTGGTTTTGCTTGCGGCTTCTTTCATCGCGGCAATAGCATCAGGCTTGTTGTCTTCAATGGCGATAATGACATTTTTTACGCCCAATGCCCGGGCGATAAAGGTGGTCCCTTCAATAATCTCTGCCGGTCTTTCTACCATTAAACGGTGGTCAGCGGTCAAATATGGTTCACATTCACAACCGTTGATGATTAGAGTGTCAACGGGTTTATCTTTGGGCGGAGACAGTTTAAAAAAAGTCGGAAATGCTGCGCCCCCCAATCCGACGATCCCGGCGTTACGAATTGCGGAAATTATCTCATCAGGGGTGATATTGCTGACATCACGCTCCCTGATATTTTCATCGAGGGTGTCCTGACGGTCGGAGTCGATGGTGACCGTTGTGGTGAATCTACCGGTAAGTGGATGGGGAAGTTCTTTTATCTCCGAGACGGTGCCGGAGATTGATGAATGGGTGGGGACAGAAATCGTACCGTTTGGTTCGCCGATGACCGTTCCGGTGCGGACCGTATCGCCTATTTTGACAACCGGTTTCGAAGGTGCACCCGTGTGTTGAGATAGAGGAATGGATACCCGCTGGGGCAAAGGAGCAACTTCAATCGGTTTGTATTCGGTTGCTTCCTTATGCTCGCGGGGATGAATTCCGCCACGAAATTTACCCATAAGATTGGGGGAAATTTTACGCCTGGTTTGCCTGTTGTCAAATATTTCAATCAAACTATACCAGTGTACTACCGATACGCCAAATTTTTTAACAGTTTCAAAGCCACGAGGGCGCTTTTTTCTTTGTCTTTTATCTCCAGCATCAAGTCGAAGTCATGCTCGGGAAGTTGTTCGATGAAAGAGCGAAAATGGTTCTGGTTAATGTGATGGGTGTGAGAGCCAAGACGTGCTTTTGGTTCCTGGGAAGAGTAGTCAACGATCGGAACGCCGTCGCGGCGGCGCCAGGTTCGCATGCAACGCAATAAGGCAGTTTTGATATCGGTACCGTCGGGATTGACCTCGTGGTGAAAAGAGTCAAATACCACCGGGATTTTAATAATACGATGAAGTTTCAGACAATCGCTCACGGTATACAAGCGGTCATCATTTTCTACAACTAATCGCCGCCGGACATTTGCCGGAAGTTTCTGAAACTGTTGAGCGAATCGTTGGATACTTTGCTCTTTATTACCATAAACACCGCCGATATGAATCTGAATTTTAGCATCCGGCGGGAGTTGCATCAGGTCAAGGACTTGAGCATGATATACTAATTCTCTTATGGAATTGCGGACAATTCTTTTATCAAGGGCGTTGAGGAGAACGAATTGGTCGGGATGCATTGAGACCCGGATGCGATGCTCGCGGATATAATAACCCAGACGACGGAAGTAAGGACGAAAAAACTTTTGCCAGGGGAATGTGCAGATAGGATGAGAGGCGAAAGGAATGAGGTCCGAACTGATGCGGAAGAATTTGACGCCGTTTTCGATGTTCCATTTAACTGTTTCTTCCAGACAGGCGAGATTACTTGTTACGGTGGTTTTGAATCTTTCCTCAGAATAAGAGCGGAGACGGAATGTTTTTGTGCTACGGCAGTTAAGTGACAGGTTTATACAGGGATAACCGATGCGAATGGTCATCGGTCGCGGCCTTTGCCCGAATCGCTGATGTCGCGCAGGTCTTCGGGATAGGGGAAGAAAAACCACTGTCGGGCGAGGTACTGTTGATCAAACCGGACAATCCAGGAGCGAATTATGCTGACCGGTGTACTCAATGGCAGGCGGCCGCTACGGTAACTTTCCAGGGTGTCGAGGAAAAACCCCTTTTCGCCGGTACTGAGATTACGAGAAAAATAACCGAGCGTGTGGAGCAGGACATTGATCGCATTAGTGTACTTGGGTGGTCGCGCAAGGGCGTGGGATAAAAGTTGTTCGTATTGATTGAGCAGTTCATGAAGCGGTCGCCGGTCCGGGTTCGCGACGATGCGCCCTAAACGATGAAGCGAATTCTGGTCATAAGCCATCAAGAGAAGTTTGTGAGTGGTGTGGAATTCCACAAGGTTACCCATTGACGGGGCTAAACGCAATAATCGGAACCGATAAAGGGAGAAAAGTCGGGTCAGCAAGCTTTCCCGGATAAGGAAATTTTTCAGTCGGCCCTCGTCCTCGACCGGTTTATCAGGAAACCGCTCGATTGTTGCGCCACCAAAGATGCCCCGACGGTGAATCGATGGTCTGAGATTGCCGTCTTCGTTGTAGGATTTAACATCACGGGTGCCGCACGAGGGCGAACGTGATTTAAGAATAAACCCATCCACACTATCCAGTTGACCGAGAAATTCAATAGCGAACCGTTGCATCGATTCAGTCAAGTCCTTACCAGTAGCGGGTTGAATAAGTCGGGGGCTATTGTTCTGATAGACTATTCTGATAGGTTCGCGCGGTACACCGAGGCCAATTGCTTTCTCCGGACAGACCGGAATCGGTTCAACATAATGTTTTAGGCGGTTACAAAAATCATCATGGATGATTTCTCCGTTATACCGGCAGTGCTCAAATCCCAAACAGGCGGAGAAAACCACCCGTGGTTTTCCACTATCCATACGAAACAATTTTACCCTTATTAAGATACCAAGCAAGTTTTAACTCCTTGACAGATGGTAGGATAAAAAGATAATGCCTTATGATACTTATTGGGCTGCTAATTTTATTCTGGGCTCTTAATAAAGAAGAGGTCATCAATCGAATATTCCTTCGACAGCGTCAGATTGCAAGCGAACTGGCGGGTGTGGTGTACTATGCAGACTTTACTTATCAGGAGTATGATTTTCGCAGTGGTAAACGGCAAAGGATAGAATGCCGGCGTCGGGTAAAGATGGAGCGTTACGAGGAGCAGGAGTATGATTTTCTGCAAGTAAGTGTTGATGGGCGTGTGGTTTCCGGGCGAGAAAAAACCCAGGTCTGTCAGAATTTAGTGAAAAAGGGGCTGATAGCGCGTCAGACCAGGATGCCCTTTTTTCTTGAGACAAGAGGCGGTTATCGTTATGAGGTACTCGGTACCAAAGTTTGGCAAGGGGAAAGTGTCGCATTGGTAAAATTTATTCCCCGGCGTGCCGATGATTATCACATCAGGGGCATAGGTTATGTAAGGCTCAATTCAGGAGATGTGGTTCGGTTAGAGTTTGTCCCGGCGCGCCTGCCATTTGTTGTTACTGATGCCAAAATGGTGATTGATTACGGACTGGTTCAGGGATATTGGTTGCCAAAGGAGTTCAGGCTGAAGATGGATTTGCGTCTCAATTTTTTAGTTGAAATTATGCACCGGCGTATCGAAATCTACGACAGTTACGACGATTATCAACTTAATTTGCGCCAACCCGAAAATTCGGAGGGTTAGTTGAGGGTTATTCGCCTGCTGTTACCGCTCATTTCATTCGGTTCTGGTTCACTTATGTTTTCATTATGGCTGGCACGGTTTAGGGGGCGAGATTTGAGGAGTGTGGGTGATGGTAATCCTGGAGCGGTGAATGCCATTAAAGTTGCTGGTCCAGTAATCGGAGGGCTGGCGTTGCTACTTGATTTTCTTAAAGGAGCAGTGCCCGTAGCGATAGGTCATTGGGGCTTAAAATTGACCGGGGTGCTTTTGGGTTTAACGATAATTGCACCGGTGCTGGGACATGCGTTTTCTCCCTGGTTGCGGTTCAAAGGTGGTAAGGCAATTGCGGTTACTTTTGGGGTCTGGAGTGGGGTGACATTATGGGAAGTACCATTTATCCTGGGTGGGTTACTTATCTTGACCAGATTTATATTACGGCTTCGGGATGACAGGTTATGTGTTTTAATTAGCTTGCTGGCGATGGTACTATATATAAGTTGTCGATTTCACGACCCGGTGTTAATCGGCTCGGCGCTGGCTAATGTTCTGATAGTTATGTTTAAACATCAAATGGTCATTCGCTGGTGATAAGGTTTATCAATCTTTTTGTGGACAGTTATCGGTTATTGATATTTGTTAGCGTGCAGTTAATAATAACGTTGAGTAATATACGACTATTGCGTCGGCTGGTTAGTTATCAACCAGTTTCGTGGCATCCCCGGGTATCAATCCTGATACCGGCCCGCAACGAGTCAGAGACGATTGGTCGATGCATAGCTTCATTGTTGGCGCAAGATTACAGTGATTTTGAGGTTTTGGTTTTAGATGACCACTCCGAAGACGGAACCGGTCGGGTCCTTGCTGAGTTTGCTGACCCGAGGTTAAGGGTCCTTAATGGTAAACCGTTACCCGATGGTTGGACCGGTAAAACCTGGGCATGTCAGCAACTGGCAGATGCTGCAACCGGAGAGTTACTACTATTTACCGATGCAGATACGGTTTTTCGGGCTGATACAGTAACCCAGACTGTATATGCGATGGCGCAGACCGGGGCGGATTTGATAACCGCGCTAATCCGTAATTATGTTCCAACGCTGGGCGAGAAGACAACGGTGCCGTTTCTTTTCTGGTCGATAATATCAATCTTGCCTCTGGGGATAGCTTATCGATGGCGAACTTCTCAGGCATTAGTGGCTGCGAACGGGAAGTTTATGTTGTTTCGGAAACTTTCCTACCAGTTGATTGGCGGACACAAAGAGGTGAGAACGGAAGCGGCCGAAGATATAGCACTGGCACGTCGAATCAAAAAAGCAGGAATGAGATGGCGAATGATAGATGCCAGCGACTGCGTTTCAACTCGAATGTACGAAGGGTTGATTTCAGAATTGAAGGGTTTTAGCAAGAACTTTTTTGCGATTTTTGATTATCGTTTGATACCGGCGCTGTTTGTCTGGTGCTGGATGTTATTGATAACCTGGCATCCACTGTTGGAAGTTGGGATTGGAGTGAGCAGGGCGGATTTTAATGGTCAATTCTACGCCGCAGTTGTCACGGTATTACTTGCCGTAATAATCTGGACAATTGTAGCGTTGAAAACAAAATTACCCAGTAAGATTATTTTATTTTATCCGCTGACCATGACTATTGCCAGCGGTTTGGGGTTTGCTTCGATTTTATTAACAATTTTGGGAAAAACTTCCTGGAAAGGCCGGATGTTACCCCGGTGCCGGGTAAAAATTTTATAATGATTTTCAATCTACTTCTTAGCACCGGAACGCGGGTGGGCTTTGTCATAAATCTTGCGTAACCGCTCAATGGTAAGATGGGTGTAAACTTGCGTTGACGATAGCGAAGAGTGACCAAGGAGTTCCTGAACTGCACGCAGGTCGGCACCGCGTTCTAAAAGATGGGTGGCGAAGGCATGTCTGAGAGCATGAGGATTAGTGGCGGTGATGCCAGCAATCTGGCTTAAAGCCTGCCGTACGATGTTTTGAACTGAACGGGTGGTGAGCCTTTTACCCTGGTTGTTGAGGAATAGCGGTTCTGCGTCCGGATAGCCTCGTACCGAAAGGTACTTTTGCAACGCCACCTTTTCCTTACTACCCAGAGGCAGGAGTCGTTCTTTACCACCTTTACCCCGAATCCGGATTGTGTTGTGTTCAAAGTCAATGTCGGTACGGTTGAGCCCAACGAGTTCTGAAGCGCGTAAACCTGAGCCGTAGATTGTTTCAAGAATGGCAGCGGTGCGTAGGGTCCGGGGCGAATCGTCTATACTGTTCAGAACCTGGGCGATTTGCAGCTGAGTGATAAGGGGAGGAAGCTGCTTTTCGACCGGTGGTCCTTTTATGCCACGGGCAGGGTTCTGAATAATATCTCCGTTAGAGACGAGATAGCGAAAGAATGATTTAAGGCTGGACAGTTTCCGGACAGCACTCTTACCGGTGTAGCCGTAGCGGAGAACCGCGCCTAAGAAGTCCCGAATGTCAGAACGGGTTATTTGTTGAACTGCTTTTGCCCCAAGTTGTTCAGTACAGAAGTCGAAAAACTGGCGGAGGTCCACTTCGTACGAGCGGACCGTATGGGGCGAGAAGCGGCGTTCTTTTTCTAAGTAGTTAAGAAAGTTTGTTAAATGACGCTCGTAATGTTCTGTTAATGCCACCAGTTCAAGATAGCACTTTTCAGGTTGCCGTCAACTGATTTAAGGAGTCGTTACGCGGTTCGCCTTCCTATTTTGATATTATTAATGGCTGGAACACCGTTTGATGACTATCTTTAATACCGAGGAAATAAGTGCCCGACGGTAAGTGGTGCAAATCGATATGCCAGCTGTTATTATCCACTTCCGGTTGTGGTGTTGTCGAAAGCAGGAGTCGGCCGGTGCGGTCATAGATTAAACAGCAAATTTCGTTATCAGTCCGGGTTAATCCAATTAACCTAACAAACCCGCGAGAAGGGTTGGGTGTCAGTTTAAGCACATTTAATGCTGCTGGGTGTTGTTGAACAAGACCGGTAGGTGGTGAAGTGGCAAAAATTCCGGCGCCGCTGGTACCGGCAAAAACCGTGGGGTTTTCACCGGTGTGGAAAGCGAGCGCAACGACATTGAGGTTGAGTAACCCTTCGTTAATCTGCTGCCAGACCGTGCCACCGTTTGTTGTGAGATAAATGCCGTTGTTTGTGCCGGCATAGAGAATGCTTTCATTTTCCGGATGGACGCAAATCGCTTTGACATAGGTGAAGGTGCCCGTGCGAGTCCAGTTGTTACCGTGGTCGGTAGAGAAAAACAGCCCCTGACTGGTGCCGGCAAAGAACAGCCCAGGGGTGGATGGTGCAGCAGCGAGGCAGTAAACCGTGCCGGTTAAGCCGTTTCCGGTGTGACTCCAGGTAGTACCCAGGTCAGTACTTACCAGAAGGAGTTTGTAGGAGTACATTGAGTCGCCGCCCATAATAATGCGGTTTGGTTCATAAGGGTCAAAAATCAGGGCATTAACACGGGCAACCGAATCTCCAAGGGTGTCATGGTTCCAGGTGGTACCGCCGTTTGTGCTATAAGAGGTCTGAATCCGATAGACACTGCTGATATAGCCGTAACCGGCTGTAAAGATGATATCGGAATTGTGGGGTGAGATAGCAATGGTGGCACCATCAACCAGATAACTTTCAACCTGTGTCCAGACGGACCCGCCGTCTGTGCTCTTAAAGAGCTCAGCGGTTCCTCAACCCGACCCTTCAAGCGCCCAGAGAGTTTGCGGGTCAGAAGGATGGACAGCCATTCCGCAGATGTTGCCGCAGGCGAGAAAATCCGGACACCGTTCCCAGGTTGTGCCGTTGTCGCTGGAACGGTACACGCCGTTGTCAAGGCATTCGGTATACATCGTGGCGCCATCCGCGGCAAGAGCGATTACCGTTGCTTTGTTAAAGGAGATGTCGGTTGTGGTATTCTCCCAGGTGACCCCGTAGTCAGTAGAACGGTACAAGCCAGCCTTGGTGCCAAAATAAACCGTGCCTCGGTCAACAGGATTTGTAAGTAGGCAGTAGTAAGGTGTGCCGAGCACCGTAGTTCCAATCCTTGTCCAGGTTAGACCGGAATCGGTGCTCTTATAGATACCACCGCTGTTTGTGGCATAAACGGTCGCTGGTTCTCCTGAAGCGTTAGCTATTCGGTAGACACTGGTAATAGTTGATACCCTGGTCCAGGTTGCGCCCCGGTCAGTGGAACGGTATATGCCGCTTGAGTAAGGCGCGATGAGGATAATGTTATTGTTTGCCGGGTTGATATGAAGGGCATAAGGATAATAGCCAGTAATCCCCAGAGCGATTTCTTCCCAGGTTTCTCCTTTGTTGAAAGAACGATAGAGCGTTGTGGTGCCTCCAGTACTGCGATAGCCACCGACATATATTACGCTGGTGTCAACCGGGTCAACGGCAATTGAGTAACCATAAGATGATGAGGTGGTATCACAGATTGTTGTTGTCCAGTTGGCGCCGGCATTGGTGCTGCGGGCAAATGCCAATCGGGCGGCACCGCCGGTGTAATTATACCCGGCGGCGAAAAATTCATCTGGGTTCAGCGGGTTGATGGTGAAGGCGAAAAAGTAGTGATTGGAAGGGATTGAATTAACGGTCCAGGAAACACCACCGTTGGTGGTTTTGTAGATGGCGGAACCGGTTAGGGCGTAGACAATATCAGGATTGTTGGGGTGAACAACGATTTCCCGCGGGTAGGTGCTGAGGCTTCCAGTCGTGAACTCCCAGTTTGTTCCACCATCGGTTGACTTTAACAATTTTGTCGGATAGGCATAGGGTGAAAAGTAGATGACAGGCGGATTGGTGCGGCTGATACCGCCGGAGTAAACTGGTCCACCGGCAGGACCAATTGCGGTCCACTGGGCAAAGAGAATTGTAAACATAGATAGTAGGGGAATAACGAACCGCATCGCGTTGCTCCTTTCGTTTAACTTATTAGATATAAATATGTCAATAATTTGTTTTTGGTCAAGCGTTGCATAACCGTTGGTATGGATTGACAAGAGGAGGATTCGGCGGTAAATTGTTAAAGATGAGTAACATTAGTCGCGAGGAGGACAAATGAAGTTTTTTTCTGCGGTGTTGTTTTTGTTAACGGTCCTGTTATTGGGGACCGCATCGGCTCAGCTCGATACCGCCTGGCTACGCCAGTTTGATGGTACGGCAAGGGGCGAAGAGATTTTTTCGGATATGGTGATTGACCGGATGGGTAATGTTTATGTAACGGGTGTAATGAGTACGATATCGCAAACCGCGGACATCATCGTCCAGAAGTACGATTCAACGGGTCAACTGGTCTGGAGCGCCACCTATGATGGCAGAGCGCATCAGGACGACTCAGCAGCGGCACTGGTTGTTGACAGTCTGGGTCAGGTTTATGTTTGCGGCTGGGTGATTGATACGGTAATGGATATCGATTGGGTGACGCTGAAATATTCTGCTACCGGTCAGTTGCTCTGGGCGAGAACCTGGCGTCGGGCGTTTAATCAGGATGATGCGGGTCTGGCACTCGGTCTGGACCAATTGGGCAGGGTGATTGTTACCGGTTACTGTTCGGATAGTACCGGTAATATCGATTACTGCACCATCTGCTACAACGGAGCAACCGGTGACACCGTCTGGGTCCGGTATTACAACCGAACCCCGGAAAATGACGAAGACATCTCCTATGCTATCTGTGTTGATGACTCTAACAATGTCTATGTTACCGGTACCAGTTACGATGACGGCACCGATTACGATATTGCGACAATCCGTTACACACCAACGGGTGTGCGCAGCTGGTTGCGAAGAAAAAATAACTATCCCTGGGTCGGCGATGATTACGGGATGAGGATTAAATTTGACCCGGTAACAAGGACAATTATCATTGGCGGGATTGTCTATGACGACAATCAGGATTACAACTATTTTACAATGAAGTACAGCCGAAATGGCGACTCGCTCTGGGCACGTGCTTACAATCGCTACCCAGCCAATAACGAAGACCTGCTTTACGGCTTGACCCTGGACCAGGCGGGCAATGTGTTTGTCACCGGGACAAGCCTTGACGATATAACCGATTACGACATCGCCACGGTGTCTTACACATCAGCCGGGGTGCCGCGCTGGACCCAGCGTTATGATGGCGCAACACTGGAAGACGAAGGAACGGATATCGTTGTTGACTCGTCAGGTCAGGTGCTGGTTGTTGGGAATGTTGATACGAGGTCTACGGTTCGCGATGTTGGGGTGCTGAAATACGATAACAACGGCAATGTGCTTTACTCTTATCTCTGGGACAATCCGGAAAGCCATAATGAAGACCTGGGCTACCGGATTATCACAAGCCGCGATGGGTTTATCTATATCGGCGGTATGAGTTTTAACGACTCAACCAGTTACGACCTGTTAATCGGCAAGTTTTATGAGGTACAGCATGACTTTGCCCTCACCGCACTGGTCGTTCCGGAGTCGCTCTGGATTGAAGATTCATTTGTACCGCTCGCGGTTGTGAAAAACCGTGCGATAAATCGGGACAGTTGCTGGATAAAACTAACTGTAACCCCGGGCGAATATCGTGATAGTGTATGGCTGAATCTTACACCTGGGATGGTTGATACCATTGAATTTGGTGTTTTCCGTGCCGAGAGCAGCGGATTATTTAGAGTCACATCATGGAGTGAGCTACCCGAAGATGAAAAAAGGTTTAACGATACCCTCTGGGCGGAAGTTGTGGTCTGGGAAGAGAGTGTGGCGGTTGCCGAACCGAAGCGGTTTTACGGGATATCAGCGGTAACGGTTGCTCCGAACCCGGTCCGTTCCGAGGGGACGGTGCATTTAACCGGAACACCGCTGGGAAATGTCAATTTTCGGATGTACGACCGGACCGGTGCGCTGGTACAGAAATGGGACTTCGTGTTCAGCAGTGATGGTGGTAGTGGGTCAAGAACATTGAGACTGGATGTTCGTAATTTGCCCGCCGGAGTATACTTCCTTCAGGTGGACGACTCTGGACGCAAGCAGGTAAGGAAGGTTATTGTCCAGCATTAACGGTTTATGCGGAGGCGGATGGGTGCTGGTGTGCCTGGCGGACTTCAAATCCGTATGGTCTGCGATAAGTGGACCGGTAGGTTCGATTCCTACCCGCCTCCGCCAGTTTTGGGATAAGAAGGTGACTTAGTGGGGCGCAGGGCAATTCTTTTCTGGGTGGTTGCAGTAATTGTAATGTATCAGCCCAATTCCCGTTTGTATGCGGAAATCACCGTAGTACCGGACCGATTGACGGTTGATGGCGTTGTTAAAGCCTATGCCCTGTTCTGGGAGGGAATAGACAATAGGGGCTGGGTAACAACCGGGTTTGAGTTTCAAAGACAGCTGGCGGTCTTTGGATTGAACGGTCAGGTGGCGAAAGGTGTTAGTGCCCGGATGGAGTTTGATTTTAGCCGTCTCTATCTGCGTGACCTTTTTGTCGATTTCCGGTGGGAAAACGGACTGGCGCTGCGCCTTGGACAGTTTAAAACCCCGCTTAATTTTGAGAGCGAAACCCGGGAGCAGGATTTGAGACTGGAGGACTATTCGCTTCTGTATTCAGAGGTACTAAAACCAGGTGATATCCGGGATATTGGACTAACTTTGTCCTATGCTCCGCCCTGTCCGGGAGAATTTGATTACCGGCTGTTTGGCACCGTTGTCAATGGGTCAGGGCCAAATAATGGGGACAACAACGGCTGGAAGGATATCAGTGGTCGTTTTCTCGGCAAGCCTTTTTCGGAGAAGAACATCTGGTTTGGTGTTAGTGGATATTACGGGTGGGTTTATCCGGAGGCGGTGCGCTGGTTAGGGCTTGCGGGTGAGGCACGACTGCAGGAAAAGGGCTTTTTGTCTCAAATGGAGTTGGTTTACCGGCGATTTCAGAACCGGGTGACGCTTGCGGGATTTATTGAAGGAAGTAACGATTTTGGTTTTTTTGTACCGGGAGCCCGGCTGGAAATGATTTCCCGGGATAACGGCAAATTCCAGGGTCGGGCGCTTGCTTCACTGGGACTGGATATTATTGAGGGAAGGTTGAAGGTCCTCATCGGTTATCAGTATCACACCCTGATTGGCGATTGGGGGTATCAGGGTGTGATTGCACAGTTACAGGCGGTGCTTTAACCGGTACCAGCCCGTTTTAATTCGGCATCGGTACGGCGCAGGTAAAGTGGTTCAAGTTCGTTAATATCGTCTGGTCCTTCCCGGTCAAGGAGTTTTCGGGCGATTTGCGCCACCGTAATTGGGGACGGATACAGGACGCCAGTACGCTCAATAGCGATACCGAGTTTGTTGAGAAATGGCATAGCAATTGGAGCGCCGTCACCGGCAATCCCGAGTGGAGCGGTGGTCAACTGGAGTTGCGAAATGATTACTGGTAGTTGTTCCGGGGAGAGAACTGTCGGTCTTAAAAGGGCGTTGCCTTCATAGTACAAACCGGCATAGAGTTGAGCGCGCCGGGCATCAATTAACGCCAGCACC
This sequence comes from candidate division WOR-3 bacterium, assembly GCA_013177935.1. Classification (NCBI taxonomy): domain Bacteria; kingdom Pseudomonadati; phylum Caldifarciminota; species Caldifarciminota bacterium. The sequence continues at coordinate 456,117 of JABLXZ010000001.1, read as the reverse complement.
GGTCGGGAATGTTCACCCGCAGTTGCGGCAAGGGCATAAAGTGTATTAACCCCTTTAACAGGCAGTTTTGCGGTTAAGGCAAGTCCTTTTGCGACACTTAATCCCACCCGGAGGGATGTGAACATACCAGGACCAATGGTGAGACCGATTGCGGTGATGTGCTTTAATGTTAGCCCGGTCTGGTCAAGCGCTTCTTTAATTAAATCGAGCAGTTTTTCATTATGGCCATAGGGTGCGGTGGTTGCAGTTTCGTAAACCGGTTTATCGTCTTTTACCAGTGCCAGCGCGGTACGAATACCACTGGTGTCGAGGACGAGATAAACCGGATTCATAATACAGGCGGTGGATTTCCCTGCGGTGGTTGTTCCCACTCCTTATTGGGAAATTGTGCCTTCACCGCTCCTTCAATCTCATCAAGGTTAATGTATTCGTCACAGGCGCGAATCAATTCAACTGAGGTGAACCCTCTGCCCAAGCCGATTGATATAACGCGCTTACCCCGTTTTGAGAGCCAGTCGACAAGAGCGACAAAATCGCCATCCCCGGTTACAAGGACAATTTCGTCAAGCCAGTCACTCATTGAGAGAATCTCAAGGGTGATTTCAATGTCCATATTCGCTTTGATTGTGCCGTCCGGTCTTTCGCGCACCGGTTTAGCAACCACCCGGTAACCCTGAAACGAAAGGGCGTCAATCAAACGCTGGCGCCGTTCATCGTCACGACGGAATGGGACGAACGCGACGAACTTACAACTTTCCCGTTCCCGGTTTCCTGTGGTCAGTATGTGACGGATAACCGCATCGTAACGAACCTCTTTACCCTGTCTTTCAAATGTTTCCTGAACATTCTGAACATCGATAAAGACACCTGTTCTATTAGTGGGATTCATTTTGTCCTCCGGTTAAAGTAGTATATTTGAGCCAACCCGAAACTGGTGAGTTCCGGGTCAACTTTGTTAATCAGTTGACATTTTTTACTAAAAAATTGTGCTTCGCCACCGGTGGCGATAATCTGATAACGCACATTTGTCCGGCAGCGGATTTGTTCAATTATACGGTTAATGCCACCGAGGATTAGGTTAAAAACACCTGACTGGATGGCGCTGCTGGTAGTTCTAACAATTGGATTTTCGCGCGGCTGCATTTTAACCATCGGCAACCGCGCGGTGTGGTCAGCAAGGGCGGTGAGCATTATCCGGGTACCGGGCAAAATTGGACCACCGAGCAATGTTTTTTCTTGGTAGTGGACGATGTTGAAGGTTATAGCGGTGCCGAAGTCAATGATAATCAGGTCCTGTTGATACCGGAGAAAGCCACCGACCGCAGCACAGAGCCGGTCGCTACCGAGCAACTTCCGGCGGTAAACAATTTTCAGGGGGGTGGAGGTGCGGGTGGTGACCAGTAAGGTTTTGGTGTGCTGACATAGGACGCGATATAAATTCAGGGTAACTTTGGGCACGACCGAAGCGATTGCGGCGCCTTTCAGCGCACGGTCAGGGATGAGCCGATTCAGCCGGTCTAACACCTGGTTTGTGGGAACGATTTTCCGCATCTTGATACGATTTTTATCCCATAAGATGATGCGGGTGTTAAAGTTACCGACAAGGACGGTGAGAATCATCGGAGTTGACGAACCTGACCGGCGCTGAACAATGCCAGTTTGCCAGAGTCGGTGCGAAGAATAACCCGACCTTCATCATCAATGTCAATGACCGTGCCGACATAACGACGCAACAGGGTTTTAATCTCAACCCGGTGATGGATGATTGCGGAGCGGGAACGGACTTCATCCCAGATGGTTTTCCGGTCGTGCTGCAATTTTTCCAGAAGGGTGAAGAGGTTGGTGAGAAATTTTTCCAGAAGTACCATCCGGTCAATGGGCTGGTGGTATATGAGAAAAAGGGATGTCGCTTCCGGCAGGTTTTCGGGTATTGATGTCTGATTGACATTGACACCAACGCCCAATACCAGCGCCTGGTTTCGTTGTTCACAGAGGATTCCGGCAACTTTTTTCGCGTCAAGGAGGACATCATTGGGCCAGCGGAGCGTTGGTTTGGGTAAGGAGTGTGTATCGGCGTTGAGGGGCAGAGTTTCAATGGTCTGACAGAGCGCCAAGCCCGCAATCTGGGTTATTGCCGCAGGCGAAAAAGACAGGGTGGACTGGTTTATTTGGGGAAAGAGTAAAAGGGAGAAGGTCAGGCTGTTTTCGTCAGCAAACCAGCGGCGGCGAAATCGGCCCCGGCCTTTGGTCTGTTTTTGAGCGACGATGATAGCAGGTTCTTTTTTTCCGGCAAGCGAGAAGGCATAATCATTGGTTGATGTTACCGTTTCAAGGAGGTAAAGCCGGCCGAAACGGGCGATGCGGTTGAGCAGTTCACCGGGAATCTGTTCGGGTGAAGCCATAATCACCTCTTATTTACTTTCGACCCGCAAAAATTTTACCGGTGCATATCCAGTAGCCTTGATGAAGTAAACACCGTTGGGCAGTTTGCGATTGTACCAGACTTTGGAACTTTGCTTGATAAACAGTTTTTCTATTAGTCTGCCGTCCTGAGAATAAATTTCGATGGTTGATGGTGTTGGTCCGGAAGTTGTGAGCAGGACCGGTCCGGACGCGGGATTGGGTTTGACAGAAATGGTGCGAACATTTTGTCGGACTGGTTGTTGATTTTGCGTAATTGCCGTGGGTGTGGTGTTTAAGAAAAGGTGGTTGCCTGGAGTTTGTGCCCAGTTGGTAACGGCAAGGTCCGGATTGGTGGAGTAACGGTAGTAGAATACAACATTTTCGGTTCCTGATGGTGGAGGTGTGGCAAAACTACACCAGGCGAGATGGGGGTCGTAACAGTATGCAGAAATCGGGACAATTGAATCGTTAATCTTCACGCTGTCGAGAAATTGAATCGGTCGGTTCATAAGGTTAAAAAGTTTTCGGATACCATCGCCATTCTGGCGCTCAATAATGGGAACGAGAAAGCGGTTGCGCACATCGGTCCAGAGCAACGCTTCACAAACAAGGTTGTTCGGATTAGAGGGCTGCCAGGACCAGGTTGGTAGTGTGTCAAGAATGCCACCGCGGTTGAGATAGACCACAACCGGTTTCCACCAGCCACCGGCTGCCAGTTCAGGAAATCCGTCGCCATTTACATCGCCCCAGGCAACGCAGGAGGAGTAAAGTGATGTCCCTCGGGTTTGCATCGTAAGGGCGGCAACCGTATCGAGCGTACCCTGATTGTTGTGGAAAACTTTGATGCAGTTCGGGTCGCCAAGCTGGTCATTGGCGGCAAGAGCAAGGTCAAGATAACCATCCTGGTCGTAATCGCCGAGTTCCAGACGCAGAACCCAGCCGATTCCCCGGCGCACAACCCATTGAGGAACCGTGTCAAAAGAGCCATTATTGTTGCGGTACATTACCACCTTGCGCTGGTGGCCCACGAACAGGTCAAGGTCGCCGTCGTTGTCGATATCGGCAAAGCGGATTGCATCCGAAGCGGTGTCCAGTTTAGCGTACCAGCAGGGCAGGGTGTCGAATGCGCCGTGATTGTTGCGGTAAATCCGCACCCGGTCCATCTGGCGCCGATAGGCATCACCGGCGCTGATGGCAAGGTCAAGGTCACCATCAAGGTCAAAGTCGCCAAGACAGCAGTCAAACGAAGAGACCGAGTCTTTTGCCTTCCAGAAGGGAAGTGACTCAAGGCCGGTGCCGGTGTTACGGTAAACCCGGACGCGGAGTTCGCTCGGGCTCGTATAGTCGCCAAGATAAGCGACCGCAAAGTCCTGGTCACCATCGTTGTCAATATCACCGGTGTAGCAGTGGCCAAAATAGCCCCGGTCTGATGACCGCCAGGAGGCAATAGTTTCCAGGATGCCATTTTGATTGAAATAGACCGAGTTGGAGTTCGCTGCCATATCGTTACCATTGGAAATGCAAAAGTCCAGATAGCCATTGCCGTCGATATCGGCAAAGGCACCGCCGGTCGAGTAGTCAGTGTCAATGGAACTCCAGTCTGGGGCATTTGGTAAGGGAATCTGGCTGGCACCAGAAGCAACCAGAAGTACAGTGAGGAGGAGTAATACTTTTGGGGTTTTCATAGCAGAATGAGTGTAGCCGATTGTAAGTAAGCGGTCAAGCGGAATTGCTTTGCTCGACGATTTCCCGGACATATTTTCCGAACTCTTCTTGTAATTTGCGCGTTATCGGACCGGGTTTACCAGAACCGATTGGTTTCGTGTTAACCTCAACTATCGGTACCACCTCCCAGGTGGTGCTGGTGACAAACAGTTCGTCCTGCTGGTACAGCTCGGATTCGGTAAGCGTTGTTTCACGAAGCGGTAGTTGAAGTCGGGCGCAAAGTTTTAATAAAACAATCCGGGTGACACCGGGCAGAATATGGTTGTTGAGGGGATGGGTGATAACCGTACCCTGTTTAACGCCAAACAGATTGGTGTGGGTGCCTTCAGTAACAATGCCATCGCGAACAAAGAGCGCCTCCTGGGCACCGGCTTCAGCCGCAGCCTGACGGGCAAGGACGCTGGGCAAGAGTCCAATCGCCTTGATGTCACAGCGGTGCCAGCGGATGTCAGGGACAGTGATAACCTTAATGCCATCTTTTCGTTCGGCAATTGGTGGCGTGATGGGCATTACTGAAATGTATAGGGTGGGCGTCGGCGCGGGCGAAGGGAAAAGAAGGTTGCGGGGGCTGACACCGCGTGTTACCTGTATGTAAAAAAAGGCATCGGCATTAGTCAGGTTGTTATAGCGGAGCAGTTCGTAGCAAATTTGCTCAATACGGTCTATATCCGGGAGATTAATCCGTACCGCCTGCAAACTGTTCTTAAACCGTGTTAGATGGTCGTGGAAATGGAAAAGTCTGCCCTGATAGGTTCGGATTACCTCATAAACGCCGTCTGCGAAGTAAAAACCCCGGTCATCAGGCGAAATCCGTGCAACCCTTTTGGGCAGTATCGCACCGTCCGGATAGTCAACCGAGCGGATATAACAGAAATCTGATTCCTGGTTCATCGGGAATAATTTATGCGGGATGCGGTTGAAGTCAATATAATCGGAAAGGGTTGCTTAAACTGAAAAGGTCGGTATGCTGAAAGGGCGATGAAAATAAGAGTTCTGGGCGTTGAGTCGCTTGGTGTCCGCAGTATGTGCTGTGTCGTGGAAACGGTTAGTAGAAGGGTATTGATTGACCCGGGTGTTGCACTGGCACCGCGACGATATGGATTACCGCCCCATAAGGATGAGATTGCTCAGGCGGCAGGTATAAGGGATAGAATTCTCGATGAGGTTAAAATGGCAACCGATGTTGTTATCAGCCATTTTCATGGTGACCATGCGCCGCTCTCCGAACCCGACTCGTATCAAATTAGCCTTGCCGATTTTGCAGCCAGACTGAGTGCGGCTTTCCTCTGGGTTAAGGGTCGAACCGGCAACACCCGCTTGATGGAGGAGAGGTTTTGCACATTTGCGCAGACTCTGGGGGAAAGGGTGGTTGAAGCCGATGCCAAAAACGCTGGTGAAATCAGTTTTTCTCTGCCGGTTCAGCATGGAACTGAAGGTCGGGGTAGGGTGATGATGACCAGAGTGAGGGATGGTGTTGAAGTTTTTGTCCACGGTTCAGACATTCAGTTGCTTGACGAAGCGTCGGTTGATGCAATAATCGCCTGGAAACCCGATGTGGTTTTTGTTGCTGGACCACCGATTTATCTCTCGGTTTTGGATAAAGAGACCCGGGCGCGGGCTTTTGCCAATGGTGTCCGGCTCGCACAGGCTACTGGACTCCTCATTATTGACCATCACCTTCTGCGTTCTGAGGCGGGTAAAGAGTGGCTTAATGCTTTGAGAGAAGAGGCAAAATCCCGGGTTGTTGATGCCGCGACTTTTATGGGTGTAGAACCCCAACTGCTTGAGGCAAACCGGAAGCGGTTATACGAGCGGTGCCCGGTTTAAGCCCAGTTCTGGTTATTTAAATATGATTCAAATTGGAGTTAAAATTAACGGCGGAATTTTTAGGTTGTCACACAACTGACCGGTTTTAGATAGGTTGGGGAGTTTTACCGGGCAAGCCCGGGGCATACCTTGCTGCGGTTCCTGGGGTAGTATCAGGGCTAATACCATAATTAGAAGCAGGGGGTCTGTTCTCATTGCTTTACTGTGTTTCTTTCTCATCTCCAGAGGAAACAGTTTGCCAGTTAGAAAATTGGGGTTGGATATGTGCAATTACCAGCAACCATTGAGCAGGGTTAGTTCACCTTGACCCTGAATTTCTGGTTTCTACAATTGGGGTGTGGAGACCGCTCGTAATTTAGCACTTTTCAGCAGCGAGGTAGTGCTGTCGGATAGCGGGGACAGGAAATGACACGGAGCTGGGGAACTGTATTGGCGTTAATGGTTGGGTTCTGCACTCAATTGTCTGGTATGGTAAAGTCGTATGAGGTGATGCCGGTGCGTGCTGATTGGTCAGGCTGGATAAAGGGCAGTGGTACTAACGGTTATGTTTCCCAGACAATTACCTGTAACTTTGACAGTCTGGTGTATGTTGAGTTGTTTGCGGTTGCCAGGAGCGCAGGTAGAAGGGTTCGGCTCGAGGTCTGGGATGGCGAAAAGAAGGTGATGTGGGGTACCGCGGTCCAGAACCGAAACTCAAATTGGGTCCGTTTTGAAAAATGGAGCGGGCGATATTCTTTCACGCGGGGTAAGCATTACGAGTTCAGGTTCACCGGTGCCGAACCAGACTCAATTCGGTTTTACTACGACCAACGCAACCCTTATCAATACGGCAGGTTGTTGAGCGGTTTTGCTTCGGATTCAGCGGATTTGTGTATGAGGGTGTACGGGGTGATGAAGACCATTGACAGTGGTTTTTGGGGGGCGGAGATTGCGGCATACGACACAACTGCTGCCCGCAAACGGAATGTTCCCCAACTGGTACAGAATGCGGGTGTTTACCTGGACCGAATTGACCTCGTCTGGAATTGGGTCTGGCCTGACTCCAGTGCCGATTTTGACTTTACCCGATTAGACCCCGCGGTTTTCTTTTCGATCCGAAAAATGGGGTGTAAGGTAATCGGGATTCTTGATTACAGTGCAACTTGGGCAGGTACCCGGTTTGACGCTCCGGAGTTCAGTCCACCCCGGAACCTGTTTTTAGATGTGTGGCACCCTTCAAATTACTGGGCAAGGTATGTTGAGGGTGTTGTGCGACATTACTACAATACGCTAAAACTGATTGATGTTTATGAAGTATGGAATGAACCAAACGATACAGCAAGGTTCTGGAAACCGCCGCAGTTTCATTACGATATTGCTGATAACCGGCAGGGGTTGTGTTCACTTTATGCGCGATTGGTTGAGGTCGCAGCCACGGTAATCGATTCAATAAGCCAGGGTCAGGCTAAGGTGCTGATTGGCTCACTGGTGGCAACGCAACCGTCCATTTTTACGAGAATTGCACCCGAAGAGATGCTCAGTTACTGCTATCGCCTGGTACCGAAAAAGTTGTGGAGTGGGGTGTCGTTCCATCCTTATCAGGATTGGGGTTTTGATGCCAATCTCTTTGAGATGCAGGTCGAGAGTTTGCGGACGGTGATGCACGCAAACGGTGATTACAGTGAACTGTGGATAACCGAAATCGGCTTCCCTTCTTTTGGACCAAACGGTAAGTACCGGGAAAGAGAGCAGGCAAACCGCTTGGCTAAAGCGTTTGTGGCGACATGTGGTAGCCAGTCGTTGCCGGGTGGTGGCTATGACCGAATCTGCTTTTACTCATTTCTGACGCGGGGTAATTTGGTTGAGGGTAGTTACGGTTTGCTCAATGCGCGCTTTCAACCCAAACCAGGTTACTATGCTCTTGCTCAAACATTTCGCATTCTAAGAGGCAAACGGTGTAATGGCAGGGTGATTTCAGGTGATGCCCGGGACGATTCGGTGCGGATTTATGAGTTTGAGCAGCCTTTAACCGGCAAACGGGTCTGGGTTGTCTGGCGTAATCAATTTACCGATAAGGATACAGTTAACACAGTTCTGATAACACTGCCGGTGGGCTGTGATACGCTTGAGGTAATACACCTTGCTTATGATGACAATCCGGCGGTAAAGATGGTTGAAGCGGATGCCGATGGCATGTTGAGGTTGAATGTTGGAGTGCAGCCCGTTTTTATCTATGAGCGGTCAGCGAGCTGCAGGCCCGATTTGGCGATAGAGAGCGTTCAGATTTCCCCGGGTTCAATCAGATTGGGTGAGCGGTTGATGGTAAAGTTGTGGCTGCGTAATATAGGTAATCGTAGTTATTCGGGCGAACCTGGTTGTCGTATCAGGTTTTATCTGAATGGTATCCTGCTTACCGATACTCTGGTGGGTGCACTACAGTTGAATCTAACTCCCCAACAGTTGAGGATTTTGACCTTTGAAATTCCTTCAGATTCGATAAGTTTTGAGGGTGAAGCTCTGTTCTGGGTGGATGTTAACCCGACCGAGGATTTTGTTGAGTTGTCACGAGACAACAATCGGTTCTATCAGATTGTCCGGCGTATCAAGCTCTGATAATTTTAGCCATCAGGGAATAAATTGACAGTTAGCGCGTTTCCGGTAAAACTAATCAATATGTTGCGGGCAATTGTAAAGTCGATGCGGCCCAAACAGTGGGTTAAAAACCTTTTGGTCTTTGCCGCTTTAATTTTTTCCCAGAATCTTTTCAATCTGATAAAACTGCTCGAGACATTTGCCGGATTTGTCGCCTTCTGTTTAATTTCGGGTGCAGTTTATATCATCAACGACATTCTGGACCGGGAGAATGACCGTTCCCATCCCAAGAAAAAGTTCCGACCCATCGCTGCCGGTGAGTTAAAGCCCGGGACCGCCGGTATTGTTGCGGTAGTGATAGTAATTCTCGGAATCGGGGGCGGTTTTGCCTTATCCGGCCGTTTTGGCCTTTTGATTCTTGGTTACTTTATTCTTCAACTGGCATATTCGACACACCTGAAGAAGATTGTTGTTCTGGATGTGATGGTTGTTGCTGCTGGTTTTGCGATTCGGGCAATTTCCGGTACATATCTGGTTCAGGTCCAGATTTCACCCTGGCTTTTTGTCTGCGCTATTCTCCTTGCCCTGTTTCTGGCGCTGGCAAAGCGCCGGCACGAACTGCTCTATCTTGAAGGCGGCGGGATTTCGCATCGCAGTGTGCTGGGCAAATATTCGGAGACACTTTTAGACCAGATGATTGCCGTGGCAACATCTTCAACTGTTATCGCCTACTGTCTTTATACAATTGCTCCCGAGACGGTCCATAAATTTGGCACCCACAACCTGATATTGACCGTGCCATTTGTCCTATATGGGATTTATCGCTACCTTTACCTCGTTTATCGCAAGGAGGAGGGTGGCGCACCGGAAAAGGTTTTGTTTACCGATGTGCCGCTTATTATCGATATTGTTTTGTGGTTGTTAAGTGTTGTGGCGGTACTTTACTTTCGTTGATAATGGTTTAGGCCGCGGGCGGGTAACAAAGAAGATGAGGACGATTCCAAGAAAGGCAAGTTTGCTGATGAAGATGCCCAGATTGACACCGGTGCGGTCGTACCAGGTTACAACTTTATGCTTGCCCGGTGTTAGGGGCAGGGCGCGCAGACAGTAATCCGCGCGCACCAGTTTTGCCGGTTTACCATCAATGGTCGCCTTCCATTCAGGATAGTAGATTTCGGAAAACAAGAGGATTGCCGGTTTGTCGGTTTCGACCATAAGTTCTATGCGCTCGCTTGTGCGTTTTATTGCCGTAATACTTTTTTTCTGGGTGGAGTCGGTAGCGAAATTAAGGCTCGGCTGGGATGACTGTTCAAAATTGAAGTCGGGTTTTTCTTCAAGAATTGCAACCCGGCGAAAGTCAAAGGTGGTATCAGCAAGGCGATTAAGGATTGTTGTCCGGTCGGTGATGACAATGAAAGAGTCGGCAAGCCAGTAGCGAGGCAGAGCAGTTGGATTTGGCACCAGGCTCATTGTACCGCGCACCGAGTCGATGTGAATCTGGTAGCGGACATTTAACAGGTCGTTGCGCCGGTTAACCGGAATGTCAAATGTAACATAGTCGGTAAGTTTTAACGGTGTATAACCTTCGAGTAACTCCAGTTCCCAGAGCAAACCTTCGTTGCGTTGCAGGAGCATATAGGGTCCGGCTCGGGCGTTGATGCGGAACGGTTCGTTCTTATGCTCTTCGATGAGTGTCTTGATAAAAGGGCGCGGTGGATAAAACTCTTCAGGGGAAACTGTACCCAAACTGAACCGCCTGCCGAATGTATAAAGGTCGAAAAATGTGAGACCGACCAGTAAACTCAAAAGTATCGTTCGGTATTTAGCCGAGTTCTTAATCAGGAAGATTAACAATAGCCCGATGCTTGCGAATCCGAACATCACACCGGTCTGGGTCAGGCTGTTGCGAAATAGACCTGGGTCTTGAAGAGGCGGGAAAATTTTCACGAGCAAGCCGGTGATGAGCAGAAATAGAATTGCTACGCCGTAAACGAGGACAGTTAATCCCGGAATTAGGAGTCTATACCCCAGGGTATTGGATTTAAAGTCAGGCTTGGGATTGGGTTTGACCAGAACCTCCATACCAAGTCCAGTAAGAAAGGCGATTGCGACAGTGAACAGGTCGACAAACCGGGCTGGTATTCGGAATCGGTCAAAGCCGGGAAAGATGTTGAAAGCCAATCGGTAAAGCGGTGTAAACTTTCCCAAAGCAAATAGGAGTGCCACAAAGGCAAGAATTAGAAATTGCCAGCGCAGTTTGTTGCGATTGAAAAAAATTCCGATTCCGGCAAGGATGAGCGGCATAACGCCAACATAGAGGCAGGTTTCCCAGTAGGTGTAGCGTGCTGGGTCAACCCAGAAGGGCGCGGTTTCTTCAACGCCACCGGCAATACTGCCGAAAAATTTGGGGATGAGAATGGTAATGAAAAACCAGGGTGGTAATGATGTTTCGGTAGCCTCGGCATAGGTCATCATTTCCCGAACGGTATGGATAGAATAACGATAGGCAGGAAGATAAGCGGCGGCGGAGATGGCAAAACCAAGAAAAATTGTCAAAAGGAAAAGCGGGATGTGGTTTTTAAACAGATAGGGAAGTTCACTGCGCCAGTTGAATAGGAGGTATAAAATAAACAGTAGGCAAAGGGCATAGACAATGTGCAGGGTCATTTGGGGATGACCCGCGAGATTGGCAAGTCCGAGGCTGAGGGCGGTGGCGCTGGCATCAAGTAAACGGCGCTGGAACAAGGTGCGATAAAAAAATAGCAGAATGAGCGGGAACCAGGCAAAGGTGCTGATGATAGTAAGGTGGATTATGTGGCTGACCATAAATCCGGAAAAGCCAAATGTAATACCAGCAAGAACGCCTGAATAGCGGGAAAGTTTTAACTCCCGCATTAAAAGATAAAAACTGAGTGCGCCGAGAAACAGATGGATGATGCATTTGAGTTCGACCAGCCAGAAGACATAGTTTTGGTTCGTGTTGGCGATAAAGGCGAAGAGCCAGTTGAGCGGGTAAAAGACCTGGGTCTGGATGTCGGCAAGAAACGGCATTCCGGCAAACATATAGGGGTTCCAGAGCGGGAGATTAAACTGGCGCAGATTTTTAAAGAGGAAGAAGTGGAACGGGTAGTATTGATAAAGGATGTCCTCCCAGAGGAAGTTCTGGCGGGTTAAAATCTCCCAGAAGAATAAGATTACCGCAGCGACAAGGACAAGATAGGGGACCGCGGGAACAAAACGGTTACTCGGCTGGTTTGGAATCGTACTTTTGGCAGGTTTGGTTTTCATTCCAGTCCGGTATGTTAACGGACCGTTTGCATCATTTTTTCCTTGCCTTTTGCCGCTTTTTCACCAAAAGGACCCTGGCGGATGGCAGCCAGTTCAAATTTCGCCTGGTTAATGATGGCTTCTGCTTCTGTAAACTTCCCGGTGAGTGTGGCAGCAGCGTGGGCACCGGCGATTCTACCTTCAAGCATGGCGGTGGACGCTTCCTCAACGCCACTGGCGTCACCAGCAACATAGACGCCAGAAACGGTTGTTTCCATATTCTCGTTGTGCCAGGCAACTTGTCCGCCCAGTTGAGGAATAAAGACCATCTCACAGCCAATCTGAGAGAGAATTTCTACTAAAGGTGATAATCCAACGGCAAGGCAGATTGTATCAACTTTTAATCTTTTTTCGGTGCCTTTGATAGGTTTGAAGTTTTTATCAACCCGACAGATGACCGCACCAGTAACATACTCTTTGCCAATCGCCGCCTTAATTGTGTGGGAAGTGAGTATGGGAATACCTAAACGGGCAAGTTTCGCAGCATGAACATGATAGCCGCCAATCTTAGGAAGTGCTTCAATTACTGCGCTCACATTGATACCCGCCTGGAGCAGTTGATAGGAGACGATGAGCCCGATGTTTCCTGAGCCAACCATCAAAACATTTTTGCCCGGTCTTATCCCGAACACATTCATCAAGGTCTGGACTGCACCGGCACCGTAAATTCCGGGCAGGTCGTTGTTTTCGAACAGGATGGTATTTTCGCTGGCACCGGTGGCGACGATTAGCCGTTGATAGGAAAGTTTTGTAAAGGTGTGTTGATTGGCAAGCCCGAGGATATTCGGTTTAAAATGTCCGATTACGGTTGTATTGAGGATAACCTTTGTTGGTGTGGCGGAAAGTTGCTGCTCAAGAAGGGTGGCGATGTCGATACCCCGGATGCCGCAGTAATGGCTTTTTGAACCGAAGAATTTGTGGGTCTGTTTAATCAACTGGCCGCCAAGCCGTGGGTTGTCATCGATTAAAGTGACCGGTGCGCCCAGCTGGGCAGCAGTTATTGCTGCGCATAGTCCGGCAGGGCCACCGCCAACAATCACGATGCCGCCATCTATGATATTGCTCATATCTTTCCCCTTCCGCGTTGTCGTTCAACGCGCACCCCTTCCCGCAGTGGTTCCATACAAACCATGGTATTGGGTTTGCCGTCAACGACCATTAAGCAGGAGGAGCATTTACCAACGGCACAGAAGAATCCCCGAGCCCGCTTGTGTTTTTCACTGTACCGAAATACCTTAACGCCATTGGCAACCAGGGCGGCAGCAATCGTTTCCCCTTCGTAACCTTTCATCGGCTCACCCTCAAAAAAGAAGGTTATTTCGCGACCCCGGTTGAACTGTAAGATTGGATGGTCGGTAATTCTTGTGGGCGTGTTTCTTTTAGAGGTTCTTTTTGACATACTGCACCGCATTCTCAAATATGGCAATTCCATCCGGTTTTGTCAAACTTTCCCGATGCCAGCGGGGATGGTGCTCAATCCTGATGTAGCGTTCTGGATGGGGCATCAAGCCGAAAACTCGGCCGGTAGGGTCACAGATGCCAGCAATTCCTTCCACCGAACCGTTCGGGTTATCAGGATATTTTGCTTCTTCACCTCGGGCGGTAACATAGCGGAATACAATCTGGTTGTTGGCTTTCAATTGCTTTAATATTTGGCTGGAGCCCGGGATGAACTTGCCTTCGGCGTGGGCAACGGGCAAATAGATTATTTCCGGAAGGTTTGCGGTGAACACACAGGGTGAATTTTCGGTTTTTAGATAAACCCAGCGGTCTTCGTAACGGGCTGAATCGTTAGTGTCAAGAGTTACGGTCTGGCGTTCAAAAGGCTTTTCAAAGCCGGGCAGGAGTCCGGATTTGACCAGTACCTGAAACCCATTGCAGATGCCAAGGATGAGTTTGCCCTTTTCCAAGAACTTACAGATTTCAGCGGCAAGGTGGTGTTTTAACTCATTTGCCAGGACCCGGCCCGAGGCGATGTAATCGCCGTAAGAAAAACCACCGGGGATGGCAAGAATGTGGTACTGGTCGAGAGGTGCGGGTCTTTCTTTTAGCCGATTGATGTGGATTATTTCGGCATGGGCGCCGGCGAGTTCAAACGCATACACTGTTTCCTGGTCGCAGTTTATGCCCGCAGCAAACAAAACGCAAACCTTAACCATAGAAGGTAAGGATAGCCGGTAAGTTGCGATAGTCAAACTTGGAGCGGGGGAAAATAGACGCATAACAGTCTGTTGTACCTTTTTTACTGTTAAGTTTATTCGATGCCGGAAGTAATGAACGATGAGGGCTATGTTGACAGGTTATAAGATGTTGATAAAACTAAAAAGTAATGGTTCGAACTGTTTTTGGACTAATCGTTTCCCTTTTACTCATCAGTTTTGCGTGTTCGCCGGTTTTCCACGAAAAAGGGAAAGGGCGAAGTGGTTCCGGTCTTGGTGTTGTGCGGAGTTTTGTTCAAGGGCTCGGGCGGCAGAGTGATAATCGGCTAATCAGGTTCTGGACCGATACTCCTTTTTTAGAAGTCAAAGGTTTAGGGGTGGTCGCACAGGGCAGAAAGGAAATAAAGGATTTTTTGGGTTATGCCCGAACCGTTGATGTAAAACTGTCAATGTCTGAACTGACGATGATAGGCGATACCATTTTTTGCCGTTTAGAGGAGACCAACCGCTGGTTGCATCTTGTCGGAGTAGAACCGATGATTTACGAGGCGCGTTTTGTTATTGCTGAAGGTAAGATTGACGGTTTGATTGTTGAGCCCGAACAGGGCGTTTGGATAATGTTGACCGGCCCGGCATTGTCTTTTGGGAAGTGGCTTAAATCCGAAGAACCCGGTGCGCTTGAGGTGTTGATGCCGGGCGGAAGGTTTCGGTTTACACCGGAAAATGGTCGTCGTCTTGTCGAGTTGATTTCCCGATGGCGGGGGATTAATTGACATTTGTTTTTGGTCATCTAATTTTAAATAAAAAGGAGGCAATATGATAAATCGGACAGTTGGAGTCATTGGCGCCGGCACAATGGGTTCTGGTATCGCCCAGGTGTTTGCCATGGCGGGTTATGATGTTGTGCTGGTTGATGTTGACCAGCGGTTTCTGGACCGGGGGCTGGCAACGATAAAAAAGTCACTGGACAAACTGGTTGAGAAGGGAAAGATGACCGCTGATGCCGGGGAAACAACCCGTGCCCGCATCAAGCCAAATTTGACCGTTGAAGCGTGTCAGGAGTGTGGTCTGGTAGTGGAAGCGGTTACGGAGGATGTGAAACTGAAGCGCGAACTGTTCCGCAAACTGGATAGCGTTTGTCCAGCCGAAACGATACTTGCTACCAACACTTCGACGATTTCGGTGACCTTGTTAGGGGCGGCAACGAAAAGGCCGGAGAAGGTTGTTGGCATGCACTTTATGAATCCCGTACCATTGATGCAGTTGGTTGAAGTGGTGCGCGGATTAGCGACCGCCGAAGGTGTAGTTGAAGAGATTGTCAGTCTATCAAAGGAACTGGGCAAGACACCGGTGGTGGTGAACGATTCTCCCGGATTTGTTTCGAACCGGGTACTGATGCCGATGATTAATGAAGCAATATTCTGCCTGGAAACCGGTGTCGCCGACAAAGAAGCGATTGACACCGTGATGAAGTTGGGGATGAATCACCCGATGGGTCCGCTGGCACTGGCAGATTTGATTGGGTTGGATGTAGTCCTCGCGATTCTTGAAGTCCTATATGAAGACTTAGGGGACCCGAAATATCGTCCCTGCCCGTTACTGAAACGGATGGTCGCCGCGGGGTTTCTGGGCAGAAAAACCGGGAGGGGATTCTACGATTACAGCGGCAAATAAGGGTTTAACAAAACCGGATTGGTATTTACAAAAATTGGTCAAGGGGTGAGCCAAATGAGGATGATTAACGATGGCAGCGGTACCGGCAAATAAGATTTATTCGGTCTATCAGATCAACAGGATGGTTGACGACCGTTTAAGGTCGGACTTCTCCGACATCTGGGTTGTTGGCGAAGTCTCCAATTTTAAGGCTTACCCTTCAGGGCATCTGTACTTTGTTTTGAAGGACGAACGGTCGCAAATCCAGGCGATTTGTTTTCGGGAGTCAGCGCAGCGGTTGAAGTTTCAATTGAAGGACGGTGACCTTATCATCGGGCACGGTCGAGTGGAAGTTTATGTGCCTAACGGTAGATACCAGTTGATTCTTGATACGATTGAGCCCAAGGGCTTGGGCGCGCTGCAGCGCGCGTTTGAGGAGTTGAAGCGGAAACTGGAGAAGGAAGGGTTGTTTAAAGCGGAGCGAAAACGTCCCATTCCGAAGTTACCCCGGGTTATCGGAATTGTCACTTCACCGGTTGGAGCGGCAATTCATGATATGTTGCGAACCCTCGAGTTACACCATGCCCATTTGAAGGTGCTTATTTATCCTGTTCCGGTTCAGGGTGAAGGTGCTGCGGAACAGATTGCGCGGGCGATTTGGGATATGAACACCATCGATGAGGTGGAGTTGCTAATCGTGGGCCGGGGTGGTGGTTCCTGGGAGGACCTCTGGCCCTTTAACGAAGAGGTAGTTGCCCGGGCAATTGCCGGTTCCCGGGTACCGGTGGTCACGGGCATAGGTCATGAGGTTGACTGGACGATAGCCGATTTTGTTGCCGATTTTCGAGCCGCAACCCCTACTGCCGCAGCGGCAGTGGTGGCGCGGGGCTGGGAAGAGTTTGAGCAGCGGCTTGATGATTTGTGGCCCCGGATGAACGAAAGAGTACAGGAGTTTATCTTTGAGCGAGAGCAGGAGATAGAAGCCCTGATAAAGCATCGGGGATTTGAACTGGTTTACCGTCGTTTAAGCGAAGCCCAATACCAAATCGAGTTATTAATGAATGTGTTTAGCCGGGTAGTAAACCAGAAGATTAACACCTGCTTTCAGGATTTAAATTTGAGGGTTGAGCGGTTAAATCGGCAGAATCCGGTGGCACGCGTGATGCAATGGCGGGTAATGCTTGAGACATTTTCTTCAAGACTGGATAAAGGGTTCTCCAACATCAAAACCCCTCTTGAAGCAAGATTGACAAAGGCAGCAGTGAGCCTTGATGCGCTGAGTCCTCTTGCGCAACTTGCCCGAGGTTACGCGATTTGCCAGAAACCGGACGGCGGTGTGGTTATGAGGGTCGATGATGTACAGTTAGAGGATGAAGTTAAGGTGCGGGTTGCCGATGGCAGATTGGACTGTCAGGTAAAAAACAAAATGAAAGGAGTTTAATTTGGCAGGAAAAAACAGTGAGGTTGAATCAATCGATTTTGAGCAAGCGCTCACCGAACTGGAGAAAATTGTCAAGGAACTTGAAGCAGGAAGTTTGAGTCTGGAGAAGTCGCTGGAGCTGTTTGAGCGCGGGGTTAAACTCGCCCGGTTGTGTAAGGAAAAACTTGCTGCGGCAGAATTAAAGGTGTCTAAGTTGATAAAAGAAAAGGATGGAGTTTTTGCCGAGGAGCCGTTTAAGCCTGAGGATTAGTATTCGCTTACATCGTAGCCTAAAACCTTCTCCTTTTTAAATTCGGCGACCTTTACGCCTTTTTCATCGTAGAGGGCGTAGTTGGCACCTTCGTCAACAATTTTCTCGGCGATGATGTTGACACGATAGACCGGATTTCCTTCGAGGTAAATGTGGAAAGTCATAAACAAGCCCTTTCGTTAAATTAATTCAGCGTAACAAATCTTGGGCGATTGTCAACTTTTACTCTTTTAGTCCGGCGCGGGCTTGGGACTGGATAATCTGTTTTTGGGCGGCGAAGAACAGAATGATTAAGGGGATTATCGCCATGGTCGTTGCTGCCATCAAAAGTGTATAGTTTGTGGACTGTTCCCGTGAAAAGTAGGCAAGACCGACCTGGAGCGGCCGAATCCGGTCGGAGTTGGTAACAATCAGCGGCCAGAAAAATGAGTTCCAGGCGGAGATGGTGTTGAATACCGCAATTGTCGCCAGGGGTGCGCGACACAGGGGCAGAACAATGCGCAGTAGAGTCCACAGTTCGGAACAGCCGTCAATGCGGGCGGCATCAAATAAATCTTGGGGCAGTTGTTTAATATGCTGACGCAGCAAAAAGATGGAAAAGATGTTAACAATCCAGGGTACAATCATTGCTGCATAAGTGTCAATCCAACCTAATTTGAAAAGAATCATATAAGATGGGACAAGGTAAACCGGCAAAGGGATCATCATCAGGGCAAGGAAGCCCATAAATAAGATTTCCCGTCCTGGAAAACGAAACCGAGCAAAGGCGTAGGCGGCAGGAATGCCGGTGAGAAAAATTCCCAGGAGACTGGCCGCAGTAATTAAAACGGTATTGGCAAGGTAGCGCCAGAAGGGAATCTGCCGGAACACCTCAGCGTAATTGGAAATCTGCCAGACCGAAGGAAACCAGGTGGGTGGAAATCTCAGGGCTTCGAGCGGCGTTTTGAACGAAGTGCTGACCATCCAGAAAAAGGGTAGAAGCATTCCAACGCTACCTACAATCAATAAGAGATGCACCGGCAGGTTGCGGGGTTTAACCATAATGAACCCTCTTTTCCAAAAATACCCTTTGTAAGATGGTAAGACCCAGAATTATGAGGAACGCGATGAAGGCAATTGCGGCACCGTAACCCAGGCGCCAGAGTTCAAAGGCGTTTTCATAGAAGTAGTACATTACCACTTTGGTTGTATGAAGTGGACCACCTGGTGGTGGTCCGGTCATAATCCAAACCTGGGCAAAGGTTTCAAATGCGGCGATTGAACTCATAATCAACACATAGTAAGTTGTCGGCGAAAGCAAAGGCAGGGTGATTTTCCAGAAGGTTTTGAATCGTGAAGCACCGTCAATTCGCGCTGCCTCGTAATAGGTTTGAGGGATGTTCTGCAATCCAGCAAGAAATATCACGATGTTGTAGCCCAGAGCCTTCCAGATGCCCATCAAGACCAGTGAACAAAGGGCGATAGATGGACCGCGCAAGGCGTAGGGCCAGTGAGCAACTGTTGGTCCAAATATTAACTCAAAAATCCCCCGGGGGTCTTGAAGCCAGCGGATGTTTGAGATGCCGATAAGTGATAATAGATAGTTGAGTACGCCCCGGTCGGGATGGAATATCCACTTCCACACCACCGAAACGGCAACGATGGAAGTAACAACAGGCAGGTAATAAATTGTTCGGTAAATGCTTAATCCCCGAATCCGTTGATTGAGTAACAGGGCGATGCAAAGTGATAAAAGTAGCGTTGCCGGTACCTCAAATAGAACATACCAGAGCGTGTTCAAAAGTGACTTCCAGAAAAGCGGGTCTTTAAGTACGGAAATGTAATTACCCAAGCCAAGGAAGGCACGGGGTCCTGCCATACCCCAATCGTAGAGACTCATACGAACCGACAGTAAAATCGGGAAAATTCGGAAGATGAGCAGGATGAGCAATGCCGGGCAAAGATAAAGAAGTGCCTTTAATAGGTTGCGGTATTTGGGGTGAATTGCCATTTGCAAAATGAGTATAGAGTTTCAATTAAATGAGTCAAGAAGGGTTTATAGCGCAATTGTCGTTATAGAACCAGAGAGGGCTCTTAAAATTGACTTGTTGTCATATTGAAATAAACTACTTTACATTGGTGCGCTTCTATTTTAGAACAATATGGTTTTTACTGATTTTGTTCCCGGTCAGTCTTAAAGCGGACATTCAGATTCTAAGTTCCGACGAGCACGGGGTTTCGTTTGTTTATCGACCCGGGGAACTGGTGCAAAACGAAGATGGTAATTGGGGCCGGATTGAGTTTCCTGACGCCGAGCCTATCGCATCTCTTGGCAGTTATGACCTGCCGGCAAAGGTTGTGCGCATCGGTTTGCCCCAGCGCGGCGGTGTAAGGGTAGAATTCAACGCAAAGACGGGCGGTGTAAAAGAAAATTTTACCCTTAGGCGGGTTCCTTATGTTCTATTTGAAGCCGATTCGGTCTGGCGCGCTGGGGAAGAAGATAGCCCTGCAGTGTATCCAGATTCGGTTGTAGAGATTGGGCAGATTGAGGTGCTACGCGATGTGCGGTTTATAACTTTGAAGATTTATCCGGCTCAGTATCAGCCCGTGAAAAGAAAATTGGTCTGGTTTGATGAGATTAAGGTGGTGGTAAAGTTCCAGGCGGTCCCCGAGGTCAATTCTCTTCCTGACCCGCTTGATGGACTTATTGGCGGAATGCTTCTGAATGGCGAAGAGGCGTTGAATTGGAAGTTGAAATCAAGTCGTCTTACCAACAACCCTTACCAACGTGCTCGTCAATGGTTGAAAATTAAAGTCGGTACCACGGGCATTTACCGAATTACTGGTGCCGAGCTTGCTCGGGCTGGTGTGCCGATAAATGGTTTAGACCCGCAGGCGCTTGCCCTTTGGACAGTTGGGGAACACGAACCTAATGGTCCTTATCCTGATTCTTTGCAACCAGTGGCAATTTTCGTTACCGGTGATGATGACGGAAGGTTTGACCTTCACGATACGATACTCTTTTATGGATTGGCACCGGACCACTGGGTTAACAAATGTTCGGTCTGGGTGAAAAATTTGTACATTAGGGATAATGTTTACTGGCTAACCTGGAGTGGTTCAGGGAAGAGGATGCGTCGCGGTTTTGGGCCTGATACCACAGGAACGCCGATTTTACAATCCGGCGGGGTTATGCTTCATCAAGAGCTTGACCTGGAGTGTCCAGCCCGAGCTGGATTAATGTGGGTCTGGGCAAAGATATTCAAAGCGGCGGATGTTTCGGTTGCCCGATTCACCTGCGCTCTTGGTCTTAACTATCCGATACAGATTGAGGAGATTTCCGGGCGGCTTTACAGTGCATCAGCGGGTAATGAGATAACCATTCGCTTAAACGGCAGGGCAATTGGGAATTTTCAGTTTGGTTCCAGTTCTTACCCGAGCCCCTACGATTTCTCTATTGACTCGATTGGACCGGTGCCTTTTCGGGATAATCAATTAGCAATTGAACTGCGCGGCAGCGGTGAAAAGAAAGTTTATCTTGACTACCTTGAGGTCAAATATTTTTGTCGATTGTCGCTGTTTGCCGGTCCGTGCAACTTTTTTGTTGATACGGTTGGTGACTGCCGATTTTTAATTCAGGATGCGAGCACGGTGCCGGTAGTTTTTGATGTAACTGACCCTTACGTCCCGGCGGTGTGTTTAGGATTGGAAAAACGGGGTGACAGTGTGGTGTTCAGCCGACGGTTGCTGGGATGGACCGAATTTGTTGTTGCGACCCCGGAGCAGTTTTTGAAACCCAAGGCTATGGAACTGAAAACTCCCGGTTTTCTATGGAGTGAAACATTTCTGGCTGATTACTGGATAGTAACGCCGTCAGAATTAATGCAATCGGCGCAGGAACTGGCGCGGTTTCGTTCCAATCGAATTGCCGGTATTCCCAATGCCCGGGTTCGGGTGGTTAATCTTCAGGAAATTTACGACGACTTTGGTTTTGGTCTGGAGGAGCCCGGAGCAATCAAACGCTTCTTTCGGATTAAACGTCCGGTTTATGCCCTTTTAGTTGGTGATGGGACATATGATTATAAAAACAACCTTAACAGAGTCCAGCCGCCGGGTGTTCCTGCTTATGAGTTTGGATTCGGGCTTGTGCCTGATGCCGGTGACCGCAGCGCGCTGGCGCAGGATGTTTGGTATGCCGATTTAGAGGGCGAAGGTGGGAGCCCGGATATCATTCTCGGTCGGGTGTGTGCAAGAAGTGAGGGTGAATTCAGGCAATTTGTTGACAAATTGGTGCAGTATGAAATCAGGAGTAATGGATACTGGACAAGAAGATTTCTTTTAATGGCTGATGACGAGTATCAGCGTTATCCGGACCGGCCCGACGAACTACGCTTCCGACATATTGAGCAGTGCGAAGGTATAGCAGCACTGGCGGAAAATCGGCTGGACCCGGTAAAGGTGTATCTTACAGAATTTCCATTTCTTGGTCCCAAAAGTAAACCCCAGGCAAACAACGAACTTATCCGCCAGTTGAACATTGGGGCGTTAATCTGGGTATTTTTCGGTCATGGTTCACCTTACTCGCTTACGCATGAAGAGGTTTTCACTGTAACCCGCGTTTCGGACATCGACAATCAAAATCGAGTTCCGTTCTGTTTTCTGGGTAGTTGTTCGGTTGGGAGATTTGATGATACGCGGTCCGAATGCATTGCCGAAGAGCTGGTTCGAATGAACGGCGGGACGGTGGCAACGGTTGCGGCGTCAACCGCGACACCTTCCGGAAACAATCTTGTCTTTGCTCGCAATCTATTGACACCACTGTTTTTTCCGCCCGAAAGCATAAGGACTATAGGCTACTGTTTCTTTAAAGCCTGGGTAACTGACCGGAGTTATCATCTCTTTGGCGACCCGGCAACGGTCCTCAAACTGCCTACGATGTCCACTCAGAATTTGCATATTTCCCCAGAAACACTGCACCCTGGTAAAGTGTTTCGGGCTCGGACGATTGTTGAATTAACCGATGCTGATGCTGAATGGCGGCTTTTTGGTCCATTGCGGCACCGGTACTATGAATCACCAGTGGGGGTTGTAAACTACTTTCTTTCTGGGCCGGAACTGGCAAGGGGGACTTTCCGAGTAAAAGATGGTAGATTTTACTGTGAAGGCATTTTCCCGGCTGGTATTCCGCTCGACACCGTTTTTGCCGGTAATGGCTATTATGCACCGCTTGCCAATTCGTGTCGGTACAGCGCTCAAGTCAGAAGCGAATCGGTTAATCTTGGCTTGGTTAAATATAACATTCCATTTTATGACAGTATATCGAACCGGGGTGATTATAATGGACCCGAGATTGATTTCTCTTATCGGGGACGTCAGTTACAGGACAGTGCTGCTGTACCAGCAAATTTACAACTTGATATTATTGCCCAGGACCAATCGGGGATTTTGATTGCCCCGGTTCCCGGTATGGCGCCTCACTTTTATCTTAATCGAACACAATCGGCTGTTGATATAAGTGACCGGTTCGAATTTGACGACAGTTCTTATACTACGGCTCGTGCGCATATTGAGTTGAGTTTAAGCAAAGCAACTGAGACTTTATTCGTGGTTGTTGCCGACAACTTTCTTAACCGGACAATAGCAAAACTAATCCTGAAGCCGCTTTTTGCCACGACTCTTCGAATTGATTCGGTCGCTGTTTACCCCAATCCGGTAAAAAACGGTGCGGTGTTTGGGTTCGTGGCAAGTCAACCAGGAACAGTTCAAATCCGGATATATACACTAAACGGCAGGTTGGTTCGTAATCTGGGAGATTTTGCGGTTAGTTTTGGTTACAACCAGATTGCTTGGGATGGAAGAGACGAAAATGGTTATCTTTTGCCCAATGGGGTTTACCTATTTAGTCTGCGGGCAAAAAGTTTTTATCTTGATGGGAAAGGGGAGAGTGTAACGGTACGCGATAAGTTTCTTATTGTGCGGTAATTGTTGACCATAGCAGGTAACTATTTATACTTTTAATGTAGTTATGTTTAAGGAGGTATTGCAATGAAACGAAGAATTATCTGGCTGGTATTGGTCCTCAGTGTCAGCCCGATAGGACTCTATGCCAGTCAGAATCCCGGTGCGGTATTTTTAATGATTTGGCCCGCCGCGCGGCCCACCTCACTTGCCGGCGCCTTTACTGCAATCAGCGATGACGCCTCAAGTGTTTATTATAACCCGGGTGGGTTGGCATTCCTTAAGGGAACAAATGCAACATTGATGCACTGCAACTGGTTGCCTGGACTCTGGCCCGGGATGTATTATGAGTATCTCGGTATGGCGCACAGTCTTCAGGAACGGGGAACTGCGGGTTTGAATATTATTTATCTTACAACGGGCGAAACCGATGTAATAAACGAGCGGGGTGATTTTCTTGGTCGATACACAACTTTTGATTTGGCACCGACCCTGGCATATGGGTTTCCGGTTTTGCCCAATTTAGGTGTGGGATTGTCTGCCAAGCTAATCTACTCTTTTTTGGTTCCTGATTGGGTATGGAAAGCCATGCCCGAACTGGGCATTGAGCAAGGCGGAACCGGCATTACCTGGGCGTTTGATGCTGGTGCCCTTTACAAACCGTTTGACTTTCTCTCTGTGGGATTGGCGGTGGCAAACCTTGGTCCGAATATCTCTTACACCTCTTCTGGTGAATCGGACCCGTTGCCGCGGATGCTACGGGTGGGTTTAGCATATTACCCCTTAAAACATGAAATCTTTTCTCTCTGCATTACGCCGGAAATTTCCAAGATTCTGGTTGGTGCGTTTTCCGATTCCACAAAACCTTTCAGCCAGCAGCTCTCCAGCGAATGGCGTGATGCCTGGAAGAGTCTCGGTGTTGAAGCCGGAGCGCGCTTCGGACCGGTCGCCGGTTTTCTGCGCGCCGGTTATTTTGAAGACATCACCGGTCAAAGAGGTGGGGTTGTGTTCGAGCGCGAAGGGCAGGGCACCTACCACTACAGTTTCTGGGATGTCATTACCCGGCGTGGTCTGGGTAAGTTCAAATCCTTAGGATTTACTGTCGGCGGCGGCATTGAATTTCAGCGATTTCAGTTTGACCTCGGTGTTGACCAGTTCATCTACGACTTCCCTACGACTAACTACAAGTTTTCCTTTTCCTACCAGTTTTAAACAACAAGGGAATTGTGCCTAACCTGGTAGTAATCGGAACCCAGTGGGGTGATGAAGGTAAGGGCAAGATAGTTGACTTTCTGGCGCAGGGTGCCCAGATTGTTGTTCGTTTTCAAGGGGGACCGAATGCTGGACACACGGTTTGCTGGGGTAGGTATAAACTTACTTTTCATCAGGTTCCGTCCGGTCTATTACAACCGCGTATCAAGGGGATTATTGGTTGCGGTTGTGTTGTTGACCCTTATCGCCTCGAAGATGAACTGACATTACTGAAGAAAAATGGAAAAGATGTAACCAAACGTTTGCTCATTGACCGTCGGGCTCATATAATCTTTCCTTATCACAAGGCACTGGACCGTTTGCAGGAGGAGCAGCTGGCAGAGAAAAAGATAGGCACGACCGGTCAGGGTATTGGTCCGGCATATCAAGACAAATATGCCCGGGTTGGTATTAGAGCCGGTGACTTATTGAACGAGGACTTGTTTATGGACAAGTTACGCAGGAATGTGGCGGCGGCAAATTTTCGCTTGATGGAGTTGTACCGGGCAGAACCGATTTCTTTTAAGGAACTGGGTCAGGAGCTATGGACATTGACCAGAAACCTCGCGGCGATGGTAGGAGATGGAACAGTGGTACTTGAACGCGCCCTTAGAACTGATAAACGGATTCTGTTTGAAGGTGCTCAGGGAACTCATCTGGACATTGACCTGGGTAGTTATCCTTTTGTTACGACATCTTCCACTGTGGTGGCAGGTGCGGCAACGGGCAGCGGGATAAGTCCATTGTGGCTGGAGGAAGCGGTGGGTGTGGCAAAGGCATACACAACACGGGTAGGTGCCGGACCATTTCCGTCTGAACTGGAGGCGAATGAGGCGGCGCTACTGCGTGAACTGGGGGGCGAATATGGGGCAACAACCGGAAGACCACGGAGATGTGGTTGGTTTGATGCCGGGGTGGTTCGAGCCGCAGTTCGTTACAACCGTCTTACCGCGTTGGTTCTGACGAAACTTGATGTTCTGGATTCGCTTAGTGAAATAAAGGTGTGCGTTGGTTATCGTTATCAGGGGAAGAGGATTTTGGAATTTGACCCATTTTTAGCGACAGACCTACAGCCGGAGTTTATAGCTTTGCCCGGATGGCGGGAGAAAACCACTAATTGCCGAACTTACAGGTCATTACCCATTCAAGCCAAACGATACATTGAAAAAATCGCAGAACTGGTAAATTGTCCAGTGGCGCTGGTTTCAGTGGGAAGTGAACGAAGGGCGATTGTTCCGGTAAATATTAGGAGATTAAGGTGGCTGAAAAATTTTGGGAGGGGAGAATGAAAGAGTTAAAATTGATGCGCCGGGTATTGGCAAGTAACGATGCGCTGGCAGAAGAACAGCTTAATCAGTTAAATAACTATGGGGTTTTGGGAATAAACATTATGTCTGGACCGGGAGCGGGTAAAACCAGTTTAGTGGAAAAGACCGTAGCGGCGTTGAAGGACCGCTGGCGCATCTGGGTCATTGAAGGCGATATTCAGGGTGACCTTGATGCCCGTCGGGTAATTGCGCAAGGTGTGGGTTGTACACAGATTAATACGCAGGGTGCTTGTCATCTTGATGGTTTGATGCTGGCATCGGTTTTCCCCTTGCTTGATTTGAAGAATATTGACCTCTTAATCATTGAGAATGTCGGCAACCTTGTTTGTCCGGCAGAGTTTCGGTTGCCCGCCCATTACAATGTCACCATAGTCTCAACACCAGAAGGTAGCGACAAACCGATTAAATATCCCTTGATGTTTTCAAAATCTGATGTTGTGATTGTCAACAAAATTGACCTCCTGCCTTATGTTGATTTCCGGCTCGACGACTTCAAGCGGGCGGTGCGAAAGTTAAAGCCCCGGGTGCCGATTCTGACCATTTCGTTGCGTACCGGAGAAGGTGTTGACCAGTGGCTGGATTGGTTGAATCGGGCATTAGTGGCGCGGGGTAAAAAGCAAAAGAGAGGCAGCTAATAAGTAATTTCACTCTTAGTTTTACCTGGGTGTTTAATTTTGATATAATTATTTATAAGAGGATTGAAAGGAGGAAGTAATGGGGCAGGTTGATATTGGGTATGTTACGGAAGTCAATGGTGAACGGGCACTGGTTGATTTGACGGTTGATACCACTGTACCGTTGAGTAATGGTTATTACCCGGGGCAACCTGGTTCCTATGTTAAAATCTCTTTTCAGGATTATCGTGTCATCGGGCTGGTTTCCAGTATTAAAATGGAAAATGGGAAGTCAGGAAGGAAGGTGGCGGATTGTGTTTTACTCGGCACCCTGGGAAAAAACAAGAAATTCGTCCGGGGTATTTCGGTTTATCCCAATGTTGGACAACGGGTTCAGATGGTGGATGACAGTGAACTGGATGACATTTTTTCTGAGTTTATTGAGTACGGGTTTTCGTTTGGCAAGCCCAGCGGCGCGGAGAGTCAGCGGGTTTACATCAATGTTGATAAGTTCTTTGGACAGCATATTGCGGTACTGGGGACAACGGGTTGTGGTAAATCCTGTACCGTGGTGAGTATTCTCCAGGAGGCGATTAAGAAGTATCGCAATACCCATATCGTTGTGCTGGACCTGCATGGTGAGTACGCGGCAGCATTTCCCGAACAGGTAAACCTTATTCAGGCGGAAAATGTTGAGTTGCCCTACTGGCTCTTAAATTTTGAAGAGTTTGTTGACCTGACGGTTGATTTGAGCGAACCAACCGCGAAAAACCAGATTATTGTTTTGCGCGACTCATTAATGCGGGCGCGACAGGCATGGGATACACGAGAACGGTTAGGGTTGGGTTCTTCAATAACCGCGGATTCACCGGTGTATTTTGACCTTGATGATATGATTTCCATGCTCCGGGATTGGAACATCCAGATGGTTTACAATGCCCAGGGTGAACAGGAAGAAGGTCCACTCTATGGCGTTTTTGATAAATTCCTCATTCGTCTGGACAGCAAACTGTCTGACCCGAGGTACAACTTTATGTTCAAGCCCCGGACTTATACGAGCAGCGCCAGTTTTATTGAACTGCTCCAGAACTACCTTTCAATAAATGCGCCGCATCAGATGACGGTCATAGATTTAAGTGGTGTTCCTTCCGAGGCGATTGGGGTTGTGGTGGCGGTGGTTGCCCGGATGGTTTTTGAATTCAACCTCTGGAATCCAGAACGGGAACGGTTCCCGATACTTTTGGTTCTGGAAGAGGCGCACAACTATGTACCCAGTCGAAGCGATGGCCGGTTTACCGCAGCAAGAGGCGCGGTAGAACGAATTACGAAGGAAGGGCGAAAGTACGGCATCGGTATGATTGTCGTCAGTCAGCGTCCTAAAGAGCTTTCGGAAACGGTTCTTTCGCAGTGTAACACATTTATTGCGATGCGGCTTACCAATCCGGATGACCAGAACTATGTGCGCCGGTTGGTACCCGATTCACTGGCGGGTTTGATGAATATGCTGCCGGCATTACGAACTGGTGAAGCGTTAATTCTGGGTGAGGCGGTAGCGATGCCGACGCGCATGATGGTTGACTTGCCGAATCCGAAACCG
This sequence comes from candidate division WOR-3 bacterium, assembly GCA_013177935.1. Taxonomy (NCBI): domain Bacteria; kingdom Pseudomonadati; phylum Caldifarciminota; species Caldifarciminota bacterium. Next base: position 428,034 of record JABLXZ010000001.1, on the reverse strand, counting down.
ATGAGTGGTGACGTTGAGTTTGCGCGCTGGTGGCAGGAAGGGATGCAAAACCCAGACCTCGAGCGCATTGTTAAACGGTGGCGTGCCCGAAGGAAAGATTTGTAGAGTTTGCTGACAACCAGCGTAAACTCTCTGGGTTAATCTGTGAATTGACAGGGTGCCGGTTAACAATAATATTTTTCTATGAGGGCGTTTACCGGTGCTTTTGATTTCATAATTTTTCTCGGGCGGAGTTTGACATTACCGTGGGATTTAAGACACACATTACCCCGGGTTGCTGAACAGATATACCATTTTGGGGTCGGTGCGGTGCCAATAGTGGCGCTGGCAAGTGTATTTGTCGGTTTAACTACCGCGGTGCAGACCAGTTATCAACTTTTAGGGGTTGTACCGCGTTATTTTATCGGTATGGGGGTCGGTAGGATGTTGCTCATCGAACTCGGTCCGGTTTTTTCGGCATTTATCTTCGCCAGCCGTTCGGCGCCAGCGATGGCAGCGGAAATTGGCGCGATGCGTAATTCAGACCAGATTGATGCATTGCGGGTTATGGGTATTGACCCTTACCGGTTTCTTTGTTTGCCGCGGATTGTTGCGGCGACAATCTGTTTGCCTATCCTTGTGGTAATAATGGAAGTACTCGCATCATTTACTGCGGTTATTGTTGCAAACTGGGTGGGAGTGGCACAGGAGACATTTGTTTATGGTTTAACTCATTTCGTCCAGGTGCGAGATTTTGTTGGCGGGGTAATCAAAGCAATTATTTTCGGGCTGTTTATTGGTACCTGTGGTTGTTATTTTGGGTTTAATGCCGAAGGCGGTGCTCAGGAGGTGGGTAAAGCAACGACAAGAGCGGTGGTGGTGTCCGGGATTTTAATCCTCTTTTTTGATTTCATTGTTGCAAGCCTGATGTTTTCCCGATGATTAAATTAGAAAAGGTAACAAAACGGTTGCGGGGCCAATTGATTCTTAATGCGATTGATATGGAGGTTCCACAAGGGACGCGTGTTGTGGTACTTGGTCCGTCAGGTGCGGGTAAGACAATCCTTCTCAAAATTATGGCTGGGTTAATTGCGCCTGATTCGGGCCAGGTGAGTTATGATGGGCAAATGTTAAGTTATGGGCCGTTTGCAGACAACGGTACAATATCGGGTAAGATTGGTTTTGTATTTCAAGGCGGAGCGCTATTTGATTCTTTAACTGTGAAAGAAAATATTGCCTTGCCCTTGCGTGAAGGCAGTAGTTTAAACGACAAAGAGATTGAGACACATGTCAATCAGGTACTTGTTCAGGTTGGTCTGGAAAAAGCCGGTAACCTTCGCATACAACAGCTTTCGGGCGGGATGGTACGGCTGGTTGCGATTGCGCGGGCACTGGTTGTTGAGCCTTCCTATCTCTTTTTTGATGAGCCCACTACCGGTCTTGACCCGATAAATCGAGACCGCATCTGTCAATTAATTTCGGAAATCTGCTGTTGTAAGGAAAAGACAGCTGTGGTTGTGACTCATGACCTTGACATTGCCCGAAAATTGGGTGAGCAAATTTACCTCTTAAAAGAATGCCGTTTAACTCCAGCCCGAGAGATAAGAAAGGAGGATTATGAGGCGTCGGGTGCGTGATTTACTGGTTACCGTGTTCGTTCTAATCGGAATATTACTGGGATTATTCGGTTATTTCTGGTTTTCCGGAAGGTCATTTCATCGGCGCCTGAAAGTTGTTCGGGTTTACTTTAACGATGTTGCCGGATTAAGAGTTGGTGACCGGGTAGATGTTCTTGGAATAACAAAAGGAAAGGTTGTTGGGTTAAAACTTGATGGGAAAAAAGGAGTTGAGGTCCTGGTGGGTTTGGAGCGGGATGTTCCGTTGACTCAAGATACACGGTTTGCGATTCGTTCCCTTTCTTATCTTGGGAGTGACCGGTATCTGGCGGTAACACCGGGAATCGGTCCTGATGCTGATGAGACAGTTGTTTTCCAGGGTGTCAATGAGGTTCTCGACCTCGAGACCACCGTTGCTCGACTGGACCGAATTTTAAGCGAAATTGACCCTGATGTTCTTACGGAGGAGTTGCGCCGGACAAGAGAGGATTTGCTGCGGATAATAAACTCCCGGCTGGCGGGTTTTGATTCCGGGTTTGTAACCACGAATAAGAGCCTTGCCCGGTTGGGTACTGTTCTTGATAGTATGGTTTTATTACTGAATAAGGAGTCAACCGCAAAGAAACTGTTAACCTCGCCCGAACTTTATGATGAGTTGTTGAAAACCAGCCGGCAGTTACAGGAGTTGATTGCCGACCTGAAATCCCATCCGGAACGATATTTTCGATTGAGGATATTTAAATAGAATCCATTAGTTTTGAATAAGGGTCTAAAATAGAAGTGAAAAAATATAAAAAGGAGGTAAAGTGCAACTAAAAGGAAGCAAGACCGAAAAGAATATCCTGACCGCTTTTGCCGGAGAATCGCAGGCGAGGAATCGTTACACCTACTTCGCCAGCAAAGCCCGGGACGAAGGTTACATTCAGATTGCGCAAATTTTTGAGGAGACGGCAAACCAGGAGAAGGAGCATGCCAAACGGCTTTTTAAGTTACTTGAAGGCGGTAATGTTGAAATTCAGGCTTCATTTCCGGCTGGAGTGATTGGTACAACGGCTGAGAACTTAAAAGAGGCGGCAAGTGGTGAGCACTACGAGTGGACTGAGATGTATCCGACATTTGCCCAGATAGCAGAAGAGGAAGGGTTTTCTAACATCGCGGCGATTTTCCGGGCGATTGCGGTGGCTGAGAAACAACACGAAAAGCGGTATCAGGCGTTAAAGGCTAACATCGATAGTGGTCGTGTGTTCCGCCGCGAAAAGCCGGTGGTGTGGCGCTGTATCAACTGTGGCTATATTCATGAAGGAACCGAGGCGCCCGAGATTTGCCCTTCGTGTGCTCATCCTCAGGCTTATTTTGAACTTTTAGGGGAGAACTGGTGATGGAAGAACGAAAAGGCGAAGTAACAGTTCAGGGAAATCCAGTAACGCTCATCGGTCCCAAATTGACGGTTGGTCAGATAGCACCCGATTTTTCTCTGGTCGGTACCGATATGAAGCCGGTAACCCGCGAACAGTTCAAGGGTAAAATATTAGTGCTTCTTTCGGTTCCGTCGCTTGATACTCCGGTGTGCGACCTTGAAGCCCGAAAGTTTAACCAGGAAGCGGCTAATTTAGGTGACGATGTTGTCGTGTTGCTGGTTAGTATGGACCTGCCTTTTGCCCAGAAGCGGTGGTGTGGTGCAGCGGGTGTAGAACGGGTTATAACCGCTTCGGACCATCGGGATGCCTCGTTTGGCACATCTTACGGCGTTTTGATCAAAGAGCTGCGGCTACTTGCACGGGCGGTATTTGTTGTTGACCGCGAGGGGATAATTCGTTATATACAGGTGGTTTCTGAAGCCGGTAAGGAACCAGATTACCAAGCGGTCCTTGAAGCGGTTCGTAAGATAAAATAAAAGGAGAAAAGAGGGTATGAAAGAGGAGCCCAGAGTTTATAGTTGCAGCGTTTGTGGCCAGATAGTTGAACTGGTCCATAAGGGGGGTGGTTCGCTTGTATGTTGCAACAAGACGATGCAAAGAGCCCAAGAGAAGCAGGGAGAACAAAAGGTTCCAGCAAATGCACCTTACTGGAGTTGCTCCAGTTGCCATTATGTTTTGCAGGCGATAACACCCCCTGATGTGTGTCCAGCGTGCGGACAGCGGTGTCAGTTTGTTGATGTTTCCTGCTACATACCGGAGTGCGGTCTGACCGGGGTGGACAGCAGGTTGATAAAGTAAAAAATAAAAAGGAGGTATAAATGGCTAAAAAATTAGAAATTTATAAGTGTGAGGTTTGTGGCAACATTGTTGAGGTTCTTCATAGCGGTGCCGGTCAACTTGTTTGTTGTGGTCAGCCGATGAAACTTCTTGTGGAAAATACAACCGATGCGGCAAAAGAGAAGCATGTACCGGTGATTGAAAAAACCGACCAGGGTTATCGAGTAAAGGTCGGTAGTGTGCCCCATCCAATGGAGGAAAAACATTACATTGAATGGGTGGAACTGGTGGCAGACGAACGCGCCTATCGACAGTTTCTTTATCCGGGTGAAAAACCTGAGGCGTTTTTCTCGGTGGCGGCAAAAGAGGTCTATGCCCGGGAGTACTGTAATATCCACGGTTTGTGGAAGGGGGTTTAAACTTTATGATTCCGAAAAAGATTGAAGAGGCGTTTAACCGACAGATTAAACACGAACTGGAGTCGGCTTACCTTTACCTGGCAATGGCGGCATATTTTGACGAAACCGGCTTTCCCGGAATGGCGCGCTGGATGCGGGCGCAGGTGCAAGAAGAACTGACGCATGCGATGCGATTTTTCAAGCACATCTTGGAACGCGGGGGTGAGGTAAAACTACAGCCGCTGAGCGTCTTAGGCGAGAAGTGGGATTCGCCGCGGGCAGCGTTTGAAGCGGCTTACGAGCATGAAAAGTTTATCACTGGCACGATTCACGAACTGGTAAAACTCGCCCAGAGCGAGGGCGATTACGCCTCCAATAGTCTGCTGCAGTGGTTTGTTGATGAACAGATTGAAGAGGAGGAGAGCACCCTGAAAATTGCCCAGGACCTGAAACTGGTGGACGGTGATGGTCGCGGCATCTTGATGCTTGACCGGGAGCTCGGTCAGCGTGTCTTTGTGCTGCCACCAGAGCTTGCCGCCTTTTATGCTCAGGGCACTGGAGCTAATCCGTAGATTTTAAACGGAGCGCCTTATGGGGTTCAATGCGGTTAAAATTAGCGACCGGGTTTACTGGGTGGGCGCAATTGACTGGGCGGTAAGAGATTTTCACGGCTACTCGACAAATCGAGGTACTACCTACAACGCCTATCTTATCATTGATGAGAAGGTGACTTTAATTGATACGGTGAAGGCGCCTTTTAAGGACGAGTTGCTCAAACGGATTTCCTCGGTTATCGACCTCGAGAAGATTGACTACATCATCTCCAATCATGCCGAGATGGACCATTCGGGTGCTTTGCCCGCGATAATTGAGGCGGTAAAACCGGAGAAGGTCTTCGCCTCGGTGATGGGTGTTAAGGCGCTTAAGGAGCACTTCCACTTCGGGCAGGATTTAATTCCCCTTAAAGATGGTGACACACTCAATCTTGGTTTACTCAATTTGAAGTTTTTGGAAACGAGGATGCTTCACTGGCCCGACAGTATGGTCAGTTATCTTGTTGAGGAGCGGCTGCTGTTTTCCCAGGACGGTTTCGGGATGCACTGGGCAACAGGCGAACGTTTTGCCGATGAGCTAAATTACGAAACCCTGAGGTATGAAGGGGCGAAATACTATGCCAACATCCTGTTGCCTTATTCGGCACTGGTCTTAAAACTGATTGAGCGCATCGGTCAGTTACAGCTGGCGATTGATATCATCGCACCGGACCACGGTCCAATCTGGCGCAAAGAACCGATGAAGGTTGTCTCCTGGTATCAGGAATGGGCAGAACAGAAGCCGAAAAAGAAGGCGGTTGTGGTCTATGACACAATGTGGGGCAGTACCGACATTCTGGCAAGGGTGATTGCTGATGCAATCGCTGAAAATGGGGTAGAAACAAAGGTTATGCGGTTGCGCGCCAATGACCGCAGCGATGTGATGACCGAGATACTTGATGCGGCGGCGATTGTGATTGGTTCGCCTACTCTGAACAATGGTATCTTTCCCACGGTTGCTGATGTGCTCACCTATATAAAAGGGTTAAAACCGAAAAACAAATTGGGCGCGGTTTTTGGTTCTTATGGGTGGAGTGGTGAAGCGGTTTCGATTCTTGCCGAGGAGTTGCGGGAAATGGGCGTGGAACTGGTGGCAGAGCCGTTGCGGGTGAAGTACGTGCCAGATAAAGAGGCGCAGGAGCAAGCCCGGAAACTGGGTCATCTGCTGGCGCAGAAGATAACTGAAAGGAGTGTCTAAGTGGCCGGTAAAGTGGATTTAAGCGCACTGAACAGTTTAACCTATGGCCTTTACATCGTAACCAGCCGGGCAGGTGAACGCATCAACGGTTTGACGGTTAATACTGTCGTTCAGGTGGCGCTTGAGCCCTGTCTGGTGACGGTGGCGGTAAACAAGGCGAGTTTTACCAACGAGTTGATTCAGCAGAGCGGGCTATTTGCGGTTACGGTTCTGGAAAAAGAAACACCGCTTGAGTTCATCGGTCGGTTTGGTTTTCGTTCCGGTCGAGAGGTGAATAAGTTCGATGGGCTTAATTATGAAGTGGGTGAAACCGGTGTGCCGCTTGTTACCGAGCATGCGATTGTGGTAATGGAGGCAAAGGTCCGGGAAAAGGTGGACTGTGCCACCCATACGCTGTTTGTTGGTGAAGTGGTAATGGCAAAATGGGTTAAACAGGGTGAGCCGCTAACCTACGCCTATTACCATGAGGTGAAGAAAGGAAAGACCGGTAAAGGTGCACCAACCTACCAGGCAGAAAAAGAGAAAGAGAAGTTAGTCGATTCCCGGTCAGCCGGGAAAACAAAGGAGCAAAAAATGCAACGCTATGTTTGCACCGTTTGTGGCTATGTTTACGACCCGGCAGAAGGTGACCCGGATAACGGGATTCCTGCTGGCACACCGTTCGAAAGTTTGCCACCAGACTGGGTATGTCCGGTGTGTGGCGCCAGCAAGGACCAGTTTGAGCCTGAGGAGTAGATGGTAGCCTCAATAGTCGGTTAATAACTGATAATCAGTCGGTTACTATTCGGGGCAGAGTCCAATCTCTGCCCCGACTGTTTTCCTGATTTCCTGAAGATGCAAATCAAGGCTATGGTGCGGGAACAGAAAGCGCCTCATCGCGTATCCGTTCCAGAACTGTGCGGTTCAGGGTTCTCGCAACCCATTTTTCCAGTAAAACTCCAATTTCCCGGGAAAGAGATGGACCGGAAAAGCGCTGGCGTCGGGAGTAGATTTCCCGGGCGAAATTCAGATAAAATGGATAAAGCACGGTCGGCACATCGGCTGAGTCCAGAACCTGTTTCGCCTTGGTTTCAATCTCCACTAACAGTTTTTGCTCGTGCTCCTGCCGATTTTGCATCGAAGTCCGGAGCCGTTTTAGCCGAACGCAAACCTCTTCTGGCTCGGTTTTAAGCCGCCATCTTTCCATTCTTTTTGTGACATCAGCCATTTTTACCTCCTTTTTGATACTCTTTTTCCATCTGACCATTATGAGCCAGAATTCAGGATAAGTTAACGCTAAAGTTTAATGACCGGTTAAAGGAAATACCGCAAGATAACTGATATGAATGGGTTAAAGAGTAATTAAACCCCTGCCCGGGGCGTGCCTGACCGCAGTACTAACCGCCGTCATGGTGATGATACCAGAGTTTTATGATGGGTAAGTTTTTTACTGCGCTTTACGCTGGGCGGTCCGGCTATAGATGTATTCCGGAGGCTTTTTCCGGGCGATGACATCAGGGGTGATGATGCACTCAATCACATTTTCTTTATTGGGGAGTTCGAACATTATGTCGAGCATCGTTTCTTCGAGAACGGCGCGTAAGCCCCGGGCACCGGTGCGCAGTGCCAGTGCTCGGTCAGCAACCGCAGCGAGCGCCTCTGGTGTGAAGGTCAGTTTTACGCCTTCCAGTTCAAAGAAATAGGAGTACTGATGAATCAGGGCGTTACGCGGTTTTGTCAGGATGTCAATCAGCGCCTCGCGGGAAAGGCTGTGCAGGGGTGCAATCACCGGGAGCCGGCCAACAAATTCCGGAATGAGGCCGAATTTAATCAAATCATCCGGTTGCACCATGGTTAAGAGTTCGTCGCTATTCTGCAAGCGGTTGCTGCTGAGCGGGGCACCGAATCCGAGCGATGTTGTCCGTACCCGGCGTTCAATGATTTTATCCAGTCCCTCAAATGTCCCGCCGCAGATGAACAGAATGTTACGGGTGTTTATCGGAATAAACTGCTGTTCCGGGTGTTTTCTGCCACCCTGAGGCGGCACATTGGCGATGGTGCCTTCAAGGATTTTGAGCAGCGCCTGCTGAACACCTTCACCGGAAACATCACGGGTGATTGAAGGAGAGTCGGCTTTCCTGCCAATCTTATCAATCTCATCGATATAGACGATTCCAATCTCTGCCTGGGCGATGTTGCCCTGTGCCGCTTGCAGGAGCCGCAACAGGATGTTCTCCACATCCTCACCAACATAACCGGCTTCGGTTAAAGGTGTGGCATCAGAAATCGAGAATGGTACCTTGAGAAATCGGGCAAGGGTTTCGGCAAGCAAGGTTTTGCCCACGCCGGTGGGACCGATAAGCAGGATGTTGCTCTTATCCAGTTGCGGAGCGTCGCGGCGGGCGGTGATGCGTTTGTAGTGGTTGTATACGGCAACCGACAAAACCCGTTTGGCGTACTCCTGACCGATGACAAATTCGTCGAGATAGGCTTTGATTGCTGCGGGTTTGGGTAGTTGTTTCAGGGGTTCAAGTACGGTTTCCCGTTCTTCAAAAAGGCTGACCGCAAGCCGGGCACACTGTTCGCATATCAAACCATTGCGGCCCCGGACCAGACGGCTGGTTGCGGTCTCCGGAGTGCCACAAAAAGAGCAGATTTCGGGTAGGCGTTTTTTTACGGGCCGATGGCGGGAACTCATTTCCGTTTCTCAATTACCTCGTCAATCAGTCCGTACTCTTTGGCTTCGGTTGCCGACATAAAGAAGTTGCGGTCGGTATCTTTGAGGATTTTTTCGACCGGCTGGCCCGTATGTTTGGCAAGAATTTCGGAAAGGGTTTCCTTTGCCCTTACCAGTTCCCGGGCATGGATTTCAATGTCGGTTGCCTGACCGCTCAAGCCATAAGCCGCAGGTTGATGAATCATCATCCGGGAACGGGGCAGGGCAAACCGTTTGCCCTTTTCACCGGCAGCGAGCAGCAGGGCTGCAATTGAAGCTGCTTCGCCCACGCAGATGGTTGACACCTTGGGCCTGATGTACTGCATTGTGTCGTAGATTGCCAGTCCAGAGGAGACAACGCCACCAGGAGAGTTGATGTAGAGAAAGATGTCCTTTTCCGGGTCTTCAGCCTCAAGATAGAGCAACTGGGCAACGACAAGATTGGCAACCGTATCGTCAACCGGTTGACCTAAAAAGATGATTCGTTCTTTAAGAAGCCGGGAGTAGATGTCGTAGGCTCGTTCTCCCCGGCCCGTCTGTTCAATTACCATTGGAATTAACACAGGGACCTCCTCGGTTTCCTGATTTTTTATCCTTTCCGCCATTTGTTATTTAGACCATCAGTTTTGCGGTTTTGATTCATTTAATGTTCGCCTGGTCAAGGATGAGGCGAAGAACCTTGCGCTGCAGGGCATAGAAGCGGTAAGATGCGGTATCGACGAGTGGTGCGATTTCATCCGGGTTTCGGCCCGTGGTGCGGGCAAGTTCGTCAACCTGCTGTTTGATGTCATCTTCGCCGACCTCGATATTTTCTTTTGCCGCGATGCGCATCACAATACAGTCGAACTTTGCCGAGCGAATAGCAATTGGCAGGATTTTTTCCCGAATTTCTGGAGTGTCAGGTAAATTTAGTTGTTGCCGGACCCGCGTGATGTGTTCTTCAACCCAGGATTGAGGTGGTTCAAAGTTGTGGGCGGCAACCAGCTGGTCAATAACCTGGCGTTTTAATTCGTCTTCAATCTGTTCTTCCCGCTCAGCGAGGATTTCGTTGTTTATCGCCTGACGCAAAGCATCAAGATTTTCAAACCCAAGGTCGGTGGCAAACTCTTCGGTTATTTCGGGTAGATGTTTTTCTCGGATTGCGCGGACCGTAAATTGATAAGTTATGGTCCGGCCCGCAAGCGTTTTGTCTTCGTGGTCAGCGGGAAATGTGATTGTTGCTTTACGTTCATCTCCCGGGTTTACTCCGAGTAGCGCCTGGTTGACTTCAGGATGGTTATTTTCATTCCCAACCTGTAAGGTGACATTGGTTTTCGGACCAACCAGCTTTTTGTCACCCTCGGTAATTGTATAGTCAACAACAACAAAATCGCCGTTCTGGGCAGGCCGTTGAACAGGCTGGAAATGGGCACATTTTTCCCGAAGTTCGGAGAGTCTTTTTTCAAACTCTTCGTCAAATCCGGTAGGGGTTGGCCGGTTGAGGTTTAAATTAGTATAAGGTTGCAGTTCGAACTCAGGGACCACTTCTACTGCTGCTCGATAACGAATGGTTTTATCCGGCTTAACCTCAAGGTCGAGAAATTGAACCCGGGAGGCGGGTTTAATGGAGTGTTTTTCCAGTGCCTCAGTTAATGTTTGTTCTACAAGTTCTTCCACCGCCGCTGATTCGAGGGTGGAACCAAACCGGCGCTCCATGATGTACCTGGGCACATGTCCCCGTCGGAATCCCGGAACCTCGGCACGGTTCCGGTACTCTTCAATCAACCCTTCGATACGGGATTTTAACCGTTCGGGTTCAATCTCCACTTCAATCTCTCTTAACCACTCTTTCGGTGATTTTACCGCAACTTCCAAACTGTACTCCTTTGTTGCTTATCCTTTAACTGGTGCGAGGAGGGGGAGTTGAACCCCCATCCCTTTTCGGGACCAGATCCTAAGTCTGGCGCGTCTGCCAGTTCCGCCATCCTCGCATCGGCGTAAATTTCCTGCCGTCTTGCGGACCGATTCTATTTTAAAAAGGTGTGAACCGAAGTCAAGGAATGGTAACAGATTACAGGGTAAAATTTAAGATGTACTGTTTATTTATTCAATCGTTGACTTGCCTCCAGTTTATTTTACCATTTTTACAAATTAAGGAGTTACAAATAAAAGGATTTTTGTCTTCTTTTCGACGTTTGAGACCTCGGGCATACGCAAATGCTGCGATAATCGGGATAACTTTTCTATTTTTTATTGGCTGCGAAAATCTACCCCCTTCAACCCCGATAGTTTTAGGACCGCAGCGGGCAAGACCAAACGACACGGTGATGGTTTCAGCGTTGTCAGTAGATAAAGAGGGAGATTCGGTTTCCTACTTTTTTGAGTGGAGCGAAGGGGTTGAATCGGGCTGGAGCGACTGGATTTCTGAAGGAATAGAATATTACCGTCCGGTGGTGTTTCAAGACACCGGGCTATTTTTTCTCAGGGTAAAGGCACGCGACACCAGACAGGAGTCGGGCTGGTCCGACACCTTTGCGGTTGATGTTCGGTACTGGACACCGCAGGTACCAAGGCCTCCTTCTGGTCCTGATACCGTTATTGTGGGTGATACGGTTAAGTTTGTTTCGCTCGCGTTGCATCCACTTGAGCAGTCGGTTGCCCTGCAGTTTCACTGGGGCGATACGATTGGTGAATGGAGTAGTTTTGTGCCTCCGGGCACATCAGTTTGGCAGCGACACAGTTATCTTTTGCCCGGGATTTATGAGGTGCGCTGTCGGGCAAAAGACCGTGCCGGATATGTTTCGGACTGGTCTTTGCCGGAAACGGTTTTGGTGGTTGAGAGCCGGTTCGATATGCAGGGCGGCGCTCGATGAATAAGAATGGAGGTTTTTTAATATGAGAAGGCTGATTGCAGTCTGCATTATGGTTCTGTGCGCAGGGGTAATTACCGCTGCAGAACCGTCCAGAGAGATGAAGGTCAAGGTCTTCTGCCCGCACCAGGAATTGAGTACGGTAGCAAAAGAGGTCCTCGAATTTTATGAGGTAAAAGACGATTACTTTGTTGGTGCGGTGACCGCCGAGACTTATAAAAAGCTTGTGAATAGAGGGTTCCGGGTGGAGGTACTGGTTGAGGATATGCAGGAGTGGGCGAGGTTGCAGTGTCCGGGCGAAGATTTTGGCCGGTACCACTCCTATCAGGAGATAATGGACACATTTGCCCTGATTGCTACTACCTATCCGAATATCTGCAAACTGGAGACGATTGCGGTTTCACCAACCGGTAAGTTTTTAATTGCCATGAAAATTACCCAGAATCCGATGGTTGAGAATCATCGGCCCAGACTGGAATGGGATGGCACAATACATGGTAACGAGAACATCGGGACTGAAATCTGCTGGTATATTACCCGACGCCTGACCGAGGGTTATGGTTCAGACCCGCTAATTACCCATCTGGTCAACACCAGGGAAATCTGGGTGGTTCCCTGTATGAATCCTGAAGGTTTGATCAACCGCACCCGAACCAACTCCAACGGGATTGACCTGAACCGCGATTTTGGCTATGCCTGGAATCAGGAGTCCGGTGCGAATGTTCCCTGGAGTCAACCCGAGATTCAGGGGTTTAGAAATTTTCTGCAGCGTCAGCCGTTTGTGATAACGATGACCTATCACAGCGGTACCAGGTCGGTAATGTGGCCCTGGAGTTACTCTCAAATCGCTACCCGGGATAGCGTTGCCCATCAACAGTTGTGTCAGTTGTACAGTAGCATCACCGGTTATCCGGCATTTCAGATTTCCCGGGGGCTTTATGAGTGTACCGGTACCTCTTCGGATTTTACCTATGGAGCAGAAGGTGCATTAGGTCTGGCAGCCGAAGTGTCAAACAGTCAACCACCACCTCAGGGTGAAATTGACACAATCTGTCGGGCGAACTGGACCGCAAGCGTTCAGCTGATGATTCGTGGGGCGTGGGGGATTCGCGGCCAGATAACCGATTCCGTTACCGGTTTGCCCGTAAAACGGGCGATTGTTGTTCCGGTACCGACCAACTGGATGGTGTACACTGACACCACGGGCTGGTTTTTTAAATATGTTTTACCCGGAACATATACTTTAAAGGTGATGGCGGATGGTTATCAGACCAAGACGGTCAGCGGCATCGTTGTTCCTAACGACACCTTTGTTGTGGTCAATGTGGCATTGAATCCCGATTCGACCACGCCAATTACCGGTTACAAGGTTACCACCTGGATTTGCAAGAGTTCGACCGGTGCGGGTTCAACAATGGGGCTTGCGGCTCTGGGCAGAAGGGATAACAGCACGCTGAGTTTAACCACGCGTGGTATGGCGGTTATTGAACTTTCCGAAGAGATAATAAACGGACCTGGTACCGATTTTACGGTCTATTCTACTACCAACAAGCCCTGTTCGGTGTTTGTGTCGAGTGAGTGGAATGGACCCTGGTCGTTCTGTGCTTATGGCTCTGGAAACATCGCCTGCGACCTCGCCAGCGCCGGTATTAATATCGCAAAGTTCGTTCGACTGAACGATGCAGGGCAGAATTACGACCTTGATGCGATTGAAGGGGTGGTTGTTAATGCACCAGCGTTGGTTTTCCAGAATAAAACGGTAATCGATTCACCACCTGGAGGTAATGGGGATGGGAAACTTGACGCGGGTGAGAGCGCGGCATTGACCGTGGCATTGCGTAATGCTGGTCGGCTGGCCGCAACTAATGTTACCGGTACGCTTCGAACTTCCAGCCCGTTTGTATCGGTCGTTGATTCAATCGGGTTTTTTGGCGAGATTCTGCCCGATTCGGTGCGCACAAACAGCGCTGACCGATTTGAGGTTGTTGCCGCACCCGAGACACCACGGGAGCACCAGGCGGAGATGAGACTTTATCTATCAGGCAACGGCTATTCTGATAGTATCAGTTTTATCGTTACGGTTGGTGAGTTGCGAGTCGTTGACCCGATTCCCGATAATGCCAACCCGGTAATTTATTGGGCTTACGATGAAATTGATACGCTTTATGCGGAACATCCTGAGTTCAACTGGGTGGAGATTAGAAACCTCGGTACAAGGCTAACTTTAAGCGACGACCAAATCGTTCAGATAAATCTACCCCCTTCATTTGGTCCCTTTGTCTTCTATGGACAGCCCTACACTCAGATTTCAGTTTGTTCTAACGGCTGGCTGGCGCCCGGATATACAACATCAACTTCTTACCAGAATACCAGTTTGCCCAATAGTTCGATGCCGCCGTTGCTGGCTGCGAACTGGGACGACCTGTATCCACCCAGTGGCAATGGTGTGTGGTACTATCACGACAGTGTCAATCACCGATTTATTGTGGAATGGGATTCGGTTCGTTACTGGAGTCCAAACACCATATGGGAGAAGTTCCAGATAATTCTTTATGATACAACGCTTGCGGGTGGGGATGGTAATTGTAAATTTGCCTTTCAGTATCTAACTGCGAACTATCCAGGAAATTCAGCAACCGTCGGTACTCAGAACCAAGCTGGGGCTCGGTTTATTCAGGTACTCTACAATGGGACCTATCATCGGGCGGCATCGCCCTGGGTTCCAGGTCACGCAATTAAGTTTTCCACCGATTACCAGACTGGAATTGCAGAGAACCGGGTATCAGGGTTATCGCCGGTTCATCTGGCACTGCGCGTGGCGGAAAACCCCGCTCAGAGTAGAGTGGTCCTGCATTACTCTTTACCGTTTGCGGACCAAGTAAGTCTGGAGGTGTTTGACCGTTCGGGCAGGCTGGTACGCCGATTTGAATTTGGCGAACAGCGTTCGGGAAATTACAGAGTCCAGTGGGATGGACGCGACAATCAAGGACGTACAGTTCCAGCCGGGGTTTACTGGGTTCGGCTTTCAACCAGCCGACAGTTGAAAACGGTTAAGGCGGTACTGGTGCGCTGAGCGGTATGAGAGGGGAAAAAGGGAAGAAACAGGGCAGGGAAAATCTTAGGACAACCCGAAGCAGGTTGCAATCCTGCCCGCGTAAGACCTGGGATGAGTATTTTATCGCCATCGCCCGCCTTGTATCAGAACGGTCGACCTGTTTACGACGAAAGGTCGGTGCAATTCTGGTTCGGGAAAAACGGATTCTCTGTACCGGTTACAACGGGGCGCCGCACGGATTGCCCCATTGTGATAAAGTGGGTTGTCTCCGTGATGAACTAAGGATTCCAGCCGGAGAGCGGATTGAGATTTGCCGGGGAATTCATGCCGAGCAGAATACGCTGGTTCAAGCGGCAGCATTTGGTATCAGTGTTTCCGGAGCCACTCTTTATTGCACCCATGCACCTTGTATTACCTGTGCCAAGATGTTGATCAACGCGGGTATCCGGGAGTTTGTTATCGCGGAAGACTATCCGGACGATTTTGCTCGCTCCTTTTTGGTTGAGGCGGGCATTGTGGTGCGACGGATACGGAGGTAAAAGAAGCCCCGAGTGCGCTGATGGTAACTGTTGACCTTAAGAGGTAGCACATTATATTTACCACCGAGAGCGATGATTAAAGAAGAGTTGATTATTGGCGGTCCGGTTGGTCTTCATGCTCGGCCTGCAGCGGAGTTTGTCCGACTTGCGGAAAAGTTTCAATCGCGGGTGAGGCTTGCCAAGGATGGTATCTGGGTTAATGGCAAGAGTATTCTCGCAATTCTGACTCTGGCCGCGGAGAAAGGAAGTGTTGTAACGCTCGAGGTCAGTGGTGTTGATGAGGAAGAGGCGTTTCGGGTTTTAAAGGAGAAGTTGACCAAGAATGATTCGTAAACCGGCGGATGCGCGTTTGCGCGGGAAACCAAGGGAAAGGATTATCCGGTCAATTCCGGTGTCGGCGGGTTTCGCCCGGGGCAAGGTTTTTATTTATCGACTTTATCTGCCAGAGGTTGAGGAAAGAACCATTTTTCCGGCAGAGGTAACAAAAGAGGTTGAGCGATTCAGGGATGCGATTAAAATTACGAATGATGATTTACAGAAGTTAAAAGAGCGGGTGAAAAAAGAGATGGGGCGGGATTTTGCCGATTTTATCGATGTGCAACTGGCGGTGTTAAACGATGAGGAGGTACTTAAGAAGACTGAGCAGTTCATCCGTGAGCGTTTACGAAACGCCGAATTCGCTTATACACAAACTCTAAAACAGCTTACCGCCAATGTAAGCCGAGCTGGACTGTCCTTTTTCCGCGAGCGGTTTGTTGATGTTGCTGATGTTTCAGCGCGAGTACTTTCAGTACTGCTGGGAGATGAGTTGCCATCGATTCATACGCTCGAGCCGGGTTCGATAATAGTTGCCCATGAGTTACCCCCTTCGGAGACGGCGCTACTTGACCCGGGAAAAGTTGCGGCTGTGGTTCTCGAAGCCGGGGGCAAAACATCGCATACCGCAATTATGGCAAAGGCTAAAGAAATACCTGCGGTAGTAGGAGCAGAAGGTATTCTGCGTGAGGTTAAAGATGGGGATGATCTGTTTGTCGACGGTTATCGGGGAGTTGTGTTTGTTAACCCAACACCCAGCCGTCTTAATACATACAAAAACGAAATCGAGCGTTACCGAGCGCATCGAGCGTCACTTAAAGCGCTGGTTGAAGAAGAGGCGGTAACGCTTGATGGTAAGGTGATTGACCTGTCGGCAAACATCGAATTTCTCATTGAGGCGAAAGTTGCCCGGGAAAACGGTGCGCGTGGCGTCGGTTTGTTTCGTACCGAGTACATTTATCTGGCAAAGCGCCGGCCGCCCACTGAAGAGGAGCAGTATGCGGTTTATCGTGATGTCGCCGAAATGTTTAAGCCTTATCCGGTGATAGTGCGCACCTTTGATTTAGGAGGTGATAAGGTAATCCCCGGTTATTCTGAGGCGAATCCGTTTCTGGGCTGGCGGGCAATCCGAGTGTGTCTTGATGACCCAATGTTGTTTAAAACGCAGTTGCGGGCGATTTTGAGGGCATCAAGTCACGGTAATGTCAAGATGATGTTCCCGATGATTGCAACTATTGAAGAGTTGCGCCGGGCAAAGCTCTTACTGGAAGAGGCGAAGAAGGAGTTGCGCCGCGCGGGCAAAGGTTTTAATGAACAAATTGAGGTTGGGGTGATGGTTGAGACACCATCGGCGGCGCTGCTGGCACAGCAGTTTGCCCGGGAATGTAATTTTCTATCCATCGGCTCCAATGACCTGACGCAGTATACCCTGGCGGTTGACCGGGGTAATGAACTTGTTGCAAAGTTGTTTGACCATCTGCACCCGGCGGTGCTGCAGTTGATTAAACAGACGATTGATGCGGCACACCGTCAGGGTATCTGGGTTGGTATGTGTGGTGAATTTGGTGCCGACCCGCTGGGCATCGTTCTGTTACTGGGCATGGGAATTGATGAGATTTCAGTAGTGCCGGGAATGATTCCAGAGGCGAAAAATATCATCCGTTCGGTTGACACAACTATTGCCCGGGAGGTGGCATCCCAGGCGCTGGAGCTTTCGACCGCACTTGAGGTTGAGCGCTTGCTCTATCGGGAGTTGCACCGGCGTTTTCCCAAACTGGCGCAATCGCTGTTTGCCATTGGAGAGCGAAAAAAATGAGCAAAATGGAAGAAAACAATATGCTAAAACTTATCTATGGATTGCCCGAACAACTTGGTCAGGCAGCTGCAATTGGCCGTGGTTGTCCAATAATTTTTAAGAAGGAACTGGAGAATGTCGTGATTGCCGGTATGGGTGGTTCGGCAATGGGCGGTGATATAGTGCGAACCGTACTGAACGAAGAGGCACTGTTGCCGGTTGCGGTCTGGCGTGATTACCAATTGCCAGCGGCAGTCGGGAAAAAGACCCTTCTGTTTCTTAGCAGTTATTCTGGTAATACAGAAGAGACAATCAGTGCTTATGAAGAAGGACGGCGGCGTGGCGCTTTGATTTTTGTCATCACCAGCGGTGGCAAAATGGCTGAAATGGCAAAAACGGACGGTTTTCCCTTGCTTCTTGTTCCCGATGGAATGCCACCGCGAACCGCCGTGGGCTATATGAGTGTTCCGCTGCTCACGGTACTTTATCGGCTCAGGTTGTGCCGAGATTATACACCAGACATCATAGAGACGCAGCGATTGATAAAACAACGCCTGGGCGTGTGGCGAAGACGGGCAACTGCTATTGCGCCACTTTTGCTAAATCGCCTGCTGGTGATTTATTCAACCGCCCGGCTGCTTGATGTTGCGGCTTATCGATGGCAGTGTCAGTTGAATGAAAATGCCAAGGTGTTCTGTCATAGCGGTATGCTACCTGAGCAGAGCCATAATGAGATAATGGGTTTCGGCGCGCCGCAATTTCTGGAGCGCAAAATTTATACGGTTGTTCTTGTGGATAAAAGCTCTCACCCAAGGACTTTGCAGCGTTTGCGGGAGATGAGAAAACTTGTTGCAGGAAGTTGGGCTGGTATGCACATTGTAAAAACCGAAGGTGTTTCGCCGTTGGCGCGCCTGTTTTCATCAGTGGTGATGGGTGATCTGATAAGCGTTGCGGTTGCTGAAAAAAGAGGTGTTGACCCCATAGGTATTCCTCGAATTGATAAATTAAAACAGGCGCTGGCACGAAGGAGTAAGGTAAAATGAGATTAGGGGTTATTGTTCCAGCAGCAGGGGAAGGACAGCGGTTACGACCCCATACGCTTAAGCGACCCAAGGTAATGCTGGAGGTGGGAGGTAAACCGATAATCGGTCATATCTTTGAAAGGTTAATGGAATTGCAACCTGAGCGGGTTTGTGTTGTTGTTCCACCCCACGGCCACATGATTGAAAACTATCTTCGTTCCAATTTTGCCCTAGATATCCGATTTGCTATTCAGCCCGAACCTCTGGGGTTAGCAGATGCGGTGCTTAAGGCGCGAAGTGAAGTTGAGGACCTGCCGCTTTTAATAATTCTCGGAGATACGATAGTCGAAACTGATTTCAACCAATTAGTGACCGGAGATTGTGTAATTGGTGTAAAAGAGGTGAGTGACCCCCGGCGCTTTGGTGTTGTCATCTTAGAAAATGGACTGGTTAGAAAGGTGATAGAGAAACCGCAGACACCGATAAGCAACCTGGCGATTGTTGGAGTTTACTATTTTGCCGACGCTAAGGCTATGTTTGAAGCAGTGGACCTTCTTGTGCGAGAGGGGAAAAAGGTCAAAGGTGAGTTTCAGTTTACTGATGCTCTGCAGTCTCTTGCTGATAACGGGCTGGCGATTAAGACATTGAACATAGAGCACTGGCTGGACTGCGGAACGCCGGAAGCGTTAATTGCTACCAATCGCTTTTTGTTAGAAAAGACCGGTGGTAGCAATCCTCAGGGTTGTGGCCAGGTGCTGGCAAGTTTTGTGATTCCGCCCGTATCGATTGCCCGCGATGCGGTAGTGGAACGCTCGGTAATCGGTCCGTTTGTATCAGTTTCGGCGGGAGCAAGAATAACCGAGTCCGTTGTTCGTAATGCTCTAATTTACGAAGGTGCAACGGTTGAACATGCCGTTATTAGTTCGGGAATCGTAGGGGAGCAGGCACAGGTAGTTGGACAAACAGGGCTGATTAATATCGGGCCTGGTGAAAGGTTTGAGGTGAAATTGAGATGATGCAATTTGAGGTCATCGCAACATGTGGAAAGGCGCGTCTGGGCAAACTAAGTTTGCCGCACGGGGTTGTCGACACCCCGACATTTATGCCCGTTGGCACCCAGGCAACGGTCAAAACTTTAACACCGGCTGAGTTAAAGGCGTGCGGGACCCAGATGATTGTTTGTAATACATATCATCTTTACCTTCGTCCTGGACACAAACGGATTAATCGATTGGGAGGGGTTTCCCGGTTTATGGGCTGGAACCTGCCGGTTTTAACCGATTCCGGTGGTTACCAGGTTTATTCACTGGCGGCGCTTTCCCGAATCGGTGACGAGGGTATTGAGTTTCAATCCCATATTGACGGTAGTAGACATTTTTTCACACCGGAACTGGTAATAGAAATCCAGGAGGATTTAGGGTCGGATATTGCGATGTGTCTTGACGAATGTCCGCCTTTTCCGGTAAGCCGGCACCAGGCAGAAGTAGCAGTTCAACGAACAACCGTTTGGGCAGAGCGTTGTCAGCGTCGTGCCCGCGCTGCAACTAATTTGTTCGGTATTGTCCAGGGAGCGACATATCCAGATTTGCGGCGGCAGAGTTGCGAACAGTTGTTACAACTTAATTTTCCCGGCTATGCAATAGGTGGTTTGTGTCTGGGTGAACCTGCGGAGTTGACCTACGAGCTAACTGATACAGTCTGCGTCCTTCTGCCGGTTGAGAAGCCGCGTTATCTGATGGGAGCGGGATATCCCGAAGACATCATCACCGCGGTGAGTTTGGGTGTTGATATTTTTGACTGTGTGTTACCCACCCGCAACGGTAGAACGGGTACGGCGTTCATAAGTACCGGTCGGTTGTTGATTCGGAACGCCCGATACGCGGATGACCCAACGCCGCTCGACCCGAATTGTGACTGTTACACCTGCCGAAACTTTTCTCGTGCCTATTTGCGGCATCTTTTCATCGCGGGCGAGGCTTTAGGACCGAGACTTTTGACTTTTCACAATCTCTGGTTTTTTCAGTCGTTAATGAAGGCGATTCGCCATTCGCTGCAAACTGGTAAATTTGCCGAGTGGGCAAAAGGGTTTCTTTCCCGGTACCGAGCCCAGATTGAGTACGGTTCGGTACCAGAACAGAGTTTGATTGGAAACGAATAAACCATAGGAGGCATAAATGAGGATAATAAAAACCGTAGGTACCATCTGTCTGATGCTCGGTCTGGGCATATTTGCCTGTGGTCCGGGCAATGTTATCAAAATCGGGGTAGTTGCTCCTCTAACCGGTGATGTTAAAACCTTCGGTGAATCAACGATAAACGGTATTACCCTGGCGGTCGAAGAGGCAAACCGTGCCGGTGGTATTAACGGCAAACAGATAAAACTGTTTATCTCGGACGACAAGAACGACCCGACCGAAGCTGCAAATGCCGGTGGTAAGTTGATTGAACTGGATGGAGTGGTGGCGATTATCGGTTCGGTTTCGACCAAGTGTTCTTTGCCACTGGCGGACAAGTGTCAGGTAGCAAGAATCCCGATGCTGACGCCAACATCAACTAATCCTAAGGTAACGGTTACTGATGACGGCAAGCACAAGGAGTTTATCTTTCGTGCCTGTTTTACCGATTCTTTCCAAGGTGTGGTTGCTGCTCGGTTTGCGGCTGAGAGCTTAAAGGCGAAAACCGCAGCGGTAATGTTTGATGTCGGCAATGACTATTCCAAAGGACTGGCTGAGTATTTCAAGCGTTTCTTTGAACAGGCGGGCGGTAAGGTGGTCGCATTTGAATCCTATCAGAAAGATGATGCCGACTTCTCAGCGCTCTTGACCAAGATTAAACAACAAAAGCCCGAGGTAGTTTTTCTACCGGATTACTACAACAAGGTCGGTTTGATTGTTAAACAGGCATATCAACTGGGTCTGGAGACGAAATTCTTAGGCGGCGATGGCTGGGATTCACCGGCAATGCTCGAAATTGCTGGTAAAGAGGTGGCGGGTAGTTATTTTGTCAATCACTATTCCGCCGATGACCCCAGACCTGAAGTACAGAACTGGGTAAACAAATACCAGGCGCGGTTTGGCCAGAAACCGGATGCGATGGCGACACTCGGGTATGATGCAGCGCTTCTGCTAATTGCAGCCCTGAAAAATGCGCCTAATGCTAAACCGGATGAAATCCGGCAGGCACTGAGT
This sequence comes from candidate division WOR-3 bacterium, assembly GCA_013177935.1. Taxonomy (NCBI): domain Bacteria; kingdom Pseudomonadati; phylum Caldifarciminota; species Caldifarciminota bacterium. Next base: position 406,597 of record JABLXZ010000001.1, on the reverse strand, counting down.
CAGATTAAAGATTATCCCTGTGTTTCAGGCTCGATTTCTTTTGACGAGTGGGGTAACCCAATTAAGCGCGCCGCGATTATCCAGTGGACCGAAACGGGCCAGAGGTATGTTACTTCGTTCAACCCTTAAATAAACACTTAAAGGCAAATTCGGTTGGAGCGCAGGGGTGTGAACAACACCCCTGCTTTATTCTATCCATTCGGCATCTGGTAAGTTAAGCTCTTCTTTTGTGACATTACCCATTATTACCATAATATAGCGGTCAGGAAACAGATGTTGTTTTGCCGCCTCGTTTACTTGTTCTAATGTTGTTGTTCGTACCCGAACGGGAAACTGTTCCAGCCAGTCGATACCAAAGCGGTAAAGTTCAATCTCCGTTACCCGGTCCAGTTTGCCTTGATTCGAGCTGTAGGAAAGGGGAAAACTACCCGTAAAATAATTTTGTGCCTTGAGTAATTCGGATTTAGTTGCCCCCTTTTCGTGCATTTGCCGGATCTCCGCAAACATCTTTTCTATCGCCTCTTTTGGTTTTGCGGTCTGCACAGTAGCGCGAAATGCACCGGGCAATAAACGGCGGTCAAACCAGCAACGGACATCGTAGGCAAGTCCGCCATACTCCCGAACAGCAAGACCCATTCTTGAGGAAAGCGGCGGTCCTCCCAGAATGTAAGACATCAAGCGTATTGCGATTAAATCCTTATCGAAGATTGAGATGCCGGGGTGGCCAAACTGGATGTAAGTCTGGTTCATCTCTTTACGGGTAATCAATTTGACCCGAATTTTTTCGGGTAAGGTAAGTTCAGGCGGTTGTGGGTTACTGACCGGTCTTGGTTGCCAGTTTCCGAAACGGCGGTTGACTTCGTTTTTTATGTAATTGTGGTCAACGGCACCAACGAAGACGATAAAGCAGTTGTTGGGAACAAAATGAGTCTTATGGAAGTTTTTCAAATCGTCGCGGGTAATCTTTCGGATTGTGGCAGTATCGCCCCGAGGAGGCAACGAGTAACGATGTTCACCGAAGAGAAGGCGGTCAAACTCCATACCGACAACCGAACTTGGGTAGTCATAGGCGCGACGCGCCCCACTCAGCGCCTGTTCCTGGGTTCGCGTAAACTCATCAATCGGAAAGGTTGGTTCAAGAATTATCTCTGATAAAATGTCGAGTCCGGTGGTTAGGTCTTTACTCAAAAGTCGGAGATTGATGAAACAACGGTCGAAATCGGTTCCGGTACCATAGCGGGCACCGATGAAATCGAGAATTTGGGCAATTGAGTCTGGGGTCAAGTTTTTTGTACCCCGCAAGAGCATATCAGTACAAAGACTGGCGGTACCCGCTTTACCATCAGGGTCAAAAACAGCACCGCTTCGGCAAACAAACGAGATGTCTACCATTGGTAAACGGTGGTCTTCGTAAGTAAGGATGATAAGTCCGTTGGATAGTGAGTCGCGAAAGAGCACTGCCCCGGATAGATTACCGATAACGATTAAGAGAATAATTAAAAGTTGTTTACCCGGGAAGTTCATTTTACCTCCTTATCCGAAAGAAGGACGCCGACGATGCGTCGTTGTTCAGTTAGATATTGTTTACAGAAAACAAGAACCTGTTCCGGGGTAGTTTTCTCGATACGTTCGATTTGCTGCAAAAAATGGCGCCAGTTACCGGCGGTAATCTGCGAAGTAGCAAGTAACCAGGCGATATCAGAAATGTCGTCACGGTCAAATAGTGCGGTGGCAAGGGTTTGATTTTTTACCCGTTGCAGTTCTTGAGTGCTTACCGGCTCAGTTACCATCCTTTTTATTTCAGTAAGGATGACAGTTTCGATGCGGGGTATGAGGCTCTCGGCTTTTGGGGTGACCAAAATTTCGAGAATTCCCGGGTCGCGTTCGACAGAGTTCCAGGCTGAAACCGATGTGGCAAAGCCGGAGTCAATAACCAGTGTTCGATAGAGGCGGGAGTTTCGTCCGCTGCCTAAAATTGCTGCCACCACATCTCCCACGATGTAAAGTGAATCACGAATTCCCGGCGTTGGAAAGCCGATTAACAGCGTGGGGACATTAACCCGTTTGCGTAAGACAAGTCGCCTTTCACCCGCCAGAGCGGGTTCGATATCGTAAAAATCCGGCCTTTTGACCGGTGTACCTTTGAATCTGGCGTAATACTTTTCCACTTTTGACTTTACTTCTTCCAGTGGTACATCACCGGCGATGACGATGACCGCATTTGCCGGGTTATAATATTTTTTATACCAGTCGCGGACCTTCTCAACGGTAAACTTTCCCACATCATCAGACCAGCCGATTGTGGGATTACGATGGGGATGGGCAAGAAAGGCAATTGCCTCAAACTGTTCCCACAGGTTACTGGTCGGACGGTTATCCTGCAGGCGCCTTTCTTCAGCTACCACCTGATGCTCGCTTTCAAACTCAGAGTCGGGGAAGATACAATTGTTCATTCTTGCAGCCTCCAGTTTTAGCGCCAGTTCCCAGTGTTCTTTTGCCAGTTCTTCGTAATAACCAGTGTAATAGGTTGAGGTAAAGCCGTTGTTATTGGCGCCTACCGAATCAAGCATCCGGTCGAAGTCACCGGGTTTGTAGATATCAGTGTGCTTGAAACTCATATGTTCTACCATATGGGAAATTCCGGTACTGCCGGTTTGTTCATCGTAGGAACCAACACGATAATAGACATTGACTGAAACAACCGGTGCCGAGGAGTCAAAGTAGTGGATGACATGCAAGCCATTTTTCAGGGTGAATTCGGTGACACGGGATTCGATTGCGGTAATTTCTCCTTTGGTTTCGCGATGGTCAACTTCTGATGGCACTGTAAAGACAAAAAACAAGGAAAGGATATTGTATAGCATACAATCACCTCGTTATTATTATCCGCAGCGGGTGAGCACCGTCAAAGCGGACAAAATATACGCCGGGGCTGACCGTATTCCCATTCCGGTCTTTCCCGTTCCAGAGTAACTGGTTGCTTAATACCGGTACGCTTGCAATGAGTTGTCCGCTCAGGTCAAAAATTTTTAGCGCCCCATTCTGTGTTGCATAGTTGGTTGTTGTAAATTTTACTGGCAAGGCGGTAGGGTTACAGTGGGGTTTAATAACAAACGGCTCGGGTGCTTGAGGTTGAGACATACTGATGCCAACATTGCTTACCCCTTCAATCGCATCGAGATGAAATTCGCCCGAGGCGGTGACTTTTATGTAGCGGATGCTGTCCAAGCCAACAGCACCAATGTCAAACAAACTCTGGTTGGTTTGGGCGGTGCCAATATCGGTCCATAATCCTTGCCAATCATTCGCCCCTTGAACCAACGCCGTACCGCTGCCCGCGGAGCGATAGACAACTAAGTCCATACCATCTTGATTACGAATCGGTGTGGACATATCAAGACAGATGTACTTGCCATTGTCGAGCCGGAACCCATTACCATCGTGAGGACCAAGCGACCGAACTGGATAGGTCCGATTTACTGATGGGTTGACATAGTTGTTGTAGATATGGCGGAAGGCAAAAAGCGGTGCTGATGGGTCCGGGGTTAACTGGACATCAACCGTTGTCACTGAGTCTCCAGAATCGGGTACAACAACATCGGTCAAGGTGGTTTCCCGGTATCCGGGCGCACGAAATGTTAACTGATAGGTTCCGGGAAGATAAAATCGGTGAAAATCACCCAGTTCCGGGTCGTTATAACTTACCCAGTTTGCTGGGCTGATCCAGATTTGGCAGGGAACTGGTTCGCCCGTTGCTGCATCGGTAATAGTACCCCTAATTCCCTGACCGGCGTGGCGTATCAAGGCAAGCATTGCCGGCTTGTTCAAATTGAAAGTCTGGTCAATTTCGGAGGCAGGCGGGGTTTTCTGAATGTGAACCTCAATTGACCAGCCCATCATTCCATAGCCATAGTCAAAATCTTTGGTTGAGCCATTAATTAAATACATCGTGTCTGGACCCTGGCCATAGTGGTAGTGGGTGAAGGCGTCATAGCGGGCAGATAGAAATTGAATCAGGGGCAGTTCCGGAATAGTGTTTTGATAAGAGAAGCAATAACTCCAAGGGTGGGAGATGAAGGTAGTGCCGGCGTGATATGAGACATAAATCACCGCCGGATTACGCCAGATGTGTGCTAAAGCCGCTCTATTTTCCGGTTCGGAAAATGGGGCGGCGCCCTGATTTACTTCATCACCCCACATCCAGCCCCAGTTACGATTTAAGTCAACATTGTTCCCATTGTAACGGCGGCCCGCGATAAAGCCATCGGGATTGTACATTGGTAGAAGGTAAATTTCCCGGTCGTTCACCAGTCGAGTAACAAGGGTGTCGGTGCCGTAGTTTTGAACAAGGTATTTTATCAGTTCGAATACTATCGCCCAAGCGATTTTCTCATCGCCGTGGATATCTCCTTCGAAATGAACTACCGGTTCATTTTCATCGCTTTGAGGGTTATCTGAGATTTTCATTATAAGGATTAAACTACCATTATAACTCAAACCCAGTGTTTCCAGTTTGCAAATATTAGAGTTGTTCTGGGCGATTATTGCCATTGTGTCCCGGAACTCACTATAGGTTAAATAGCGACCATCGCTGGCAGAGGCGAGACAGTTTTGCTCATATACCCTGGTAATGTTTCGGGTAAGAATTTCGATTGAAAAACCGCTACTTCTTAATTTCTCCTGCTCATCAAGCGTTGCCTCAGCAACTACACCACGGTTGTCAATGTAGTTGACGATTACTCCGATTTTTGCTAATGCGCGCATCTCATCGCGACCGGCTCCTACAATCCGTACAAGGTCTCTGGACTGGTCAATATTGGTACTTGCCATCGTAAGGGTTGTAAGGATAAAAAAAACAATTCTTGGTTTCATCAATACTCCTTTCATAGCCATATTTTAAATGATATTGCGGTTCAAGTAATTGTCAAAATAATTGTTACTCGGCATGTCAATGTCATATTAGAGTAAGAGTAATGGTTGTTTTAATCTTTTGTCTCGACACAGAAATTTCATTTTTTCACAATCTGCTGAGGGCTCAGTAACAACCTGTCGCAATTTGTTAACATATTGATTTTGTGTTAGTTATTGTCCTTGACGCACTTTAGTAAGTGCGGTCGCATTAAACAATATTGTTTCGGTTGTTGTTCTAACTTATTGTGTTTTGATGTGTTAGAATTTCAGGTGGTTGGTGGCACAGATAATGCATTTATTTGCTTTCGGTGTTTTTAATGAGAAGCGGGAAGGGGTTAGGTGAAATTGACAGAGTTCCGTTGAATTTTTGTCAATAAGTTTGCTCTTTACAAACGGGAGTTTCTGGGTCCACCGGGCTGCCTCATAAATTGAGTACAATTCTGTAAGACGGGTAGCTACGGAGTCGAGAGGAAGCGCATTGTTCTCTCTGCTCTCTGTTCTGTTGCCATTGAGGCGCACCCGAAATATTAGTACTCCATAGTTTACTCGTCTTCAAAATTGGTGGGTTGCGGAAGGAGGGATACCATTATCCCTTTTGGGAAGGAGGGATAATGACCCATAGATAAGCGGACCCCGGATGGTAGTTGGTAAAATGAAGGAGCAAGACAAAAAGAAGAGGACCTTTGACCGAGCTCGAGACAAGGGGATGCTCCTTACAGGATGGAGAAGTTAAGGTTTAACCAGTAACCTTTGGGGTCCGCCTTAAGATTATCTCCTGGGGCCGGCATCTTAGCCTCCTTCTTGGGATTTTAGAAGCCCACGCCCAAGTCCTACCATAATCGGCCCCTTTTCTACGCCCGGTGGACCCCATTATTTGAAGGAGCTGCGGTACGCCTGAAGGGTGTTCTATACCTTTTTTAAATGGGGAGAGCATGCCGCCTTTTTAAAATATCAGGCACTCTGGAACGCTCACAGGGTAGCCGCGGCTCCTGTAAGATTTACCGGGGGAGAAGGAGGAAAACGATGTTGAGGGTAAAGGGGTGTAGATTCAAATATTTTACTTTTACTCTTTTGATGCTCATTGCCTTTGGTGGCTCTTGCCTTAAGCCACCAGCATTGCCACAATGGGATGTCAGTCTGATAATACCAGTTTATCAGCGTACGATTCGTTTAGGTGAACTTCTGTCAAACAGTGAAAAGTTCCAGATTCAGCCTGATTCATCTTTTGTAATCAATCTTACCCATCGATGGGGACCCGTGGCGGTTGATAACGCTGTTTCTTTGCTTACCATTGAAGAGAGAGAAAAAATCGGGTTGGAAGATTTCGTTTTTTCCAACTTAGGCAGCGGTAGGGATGGGATAAGCTGTGAGGAAATTTTTGGACCGATTCCCGATTCGGGTTTGGAGTTACAGGTTGGGCCGTTTAGTAATATTTTTGAGAAGCACTGTGTCCTCGAGAATATTCAGACCGTTGACATCCTCGAAGGTGTGGTTATTGTGCGACTCGAAAATCGGACACCGCTCAATTTTGATTCGATTGATATTAAACTATTGGGGAGGGTAGTCCATCTCGGCAGTATTAGAGTCGGAGAGTTTCGGGAAGAGAAGTTAAGATTGGGAGGAGCAAGGGCGGTTAATCCAATTGATTTCGATGTTGCCGTCCATTCAATAGGGAGTGGTCGGGATACGGTAAGAATTTTCCCCCAGGATAGTCTTGTGATAAACATAGAACCGGAGTCACTTAGAATTGGAGGCGGCCGATTTAAAGTTGTTGATGCTCAAGCCGAGAAAAAAATAGAAATAAAGATGGTCGCGCGTAACCCCTTAAGAATTGACAGTCTTGTTCTATCACAAGGCCAATGCGTTTTTACGGTTGGTAACCGTTTACCGGCAGCAATGACTCTTAACTATGACTTTCGTAAGATTGGTGTTAGTTCGTCCCGAATGGTTGAGGCGGGAGAAGGGGTGACGGCTGAATTCAATCTGGCAGAGGTTGGAATCGATAATTTACGGAAAACGGGTGGAATACTCGAACTCCAGATGCGGATAAGGTTTGACTCCCGTGGAGAATTTGTTGATGTGACAAAAGATTGTGCGGTGGACATCGGTTATGTAATTCTTGACGCTAAACCGCGGTTTCTTGTCGGGATGTTCCGGGAACCAGTGTACGTTTTTTCCCATGTTGAGACGTTACCCGAATTGGTACCTTTTAACTTACACGGTGTACGGTTTTCCACAGCACAGCTGGTGTTGGCAGGAGAAAATGGCGTTGGTTTTCCAATGGATGTCTTTGTTGCTTTAAAGGCAATAAAGAATCAGCAAATAGTGGCAACTGTTGAAGATGTGATTACCGTAATGCAGGGACAAAGAAACCAGCCCGGTACTTTTGAACGCACATTTCCGATAACAACGCTACTTAACTCCGGGCCGGATTTTATCACCTGCGAATACAACGTCCGGATGAGGGGGTACGGTCGATTTGAGAGTGGACAGTTAGTTTCCGGGACGGCAGTTTTGAATGTTCCAATGCGACTGGCATTTGTACCGGATACGGTAATTTTGCCCGATAAAAGGATTGAATTGTCAGAAGAAGAACGGCAATCGGTTCAAAACTATCTTGTTGATGGCCAAGCAGGAGTCAGGTTGAAGACGGCACTGCCGTTTGGGATGAATGGGCGGCTGGTGTTAAAACCAGGTTCTTTGAGCGAACCGAATGTTCTTGTCGATTCCGTTACAATTCCATTTGTTGTACCGTCCGGGGTGGTTAATAACCAGGGGAGATGTGTTGCCGAGCGGGATACAGCAATCTCAGTTTGTCTTGACAGCATGGCGGTTACTGTGTTCCGAAGTTGTTCTTTGAGTGCCGGATTGATATTCGAGTTCCCACCAACCGATACAGTGGTTGTTTATACCAATGACCAGATAAAACTGGACGCAACTGTAGAAGTCCGAATACGGGTTAATCGCAATCCCAAATAACCATGCTGAATATTCTTTGTTTAACGCTTGGTGTCTTGAATCCTGTTTTTAGTACGGGAAGTAATGCCCTTTTGATAAATCCGGCTAATCTCGGGTTACCAGAAAACCCGATTTTTTCCTGCGAGATTGTTGATTTGACCGCGGGACTGAAAAACAACGCCTTCAACATCGTCCAATATAATCGTTATAGCGGAGCGTTTATTGACGAGACGGCAAAGAGATTGCTATTAAAATCGGTACCAAGGAGCGGACTGGCAATGAACACGGAAATTAATGGAGCAATGCCCCGGTTCAGTTACCGGAATTTTGCGGTTTCGGTCCGAAGCGATGCCGGTGCCGAAGTGGTATTGCCCAAAGGCCTGATTGATTTAATTCTAAATGGCAATGAGTTAGACCGGATGTACAGTTCAAATGGTGCGCGGGCAAAGTTCACCGCGTTGTTGCGGTCAGGAATAGGAACAGGCAAACGCTGGGGGAATTTTTTAGTGGGCGCATCTTTTAATTATATCCGTGGTCTGTTCTATAGTCAGCTTCTTAATCATGAGGCACGGATTGTTACAACCCGGGAAGGTTTTACGGGCGAAGGTTGTGTTGGTTATTTGAAAGCACAGGGTGGTAGTGGCTGGAGCATTGATGTGGGTGGTGCCTATCAGAAAGCTCGACTTTACCTTGGACTGGCGGTATTTGACCTGAGTCCTGGGATAGTGTGGCACGAACAGGTTGAGGAGGGGTACTGGACATTCAGAGTTGATTCAGCCAATCTTTACGAACTATTTGCGGGCTCAGATAAGGTTTACTCTCGAGTAAATCGGGTCAGTAGTAATGAGGTTTTAACTTACTTACCGATTAAATTAAATATGAGCATAGGGTATCAAATCCAACCGGGTGTTAATGCGGGTGTCATTTTGCATCCGGTTTTAGACTTAGAACCTTTCGGTTTAAGTCGATTCACCGCCGAACTCATATCAGAAGTGACAGTCAAGAAACTGGTGCCGATTTGTTTAACCATCGGATATGATAACCGCTTTGGGGTTATTACGGGCATAAATACCGGTTTAAATCTGAGGGGTTGGAGTTTTCGGCTGGGAATTAAGGAGGTTGGTGGTCTGTTGTTTTTCGGAAAGGGGGTTGAGGTAAGACTGGCAATTGGTTACGCGGCTTTCCCAAGAGTAGCGGTTCCCAAATCGGTTATTAGAATCTAAACGATTTCACTTGACGAAAAGATTACATTGATTATTATACTGATAAGGGGCTGTAGCTCAGTTGGGAGAGCACCTGCTTTGCAAGCAGGGGGTCGCCCGTTCGAATCGGGTCAGCTCCATTTACCTGCCTGCCGAAAACCTCGAAAGACTACAATCGTTAAAGCAAAATCCGGGCGTCAATCACCAGCGCCCCTTTACCTTCTTCATAAACAAAGAGCGGGTTGATATCAATTTCGTCAAATTCCGGAAAGTCCATAACTAGCTGCGACAGGCGCTGAATCGACTCTTTAATCTTCTGTTTGTCGCGTGCCGGTTTTCCCCGAAACGGTTCAAGGAGGCGATGTGCCCTGATTCCGGTAATCATTGACTCGGCAGAGAGGTCGTTTACCGGCGCAACCCGGAAAACAACATCTTTAAGGACTTCAACTAAAATTCCACCCAGCCCAAACATCAACAGGGGACCAAAATGAGGGTCGCGTTTCATTCCGAGGATTGTTTCCAATCCACCGCTTGGTGCCATCTTTTGAATCATTACACCCCAGATTTCGGCATCAGGCTTTTTGTTCTTTACCGTTTCCATCATTGCGGTATAGGACTCTTTGAGTTGTTCGTTATTGGTGATGTTAATGCGAACCGCACCAAAATCGGTCTTGTGAATGATGTCTGGAGAAACAATTTTAATCGCAACCGGATAACCGATTTTCTGGGCGAGCGCTAATGCCTCAGTAATGTTGGTGGCAAGTTCGAATTCTGCTACCGGTATTCCGTAGGCTTTAAGGATTTGATGGCATTCGGGTTCTGAGATGAACGGGCGGGGCCGCTTTTTTGCCCGGTTAACAATCTGGCGGACTTGGTCGGGTTGAACATCACCAAATTTGACAACCTCTCCGGGTGGACGGCGGCTTAATCGGCCGAATTCCGCCATCGTTGCCAGGGCGCGAGCCGCATTTTCTGGAAAGAGAAAATGCGGGATTCGAACGCGGAGTAAGGCACGACGGATTGCGGTGTTGTCACCCATTGTTTGAATGCAGGCGATAATGGGCTTATCTGTATTTTGGGCTTCTTCGGCAATGACATTGGCAACATCAATCGCTTCTGCCATCACGGTTGGTGTCCATATCGGGATTATGCCGTCGATATTTTCGTCCTGAAGGAGGATACGAAATGCGGCGCGATAGCGATTGGCATCACCATCGCCGATGATATCGACCGGGTTGTTAATCGCAGCTGCTGGCGGCAGGACCTTTTTAAGTTCGGTGCGGGTTTTTTCGGTTAATGGTGCGATTTTTAGTCCGTATCGTACACAGGCATCGGTTGCCATAATTCCTACACCACCGGCATTGGTGATGATTGCCACTCGGGGACCGCGCGGCGGAGGCTGGTAGGCAAGGACCGCAGCTTTGGCGATTAACTCACTTACCGTGTCAACTCGCAGGATGCGTGCCTGGGCAAAAAAGGCGTTGTATGCCTCGTCTGAACCGGCAAGGGCACCGGTGTGGGAAGATGCGGCACGGGCGCCTTCGCTTGTCCGACCCGCTTTGATGGCAAGAATCGGTTTGGGTCTTTTGGCATGAGATGTTATTTCTCGAGCAATGCGCATAAATTCCGGCGGGTTAACTAAATCTTCAAGATAGAGCGCAATGACATCAGTTTCTTCGTCGTCCTTCAAATATTCGAGCAGGTCACACTCGTTTATGTCCGCTTTATTGCCAATTGAGATAAATTTAGAAAGACCCACCTCTTCGGATTCGGCATATTCGAGTGCGTTAACACCGACTGCACCGGATTGAGAAATCAGGGCGATGTTTCCGGTTCGGGGCATCACACGACCGAAGGTGGTGTTCAGCCGTACTGCCGGGCTGGTGTTTATCATTCCAAAACAGTTTGGTCCGATAAGGCGAATACCCCAGGTGCGGGCTCTTTCCTTAACCGCCTGCTCCAGTGCTGCACCGGTGGCACCGAGTTCTTTAAACCCGGCAGAAATGACGATGGCACCTTTTACCTTTTTCTGGCCACATTCAGCCAGCACCGCCGGTACGGTTATTGCTGGGACAATGAGTATCGCAAGGTCGATCTCATCTTCGATGTCCAGAATTGAAGGGTAGGCTTTGACGCCCAAAATGCTCTTCGCGCGTGGATTAACGGGAAAAACAACGCCGGTGTAACCGTTAAAAAGGATATTAGCGAACAGGGCGCGACCTACCGAACCTTCTTTGCTCGAGGCACCGATAACCGCAACAGAACGGGGCTTGAAGATAAAGTCCAAATTATTTGTTTTCATTTTTCAAACCTCAAAGTTAAGGTGTAAACGCCGTCTTCCCATTTGGTTTCAAGCGGGAAGCCGGTTTTGGTAACAAGCCGATAAGCCCTGGTGTTGGAGTCCAGAACATAACCAACAAACCCTTTGACACCTTTTATCCGGGCGATGCGAATCAGGTGGTTGAAAAGAGCGGTTCCAATGCCCTTGTTCTGAAATTCGTCCTGAATTTCTATGGCAAATTCAGCAAGTCCAGTCGAGGGGTCAACATAGTATCGGGTCGAACCAACAATTTGCTCTTCGCCATTTCGGCGCAGTACCGCAACCAGTGCCATCTCCTTTTCGTAATCGATATTGACGAATCTGGTCAGTTTCTCGTGCGGCATCGCCTTGATGTAGCTAAAGTAGCGGTAGAAAACTGTGTCCCGGGAGAATGAGTAGAAGAGTTCACGCATTGCCGGTTCGTCGGTTGGTTTAATGGGCCGAATCAGGATAGTTTCGCCATTCGGCAGGCGCACTTTAGTTTCAAACTCTTCGGGGTAGCGCGCTGAAACAAGGGCGTCTTCGGGTTGGTCCTGATAGACGAAGTTTCGCTGCTTTGCCTGTTTTAGCAGTTCGGCGCGGAATTTCGGATGGGCAATCGATATCAGGGCAAGGGCACGTTCCCGGATTGATTTGCCGTGGAGATAGGCAACACCCCATTCGGTTACGACATAGTGGACATCACCGCGCGATGTGACAACACCGGCACCTTCCGAGAGCACCGGAACAATGCGGGAAAAACGGTCGTTGTCCCGGGTTGATTTTAAGACGATAATCGGCTTTCCATCTTTGGCACGCGCCGCACCACGGACAAAGTCCAGTTGTCCTCCAATACCGGAATAGAAAAGGGAGCCGATGGAGTCAGCACACACCTGACCGGTTAAATCAATCTCAAGTGCCGAGTTGATTGACACCATTTTGTCGTTCTGGGCGATGACAAATGGATCGTTGGTATAGTCTACTGGATGAAACTCGAACCTTGGGTTGTTGTCAATGTATTGGTAAAGGCGCTGTGAGCCCATCGCAAAAGAGGCAACAACCTTTCCGGGGTGCAGAGTTTTCTTGCGATTGGTGATGACACCGCTTTCAATTAAATCGATAATGCCATCAGAGAAAACTTCGGTATGGACGCCAAGGTCTTTTTTGTCTTTCAGGTAGTAAAGGAGGGCATTGGGAATGCCGCCGTAGCCGATTTGAATCGTCGCGCCATCGGGTATGAGTTCGGCAACATTTTTTGCAATACGCTGAGCAACTTCGCTGGGTCCAGGGGTGGTAAACTCATATATCGGTGCATCGTTTTCAACAATGGAATGAATCTGGGAGATGTGAATGAAACTGTCGCCCAGGGTCCGAGGCATTTGTGGGTTCACTTCGGCAATAACATATTTTGCGACCTCGGCGGCGGGTTTTGTGATGTCGACCGAAACCCCAAGACTGCAAAAGCCGTGCTCATCGGGTGGGGTAACCTGAATCAAGGCAACATCAATCGGTAGGCGGCCCGAGCGTAACAGGCGCGGTAGTTCGGAAAGAAATATTGGAGTGTAGTCGGCTCTGCCTTTTTGCACCGCTTCCCGGACATTGGCGCTGATGAAGAAGGAGTTTGCCCGATAGCGCGCGGCGAGCGCTTCTTCGGCATAGGGGGCAACACCCAGTGTTAAAATATGAGTTACCTCAACATCTTCCACCGGACGGTCGGCAAGTGCCCTAACCAGTTTCTGGGGTGTGCCACAAGCCGAGCCGATGAATATCCGGTCCCCGGGCTGGACAACTTCTAATGCCTGTTCCGGGGTTTTGATTTTTTCCTTAAATCTCATCTGCCAGTTGTTTGCTGTCATAAATTTTCATCCTCCTTGATTTGTTCAAAGTGATACTTGCCATCCTTAAAGGTAATTTTTCCAATTATGTTGTCTGTGTCGTGTTCAAAGATCGAGAACCAGTTACCGTTAACCGCCTGATTCAAAAGTTTTTCTTTCTGGTCCATTGAGTCAAGCGGAAACAGGTCGTAGCCCATAATGTAGGGCACCGGAATGTGGCTTTTAGTGGGAATCATATCGGACCAGAAAATAGCGGTTTTATTTTCATCAGTGATTTTAACCAGCTGCATACCTCTGGTGTGACCCCCGGTGTGAATCAACTCAATCCCGGGATAAATTTCGGTTGAGCCACTGATTAACTCAAGCTGGTCGGTTTCTTTTAACGGCAAGAAATTTTCTCCCAGATAGGAGGCACGGGAGCGACGATTGGGCTGGATTGCATCGTTCCATTCGGTATGCTGAACGATGTAGCGGGCGTGGGGAAAAGTCGGGACCAGTTTGCCGTCTTTTATTCGGGTTGAGCCACCACAATGGTCAAAGTGCAGATGGGTAAGGACTACCGTTGTAATGTCTTCGGGTTTAAAACCGAGACGGGCAAGACCGGACAGCAATGAGTCGGTTTTCTCGATGCGATACCGTTCCGCAAAACTGGCGTCGTATTTGTCTCCAATCCCGGTGTCGATGAGTATAAGTTCTTTTCCAGTTGCAACGAGAAGAGGCCGCAGGGCAAGTTTTATTCGATTCCGTTCATCCGGGGGGTGGTCTTTTTCCCAGAGAGGTTTCGGTACGACACCAAACATTGCACCCCCATCCAGACCAAAGAACCCATCACAAAGGGGGTAAAGCTTAAATCTGCCAAAGTCCATTAGAATTAACATTTTAAATGTATTCTAACCAAAGTCAATATTACATAAAAGAAGTTTCAAGATTTGTTATCTAATACTGGCTTATCAGAATAAATAGGCGCGAGTCTTTATATTATAAGGTGAAAATCCAGATATCAGAAAGAAGGGGAAAACAGGATTTTGATAATGCGTGGGAATTGTATACTTTAAAGTATAACGAGACAGTTAGGCGATTTTTACATAACCAGTTGCAATCTTGATGGTTATACTGTATTAGCCCGATTTTCCCTGCCGAACCCCGGGGTAGTATCGGGAATAGTATGGGAAATTAATAGGAACGCCGTCTATCGGGTTGATTTTTACAGGAAATGGGTATGAATTCAACTTGTTATTTTGTTGACATTAGCAGGTCTAATGGTATAATTAGTTGTCTCGGCGGTCAAAGGGAGTAGATAAATAGAAAAGGAGGGAGGAATGTTTCATAGTAGATGCGCGGTCGCTCTGAGCGCATTAATCTTTGCCGCAGTTCTCATCACAACAGGATGCGATAGCAATAATAAACCGATGATTGCTTCTATTACTGCCAGTCCATCAGACACGGCAACTCCGGGTGGAGTCGTATTGTTGAAAGTTTATGCCAGCGATGCCGATGACGACCCGCTAACCTTTACCTGGACGGCCTCTGCCGGAACACTTTCCAGCACAACCGGAGATAGTGTTTTGTGGACGGCTCCAAATTCACCCGGCAGTGCAACGGTTACAGTGGTATGCGATGACGGTAAAGGAGAAACGGACACAGAAACGAAAACCTTGAATGTCCGGGCGTGGCGCATTGGAAATGTTGACGAGACCTTTGACGGTCCAGTGTCGATACCCAATCCCGGTTCGGTTGAAGTCAGTCTTGACCTCTCTAATGAAGTTCCTCAAGGCGCCCTTGCCGAGTCGGTCTGGGTTACAGTTGAATTTGACCCCGATACGCTGGACGGTGAGTTTTTTGAGATGCGCCTCGTGACGCCTTCGGGCCGGGAAGTTCTTTTCTGGGACAACCGTGTAAGTCCGCTGGAGGTTGACGGTGAGTTGATTCCGGGTCTTGCAGATGAACCGGTAAAAGGCAACTGGCGTTTGAAGATTATCCGTGAGGTAGCAGGTGAAGAAGGAGTACTCGACGCCTTTAACCTCGACATCGACTACCGCTGGTAACGGTTAACAGAAGTTTATTGCAATCGGTCATTTAGCGGCGGGATTAGTTCCAGTCCCGCCGCGAATGCTTTTAAGTTTAACTCAACCAATTGGGGTTTGACCAGAGTACTGATAACCTGACGGTAAAGGTTTGAAGGAAATTCGAAAAAGCGGGATACGGCACCAAGCATAACCGTATTTTGCAACCGGGGGTTGCCCAGTTTGCAGGCAACTTCAAAAGCCGGAACCGGATAGTTTTTCGGTGCCCGAATATTGATGCGTTCGTCAAGAAGGGAATCGGGCATTTTTTCTACCGTTCCGATTAGAACCGGTAAAGGCTCAATCCGCAGGGGGTCATAGATTAAACTTCCCGATGGGGATAGGAAGTGAATATACCGCAGCGCTTCTAATTTTTCAAATGCGATGATGATGTCAGCAGTGCCTTCTTCAATCAGGGGTGAATAAACTTTTCCACTCCAGCGGATATGGCTGGTAACACTACCACCTCTCTGTGCCATCCCGTGGACCTCGCTTTTTTTGACATCAAGTTTCGCCATAAGGGCGATGTGAGATAGGATGTCAGAGAAGAGTAAAACCCCCTGCCCGCCAACGCCGCAGACAAGAATGTTCATTCAATCGCCTCCTTGGGGCAGATTTCAACACACATCGCGCAGCCGGTGCAGGCGGTAGCGATGATAAACGCTTTGTTGTCGGCAAAGGAGATTGCCGGACAGCCCAGGGCAAGGCAGGCGCGACAACCAATGCACTTTTCCTTGTTTACCTTTTTGGGGTCACCCTGTTTGCCAACAAGGAGAGCGCAGGCTCTTTGCGAAATGACAACCGCTCTTTTATTTTCTTTTAGTAGGTTTTGAATTGTCTTCTTGGTTTCCTGCGGGTGGTAAGGGTCAACACGAATTACCTGCTCGACTCCGCAGGCACGGCAGAGTAGTTCAAGGTCAATCGGTTGAGTTTGTTCGCCTTTTAATGTTTTGCCGGTTCCAGGATGGTCCTGGTGTCCAGTCATTCCGGTAGTTCGGTTATCGGTGATAATTGTTATGACATTGGATTTGTTGTAAGTGGTGTTAATCAATCCGGTGATGCCAGAGTGAAAGAAAGTGGAGTCGCCAAGAAGGGCGATGCGCGGTCTGGGGTCAGATTTACCAAGAGCTTTGTCGGCACCATGGGCAAAAGTAATTGAGGCACCCATATCAATACAGGTGTCCATTGCGCTGTGGGGTGGTAGTGCGCCGAGCGTGTAACAGCCAATGTCGCCCGCGATGATTGCTTTCTGTTTCTGCAGGGCGTAGAAAAGTCCCAGATGAGGACAGCCCGGGCAGAGCGCAGGCGGACGATTAGGAATTTCCTCTTCCGGCTGCGATTTTTCCACCTTCTTATCGGCAAGGGCGGTGCGGATAATACCCGAGTTGAGTTCACCCCAGCGCGGTAGCTGGTCTTTGCCCTTGACTTGCAAGCCGAGGGCGCGGGTTTGTAGTTCGATAAATGGGTCGACTTCCTCAATAACAATCAGTTCTTTTACTTTTTGGGCAAAGTTAAGTACCAAGTTACGGGGGAAAGGGTAAACGAGTCCTAATTTAAGAAATGATGCGTCCGGGAAAACCTCCCGGGCGTATTGATAGGCGACACCATCGCAGATTATCCCGAGGTTAGCATTACCGAGCTCGACCCGGTTGAGCGGTGATTTTTCGGCGTAATCCTGCAAACGCACCAGACGCTTTTCCAGGTCGATGTGTCGCACCCGGGCAAAAACCGGCAGTAAGGTGGTTTTGGAAAGCTGTTTTTCGTAGCCGCGCGGTTTTTTATCGATACGGGGTTCAAGAGTTACTATTGAACAGGAGTGGGCAATTCGGGTTGTAAGCCGAAGTAAGACTGGTATGTCGTACTCTTCTGATAGGTCAAACGCCAGTTTTGTAAAATCTTTTGCCTCCTGACTGTCTGAAGGACAGAGCAGGGGGATTTTTGCCGCGAGCGCGTAAAAACGGTTATCCTGTTCATTCTGTGACGAGTGAAGACCCGGGTCATCGGCGGTAACAATAACCAGACCGGCATTCACCCCAATGTAAGCCGCTGAGAACAATGGGTCAGCAGCAACATTCAATCCAACATGCTTCATTGCTGCCAGACTCCGTACCCCGGCATGTGCTGCTCCCAGCGCTACCTCCAGTGCCACCTTTTCATTTACTGACCATTCGCAATAGACATCTTGATATCGGGCAAGGGCTTCAAGGATTTCGGTTGAAGGTGTTCCGGGGTAGGCAGCGGCGACCGAGCAACCCGCTTCCCAAGCACCGCGGGCAACCGCTTCATCACCGAGTAGTAGTTCGCTGTTCATTTAAAATTTATACCTTCTTGCGAGGACCTCAGATAGTTATTTAACTAAAAACTGTCTGCTGTGTCAAATCAGGCGTGCTACTTTATGAAGATGAACCGGATGGGTTTGCCATTTTCGATTTGAAAGAAAACACCGCTGGAAAACGGTTTGCCTTTAACAACTTTTCGGCCTGTGGCGTCGTAGAACTCACCGGTAAAAAATAGTGAGCCGCGGTGTAGATTGGTAAGAGTTTTCTGCATCGGATTGAACCCCGGTGGCTCAAAAATCGCCGGAGGGTAGGTACCGTTGGCTTCAAGATAGCGGGTAAGAATCTCATTGCGGAAGCGTTCTGTAACCACCGGGTTGGTCAAAATTAGGGTATTTTCATCGTTGTTGAAGTTGGCGTTTTGAGACCAGTTGGCAGAACTGGTGATGACTAAGTTTGAGTCAATGAGCATAATCTTCTCGTGCAGGATACCGTTGCCAAAGGGGACTGAGTCAACAAGAATCGGGATATGCCAATTACGAAGTCGTGGATACTCCGAAGCCGGGTCATTAGCACCGGCTTTGTCAATGGTGCCGGCAACGGTCATTCCACGATTCCAGAGGGCAATCAATGTGTCACCGAGCGGGTCATAGGTAAATGAGTTGATGGCGAAAAATATTTCACTGCGGGCACGCCCGGCAAATGCGGCAATGGTATCAACCACGCGGTTTTGGGGTGAGAAGTAGAGATATGCCGGATATCCATTAATAAGAAACTGATGGGATGATAAACGGTCCTGTTTTGAGGAATGGAAACGGGCGCTTTCCGGGACCGGATTTGGTTCCGTAGTGCCCCACATCTGGTTGAATTCAGCAAGATAGGCGGCACAGAGCGCACTATTTGGTATTTCGAGGGCACAGTCGGCGAAGAGTTCATTCTGGTTGGGATTGTAAGAGGCAACCCAGAGAATGTCGTTGGTTGAGTCTTCATCGGCAAAATCCCGGATGGCAAATTTGTTGTGCATATAAGCCGAGCGTCCAGAAGAAACTGAATCGGACCATACAGTGATGCCGGCGGCACGCAGGTATGCGACCCAATCGTTGTTAAGCCTCGAATCATCGGTAATTATCCTGATTCGCACACCGCGGTTATGGGCATTGATTAAAGCAAGCGTAACATCGGCACGAGATGAGTTATAGCAGCAGTAATCTATTGAAGAAGCCGCCCTGTTAAAAAATTCAACAAGGCGTAAACCGATGCTGTCCTGAGCAAACCAGACTTTTATGGTATCGGTAGGAGACTGAATAAGAAAAAGAAAGATGGAAAAGAGATGTGTTAGCAAGCCGGTAGTGATATTTGACCCAACTTTGACAATGGGAGGAAGTTGATATTAAGCGCCCTTTCCGGGGTGATTAACCAATCAGCTAAGGTTACTGTAATTTGCATAATTATGTTATTTATGTAGTAAATTTTAGTTATTGTTAAACAATTGTCAATTTGCAGGACAAAACTTGACATAGGCGATTCCGTGAATAACTTTGAACAGGAGGCATAGTATGAAATTAATTGGCTGGCTGTTTGCAATTGGTTTGTTTTTATGCTGTTGTGGTGGGGCAAAGACACCCCCCAAAGTAGCCCAAACAGAAAAAAGTGATTCCGGTTCTGTACCGAAGATGCAGCTTTTCAGTCCGGCATTTGCCCCAGAAACTGAAATACCTGTGCGCTATACCGGTGATGGTGAAGACATTTCACCGGAGTTAGTATGGGATAGTGTTCCTGACGGGGTAAAGAGTTTTGCCCTGATATGTTCAGACCCGGATGCGCCGATTGGCACATTTGTTCACTGGGTGATTTACAATATTCCTGGTGTGGTTCGTCGGTTACCTGAAGGGGTAGTAAATAAAGAGCAACTTGATGATGGAACAAAGCAGGGTGTGAACTCTTTTCAACGCATCGGTTATAACGGACCAAAACCGCCTCCCGGAAAACCGCACCGTTACATTTTCCAGTTGTACGCGCTTGATACAATACTTGATTTACCGCCTGGTGCTTCCGTCGGGAAACTTCAGGAGGCAATGACCGGTCACATTCGGGCTGAAGCCCGGTTAGTGGGGATTTATGGCAGATAAAGAAGAACGGTTCCCTCAACTTAACAGTTTTTCCCGAGAGGAGTTAATTAACCTTTTGGTGGACGCGGCAAAAAACTGGCTGGCGCACGACGGGTTGTGGTTTCAGGCGGTAGAGTCAAAATTCGGCATGGAGGCAGCGATTGAACTTGACCGGGAGGCGTGGCGCCGGTTTACGGTTATTGAAGCAAAACGAATAATGGAACGGCATAAGATTTTGCCGGGCGGTGGGATTCCAGCGCTCGTCAAGGCGCTATCTTACCGTCTTTATGCCTATATCAATCGCCAGGAGGTACTTGAGGTAGGTCCAGACCGGGTTGTGTTTCGAATGAATGACTGCCGGGTGCAAAGTGCGCGGCAACGTAAGGGATTGCCCGATTTTCCCTGCAAACCAGTAGGACTTGTTGAATATGAGTGGTTTGCGAAAACAATTGATGAACGGATTGAGACAAGGTGTCTTTATTGCCCGCCGGATAAGCATCCCGCAGACGCTTGGTGTGCCTGGGAGTTTGTGATTAGATGAAAAAAGAGTCGGGAGCAGAACGTCGACGATTTACAATGCGGGACTTGCCAGTTGCTGAACGACCACGCGAACGACTGCTGCGTTACGGTGCCGATAAATTATCGGGCGAGGAGTTACTGGCGGTCTTGATCAGCCGTGGTACCAGCGGAGTTCCGGTGCGTGACATCGCTCATGAACTACTGGTACAATTTGGTTCAATCGCAGCAATTGCCGATGCAACAATTGAAGAGTTAAAGCGCGTGTCCGGAATTGGAACGGCAAAGGCGTGCCAGATTAAAGCGGCATTTGAGCTGGCGCGACGGTTTCAGGAAAGCCTCGCACCTGATGCTCGGGAGCCTTTGATTTCTCCGGAGGCTGTGGTTCGACTGATCAAGCCGAGGTTAGTTGAGAGAAAGAAGGAGTGTTTTTTCACGGTGCTTCTTGATGCGCGCAACCGGCACATCCGCACCGAGCAGGTTTCGGTCGGAAGCCTTGATGCGACAATCGCCCATCCCCGTGAGGTGTTTGACCCAGCGGTGCATGACCACGCTCCTTCAATTATTGTGGTTCACAACCATCCTTCAGGCGACCCGACACCGTCTAACGAAGACATCAGCCTTACCCGACGCTTGAGTGAAGCCGGCAAAGTTTTAGGAATAAAACTCCTTGACCATATCATCATCGCGGGCGAAAAGTTCTACAGTTTTCGGGCTCAGGGGATATTGTAAGTTTAAAGCGGTTCAGGAGGGGGCCAGACCGCCATACAGTTAGGATTGGCACAGCGTACCGCTTCCGGAGCGGTCATTTGAAGACAGCGCGGGCAGGGAGATGAGTGAATCGTGCCGCTGGGGTCAAGCTCGGCTTCCTCTTCCCAGTTGTAGTCGCACTTTGAGCAAAAGTATTCAGCCCAGGTTTCTTTACCATTGCAATTTGGACAGCGACAGCGCTGATTCATGCTCATAATATAATATATCATTTTAAGATGTGGTCAAGCAAATTATTAGCGGTTGAGGCGTGGACTCCAGGTTGGAGATTGAGCACCGCCGGTGCGGGTAATTTGCCGTTGATTGGCGCCGTTCCAATCCATTGTGTAAATTTCCCAGACGCCAGTGCGATTCGATGCAAAAGCAAGGTGCAAACCATCAGGAGACCAAACCGGGTCTTCATTGTTGCCGGCACTGGTTAATCTCAGGTAAGTATCACCAAGAATGTTGATAACACAGATTTGATTTGAGCCATCGGGCTGGCGTTGAACAAAGGCGATCAAATCGCCTTTGGGTGACCAGGCAGGTGAAGTGTTGTAGGAACCGGAAAAGGTCAATCGACGCTGGTCAGTACCATCGATATTCATTATGTAAATCTGGGGCGTGCCGGTACGGTCAGAGACAAAGGCAATTTCTCTTCCGTTGGGTGAAAAGGTAGGGGAGATGTCGATTGCCGGACTATTGGTAAGTCTACGGATGTTTTTGCCCGTGGCATCCATTAAATAAATCTCGGAATTTCCTTCGTAGGTGAGCGATACGGCAACTAATTTACCATCCGGTGAGAAGGCGGGTGTTGTGTTCAGTCCCTTACGGTCAGAAAGTGTTGTTACCCGGCGAGAGTTAAGGTCAAGGCAGTAGATATTTAACGAACGGTCGGAGTACGAGCAGTAGGCGATGCGGTCACCTTTGGGGGACCAGTCGGGATACAACTTCAGCCCACCCGACGATGTCAGTTGCTCAACTCCTGCTCCATCATAGTCCACCACAGCCAATTCTTTGTGACCGGGACCGATGTTCCGGGAAAAGGCGATACGGGTGCAACTGACTCCATCCTCGCCGGTTAAAAGTTTTATTACTTCATCTGCCATTTTATGAGCAACCCAGCGATAGTTACCGGTAAGTGAGTAACTTTTCGTAGCGATTAGTTTGGAACTGGCAAGGTCATACAGTCGCAAAACCATTCCGGTGCCACCTTTTTTGGTAACAAAATCTCCGCAGATTAGTACCTCGGCACCGGTTGTTGCCCAGCCTTTGAGGTCCGGTTTCTTCTGGTCGGTAGAAAAACTGTAAACTTTGCCCGATTCGGGTTCTTCAAAAGTGAAGTAAAGGGAGAAGCGGAGGTCAGCTGTAAAAACATCCTGAATCGCCTTTATCAGCGCTGTAGTCTCCGGTTTTGTGCCTTTCGGGACAGTGAAATCGGCAATAACGAGAGACATACGTTTGCGGGTGCCAGAAAGTGTTATTTTGAGCCACAGTTCATCGGTAGAGTATGTTTGTTTTTGTGTTGTGTCTGGAATCTGATTAAGCAGAATTAAAAGGGCGGTGGTCAAGGAAAAGAACATAGAAAGACGATTATAGAGGAGAAAGTTCTGGGGTCAAGATTTATTGTTTTGCTGGTGCGTGTTAGGCAATATTCTTTTGCTTTTTATTGACTCTAACTGTTTAATCGTTATAATATTGCGGTGCACGGGAAGGGCGGGAAATTGTATCAGTGTCTCCATTGTGGTGGCAAAGTCCCCAATTATAGTTATTTTTGTCCTTTTTGTGGTCGGCGGACCAACAAAAAAACCATTCCAGAAAAAAACTCTACCCGTGGTCAAAAAAGAATGCAGCGATTAATTGCACCCCTGCGCTGCAGTGCTTTTCAACACGAACTTATGCTTCGGCTTTTTCATTATCGGTTCTGTCCTGAATGCGGGATGGAACTTTGCTGGGGTCCGCCTGGTCTGGAACCGCTGTAGTTTATCGAATTAGTGGAAGCCAGTCGTGAAACAGGAAGTAGAAACGGCCAATCAAAAGGGAGATACGAGCCATTACGGTGTAGCCAAATGAGGCGCCGAATGCTACCATAATAAAGACGATACCGATGCGGGAAAGAATCCCGAGAAAGCCGCTATGTTCTCGGGAAAAGTAGAAGTAAGTCAGGGTAGTAATAACTCCGATGTAGATTACAGCGTTGTTCAAATTTATCAGGGGGCGCAATGTGTCGGATATCTGGGGCAAGAGATAACCCTGTACACCCGCAATTAACCCTAACCCGGCGCCAATACCAATGGTAAAAGAAATCGGCCAGCGCGAAAGCCAGACCAGTTTTGGTATTGAACGCAAAAGCATTATCAATCCAAGTAATGCAGGGATGATAAGGATGTAGGCTTCAAAGTAGTTGCGGGCGTTGAGGTTGGTTTTGAAGGCGTCAATGAGCATCGGGTAAACATCAAATGCCCAGGCATAGATGACGGCAAAACCGGCAGAGATACCTACATAGATATGTTCGGCGGCTCGATAGAGCGGATTGTCTTTGTAGAGAAAGGAGAATATGGCAATAGTTAAAGTTGCCGCAATCCAGGTGCCAATGATATCAGAAAGCATTTTATGTCTGCCTCTTCTTCTTTCGGGAAAGGAGAAAGCCGATATTGCCGATGATAAGTAGCAGAATCAGAAGGCCATGAGCCGCTGATTGGGCGGGCATTCCCAGAGTCGCAGAACCAGGTTTTCCAACTAGTGTCTCGTATTCGGACGCACCTTGAAGGCCACCGATTATGCCTTCGATTTGATGGGCGCTGTAGTACTGAAACATCCCCGGTGCATTGACGCCGGTGCAGCCGACAATGATTTTTTCTTTAAAACGGGCACCAGCATACTGAATCCAGGCATCGGCGACGGCACCATGGGCTAATGAAACAAGTAGAGCGATATCGTGGTAGTTGTGAACTTTGCGCATAAATTCGAAGCTGTCAAGCGGTACCCCACGGTAATCGGTTTTAAAAAAGTCACGAATTTCCCGCCCGATGCCGACCATCATTGCGGTATAACCCGGGCGATAGCCAATGTTTACATAATCTTTTCCGTACACCTTCTGGTATTCGGGTGCTACTTGGTTTAAGGCAATTTCCCCAAGCGGTAAGCCTAGTGCCAGTTGTCCGGTGAGAATAACCTTAAGGTTTTTTTTGAAACAGTGGCGCAGTAGGGCAATAAGCATCGGTTGAACTTCGGGTGCTGATGAAGGGTCAAAATCGATAGAAATCATTACCACCGAATTGGGCGGAAGTTGGTCGATTGCGTTGTAGGCAGCGCGTACCGGCTCCGATATACGAACTGCGATTTTGGGCTTTACTATTAAAGGAAGAATCACCACCAAAGTAAGGATGGCGTAGATAATGCGGCGGTCAATTGTTGCGAGACGTTCCCAGAGTTTCATATCAAGATGAAAGATAGGTGCGTTCAATCCCGAGAATAATACGCAGCGACATTGCAATTCCACCCAGGGCAAGTCCGATACCGATACCTCTGCCTGCGGCAGCTTGAGGAATCGCCATCAACCAGTCTTTTATCTGGGCAAAAAATTCAATACGATAGAGGGCATTGAGGTCGGCGTTTGGAAAGAGAAGATGGACGAACCGGCTGATTGACTGCCAGATGGAACTGCCAAGAGGCACATTGCCCAGCATTACCAGACAGGCGGCAATTAAAAGCAGGGTGGCGGCGAGGTTACGAATACGAAATGCCCGATAGGCAGCCGAGAAGATGAAAAAGGCAAGGGTGGCAAACATCGTCGCCTGCAGGGGAATAATCATATACTTGTAGAGCCACATAAACGGAGCACTTAAAGCAAATGGGCTGGAAAATTTTACCCAGGAATAAAGCCCGAGTCCCAGAGTAGCAAAAAGGCTCAGGACTAAGAGGAGGCTATAAAACCACCCTTTTTCCCGACGGATTACCTTTAGCAGGTGATGCCGCGTCAGAGAATCAAGCCCTAAAAGAAAAGTGAAGCCGGAAATTATTGCATACCAGTTAAGAAAACGAGATTCGAGATTGCCGAAAGGTTTATGAGGTATAAAAAAGGCAACGATTAACAAGAGGGCGGTAAAAAGAACGATAAAAAGCGGGATACTGCGCTGAAGCATATACTAAGAGGGTGGTGCAAACCAGTTGACAATTGCCTCGAACACCTGTTGCAGCGTTGGAACCTGTTTGTTGAAAAGCGCGGCGATGGTACCAAAGAAGACGAGGGCGGAAATGATAACAATTAAGAGCATCTTGATGAAATCTTCACCTTTAATAGTACCCAACATTACTGGTTCTGGTTTGAGATAACAGGAAGCAGCGTAAATCTCTTCGCCAATCATCGTGTAGTCGCAAGCGGCAACAAAGAACGGTAACTGGGTGGTTTCGGTTGTACCGGCAAGTTGGATAGCACCTACTGTGTGTCCGGTTTCTGCAAGGATTAGGGACTCGGCATAGAAATACCCGAGCCAGAAAATTGCGCCCGGGCGTTCACGCAGAATAATACCATCAACCCCGGCGGCATAGCCGAACTGGTCCGAGGTCAGGAAGGTTATGTTATCCGGATTGTAAAGGTCGGGTCGGCCTGCTTCGGTGTATGCTTCTTTGACTGTTTCCTGGGCTGCGGTCATTACAATCGGGTCCGAGTTAGGAACGATTAAACGGACCGCATATTCCGCAGATTTTTTGCCGATTCGGCGCAAAAGGGGGAGTGCAGCGATGACCACCATATCGGTTATGTAGCCCAGACCAAAACTAAATAAAATCGGTTTACCCATCTCTGTGGCTCGGCCCAGGGCATCATCAATTGCATCGAGACCGCTGATTTTCCTAATGAACATCCTGATTCCCCTGCGCGCCCGTATGATATAATAGAGAAACAATGTTGAAATTATCAAAGTCAAAATTAGGACATTTAATCGACCGGTGTTAAACCATTGGGCGCGGGAAGTTACAGGTCCGGCAATATCAGAATCTGCGGAATCGGTTGCGGAATAGGCACGGACAAGATAGTAATAAGCGATACCGTCTCTTAGCAAGGTATCAGTATCAAGAAAGTCGGTGCTGGTCAGTAGTTCAGCATCAACGGGCGTGAAATTTTCCGTTGGTGAGGTTGAGCGGAATATCCGAAAGCCCAGGATTGATTCCGGCGCCGGATGGGTCCAGGTGATAACAATCGCCTGTCCCTGGTCATTAGGGTTATCTCTAACTAACACCGACTCAGGAGGTGTTAGCGCAAAAGAAATAAGTAGAAGATGTATCATTAGAACCAATCCTGTTTATGAGCATAACTGCGATTTAGTTTATGTCAAATTTTTTTGTTATTGAGAGCAGGACGACTGCCAAACAAAATTGTCATTGACAATCTTATCTTATAAACATTTGAGGTATCTTTGTGCAGCATTACCTTCTTTTCCTGTATTATTACTGCTATTATTTTTTAGACTGAGGTGCATAACCAAAACCCACACCAATATCCATATGTAAGTCGTTGCCTGTATTTATTCCAGGATAAATTGGGATATCTATTGAAAGTCCGGGCATTATTCTAAATGAACGTTGCTTGCCCAACCGGAAAGGAAGTCCGAAACCAAGCATCCCTGATAATGATTCAAAAGACCCCAAAGCTCCCATGCACTTTAACCTGGCGCTGGCAGAAAAAAGAAATACACCAGGAGTCTCTCGGCTGATTATGAAACGGGATTCCAGCCTGTAAAGAGAGAACGCGTATCGCAAAACTGGAATTATATATGCTGAACCATAGGCGGCAAGTGCCCCATCCAAGGGACCTCGCAATAAACGGCACTTACCGGTAACAGTTCCTCCAATACTAGGGCCATCGAAGTTTAGACCGAGGTCAAAATTATCGGTGATACCCATCCTTAGTGATAATGCTGGAATAGGTAATACTAACACTTCGTTGTATTTATATTTAAAAATTGAACTACTAATAGAAATCGGTGTGAATGTTCCGCTTAAAGCGAAACGACCGGGCGGCGTAGTTTGAGCGGTTTCGTATATCCTGAAAGCGCTGCACCCACTCAAGATGATGAGTGCCACCAGACAGACAATCAGACAGCGGATACGGCCTACCATTTTACCTCCTTTTTAGGTTTTCGTTAACACAGACTACTGAAACCAATTATTATTAGACAAAAAGTAACTTCCGGTTATTTTTATTCTGTACGCCGACCACACGGACTTTTTAATCCCACCGAATATAAACGTGAAGAGTAGCATCATTTCGAGACAAAGTATTAACATTAACATACAGGTTAGACAAACTTAGCCCTTTTTTTAAAATGTCAAATTTTCCTTTTTGATTTCATGAATCCCAGGCCAAAATTGATTTTTCTTGACCGATATGAATTAACAGTTATCATATGATGAAACTTAAAGTTTTTGAAGCGTAATAAGTTTAGTTTTGGACCAAGGACCCTGCAGGTCTATTTTGTCATCGGTTTGATTGGACTTGCCGGTGTCTGGTTTTTCTACTCTCAATTTTTGCTATTGAGGCTTTCGCGCCTATGGCGCGACTACGCTACTACCCTTTCCACTCAGTTGGAAAACGAAACCCAAGTGCGGACAAATATTTATGCCAAGTTTATGAGCCGGATAACCGAACCCGGTGAACCTGGTTCACCAGAATTGGATATCATCTTTGATGAGGTGATTCAAAAGATTGATTTTCCAGTGGTGATTACCGACCCTAATGGCATACCAGTGGCATATCGAAATCTTACGATTGATGATACAAGCCAAAAGGGGTTGATGAAGGTGATTGAGGAACTGGACCGAGAACATGAGCCGATTCCGGTTCTAATACGGGAGGGCGATTCGCTACGTTGTTTGAATGTGATTCACTATGGGGTTTCTCCTTCCACAATTACTCTGCGAAAGATTAGTATCAATCTAACAAATTCGGTACGACAGTTGCGACTGTTTTCTTTTGTCCAGTTGGTTTTGTTTCTGGGGTTTATGCTTATCGGAATCTGGGGGGTTCTAACATACAAGCGGCAGGAAGAGGAACATATCTGGACCGCACTTGCCAAGGAAACTGCCCATCAACTGGCAACTCCAATATCCTCTTTTTCTGCTTGGCTCGAAATGCTTAAAGAAAACGGACAAAAAGAGATAGTCTCGCAAATGGAGGAAGACCTGGCGAGAATGAGAGAGGTACTTTCCCGCTTCAGTCGCATCGGACTGCCGCCGGACTTAGAATTACGACGGCTGGGCGACCTGATTCGTCATTCAGTTGAGTTTGTGCAGCGTCGGTCGCCGCGCACGGTACATTTTCAAGTAGCTGTTGAAGATGACCCGCTGGTTAAGGTTGATGGAGTACTATTTTCCTGGACACTGGAAAATCTTTTGAAGAACAGTGTTGATGCGATTGGTGAGCGCGAGGGTGAAGTGCGGGTGCGATTAGCCTTGACTCCAGACGACCGTTTTGCCGAAATCTCAGTTACCGATACCGGTGAAGGTGTGAAAATTGCAAAACTGTTTGAACCTGGTGTGACCACGAAACCTTATGGTTGGGGTGTAGGGTTGACACTGGCAAGGCGAATTGTTGAAGGGTACCATCAGGGGCGGTTAATTCTAAAGGAGTCGCACCCAGGGCGAACGGTCTTTGCCATCTACCTGCCCGTAGAAAGAGAGGTACAATGAAGATTTTGTGGATTGACGACGAGATAACTCTTTTAAGGCCATTTATTTATGCTCTGGAGAAAAAGGGGTATAAAGTAACAACCGCCACCAATGGACCGGACGGGCTTTCGCTCTTAAAAAAAGAGAGTTTTGACCTGATTTTACTGGACCAGATGATGACCGGTATGCAAGGGTTGGAGGTACTGCGCCGGCTTAAAGAAGTTGACCCCCAGGTTCTGGTAGCAATGGTTACCAAATCCGAAGACGAGGCATTAATAAACGAGGCGCTTGGCAAACTGGTCGATGATTTCATCATCAAACCTTTTACCCCTACCCAGCTGCTGGCGGTACTCAAACGACTGCTGGAGAAACGGCAACTTATTGCCGGACATATCGCTCAGGAGTATCTTGCAACAATAAACCGGGAACGGGACCTTACTACCCCTGAGGGCTGGGCCGACTATTACCGAAGTCTTGGTTATTGGGAGACAGTACTCGCCCGATTCGGTGAAAAGTCGTTGATTGAGTTACATCAGGACCGGCGGCGCGAGGCAAATGACCGGTTCAGTCGCTATGTTGAAGAAAACTATCGTTTCTGGGTTAAAGGTTCGGGTCCGATTATGAGTCATCAGTTGATGGAAAAGAGGATAAAACCGCTCTGGGAAGAGGGGCAGACTTACCTTGTGGTTCTGGATTCGATGCGTCAGGACCAGTGGGAGGCGATTGTGCCACTTATAAGGGATTTTCTCAATGTTGATACCGATTACTATTATGCAATTTTGCCGACGGCAACCCCTTATTCGCGTAATGCCATTTTTAGCGGGCTTTTGCCCCTGGAAATCTACCGCCGTTATCCCCGCTGGTGGATTTTTGAAGAAACAGGGCAGAACCGTTATGAGCAAGAACTTTTAAGTGAGTTATTGAACCGGTTGGGGTTTAAGGGGCGTTACTCTTTTGTTAAGGCATCACGCAGCGATGAACTGCAGGCAACCCGTTCTATTCTGTTTGATAGCAATCTCCGTTTAGTTGTCCTGGTTATCAACTTTCTTGACCTTTTGATTCATTCGGTCAAGTCCACCCGTTTGCTGGACGAGATTATTCCGGATGACGCGGCACTCGTCGGAACAACGCGGGTGTGGTTTTCCTCCTCACCAATATATGAACTTCTAAAGGAGCTGTCACGGCGGAACTGTCGCATCGTTGTTACCAGCGACCATGGGTTCATTCGGGTAAATCGGCCAACGCTAATTTACGGCTCAAGAGAAATTTCTGCCAATCTGCGTTACAAACATGGCGCCGCATTGCGGGTTGAGGAACGCGACGCCTTTTTACTGCACCATCCTGAGGAGTTTTTCCTGCCGGTTGAGCACCCCGGGGTAAAGTTTGCCATTGCTAAATCTGATTTCTATTTTATCTATCCGACAAAACCCCGGGAGTATGAAAAGACCTACAAATGGACATTTCAGCATGGTGGGATTTCGCTTGAAGAGATGATTGTGCCGTTTGCGGTCCTGAAGCCCCGTTAGTTTATAAATTGGTTTCTCAAGATTGACTTAAAACGGATTTATTGATAAAGTTTATCCTTTATGACATCGGAATCCGAAAAAGGATTGTTTCAGAAAGTGACCCGCTGGATACATGCTGACCGGTTTTTAAAGGGGTTGCATCGGGTTAATATTTTTGTCGGTGGTTACGGTTCAGGGAAAAGTGAAATGGCAGTAAACTTTGCCATTTCCTTAGCAGGGCGCGACCGCCCGGTGAAAATCGGGGATTTAGATATTGTGAACCCTTACTTCCGGAGTCGTGAAGCACGGACTGCATTAAAAGAGTTTGGGGTAGAATTACTTTTGCCTCCACCCGAAATTATGGAGTCCGATTTACCGTTGATTCAGCCGGAAATTGTGGGTGCGCTCCAGAATCCAAATGGTTTTCTGGTCCTTGATATTGGCGGTGACCCAATTGGTGCCAAAGTTCTGGCAAGTATACGGGGAAAGATTCCCAACGATGATTTTGACTGTTTCTTTGTATTAAACTCCCGAAGACCTTTTAGCGCTACCGTCGCGGATGTTAAAAAAATGGTAGAAGCGGTGGAGAACGCAAGCGAAATCAGTGTTACCCAGCTTGTGGTCAATTCCCATCTAATTGACGAAACAAGCGTCGCCGTAATTGAGGAAGGGATTGAACTTGCCGAGGCGGTTCGCAATGAGACAAATAAAGTGATTGGTTTTGTAGCGGTTGAACGCCGGATGCTCAATGAATTTGATGCCGGTCGGCTTCCTTATCCGGTGCTTGTTCTTGACCGGTGGCTTTTGAAACCCTGGGAGACAAGAGAAAAGCTGGGTTCAGAAAAATTTAAACTTTGAGGTGAAATATGGCAAGAAAGGCTAAGGTTACAATTGACCGAAATCGCTGTAAAGGGTGTGAGTTGTGTGTCCAGTTCTGCCCAAAACAGGTTTTGGCGATGTCCCGAGAGATTAATGACAAAGGGTATTTCTTTGCCCAGGTGGTGAATCAAGAGGCGTGCATCGCCTGTCGTTTTTGTGGATTCATCTGTCCGGATACTGCGATTGAAATTGCCCTTGAGGTAGAAGGAGAGAAAGCGGAGGCGAAGAATGGGTAAGATTTTAATGAAGGGAAATGAAGCGATTGCCGAATCCGCAGTCCGTGCCGGCGGGCTTTTATACTTTGGCTACCCGATAACACCTCAGTCGGAAATCGGTGAATATCTTGCCCGGCGGATGCCTGAAGTGGGCGGGTGCTTTTTACAGATTGAAAGTGAGGTTGCGGTTGCAAATGTCCTCTACGGCGCAGCGGGTGCCGGCGCCCGGGTCTGGACCTCTTCTTCAAGCCCGGGTATCAGTTTGATGATGGAAGGGGTGTCCTACATCGCGGCAGCGGAACTGCCCTGCGTCATTGTGAATATCGTTCGATGTGGTCCAGGACTTGGAGGAATTCTTCCTTCCCAGGGGGATTACTTTCAGGCGGTAAAAGGTGGTGGCCACGGTGACTACCGATGTCTGGTGTATGCGCCCTCTTCAGTTCAGGAGGCGGTAGATATTATGCCTCTGGCATTTGACCGTGCGGACCGCTATCGAAACCCGGTCATAGTAATCGGGGACGGCATGATTGGACAGATGATGGAGCCGGTAGAGTTTAAAGAACAACAGTTCCCGCCGTTGCCCCCAAAAGACTGGGCTACTTCCGGCTGCAAAGGCAGAAAGCCCAATGTCATAAATTCACTTTACCTCGACCCGGTGGAGGAGGAAAAACTGAATTTCAAACTGGCGGCAAAGTATCAGGAGATGAAACGAAACGAAGTACGGTTTGAGGAGTTTAATACCGAGACCGATTTTCAGGTTTTGCTCGTTGCCTACGGCACTACCGCCCGGGTTTGTAAAACCGCAATCCGCCAATTGAAAGACAAAGGGGTTAATGCGGCGCTGTTGCGACCGATAACCCTTTTTCCGTTTCCTGACAACCGGGTATTTGAACTGGCACAGCGTGCCGAGTTTGTTATGTCGGTAGAGATGAGTACCGGTCAAATGGTTGAGGATGTTCAGCTGGCGGTTGGCAGGACTAAACCGGTGTTCTTCTATGGTAGAACCGGGGGAATGGTGCCGAGTCCAGAAGAGGTGGTTGCTGCAGTTGGAAAACATCTGGGAGGCAAAAAATGAAGGTGATTTTTAAGCGGCCGGAATCCTTGAGTAACACTCCAACCCATTACTGTCCAGGGTGCACTCATGGGGTTGTTCATCGATTGATTGCTGAAGTGATTGATGAGTTAGGTTTACGCGAGAGAACTGTTGGAATTGCCCCGGTTGGTTGTTCGGTACTTGCGTTCAACTATTTCAACTTTGATTTCCAGCAGGCTGCTCATGGTCGGGCACCAGCGGTTGCTACCGGGATAAAACGTGCCCGTCCTGATTTGATAGTTTTTACTTATCAGGGTGATGGCGACCTCGCCTCAATAGGAATGAGCGAAATTGTCCATGCAGCAAATCGGGGAGAGAAGTTCACCGTGGTATTTATCAACAATGCGATTTACGGTATGACCGGTGGACAGATGGCACCAACCACAATGCCTGGACAGGTGACAACAACATCGCCAAGGGGAAGAGATGTGGGTGATGTGGGTTACCCAATTCGAATGTGCGAACTTCTGGCAAGTTTGCGGACCCCGGCGTTTATTGAGCGTGTTGCGGTACACAATCCCAAACAGGTGGTTAACGCAAAAAGAGCGCTTAAGGAGGCTTTCACACTGCAGCGGGATAATGTTTGCTTCTCGTTTGTGGAGTGTCTTTCCACCTGTCCAACGAACTGGGGACTTTCACCCTATGATGCGACTAAATGGTTGGAGGATAATATGATACCATACTATCCGGTTCAGAACTTCAAGCGTCCTGAGAAGGGAGAGAAAGATGCAGATTGAAGTGGTGTTTGCCGGATTTGGCGGTCAGGGGATAATGATGGCGGGCAAGGTCCTTGCTGAAGTTGGAATGAAGATGGGCAAGGAGGTTGTCTGGTTGCCTTCATACGGTCCGGAGATGCGCGGTGGAACTGCCAATTGCACGGTAATAATCGCTGATGAACCCATCGCTTCCCCCATTATCGCTCATCCCCGGGACACGGTAGTAATGAACAAACCTTCTCTCGAAAAGTTTTGTCCAACCCAGAAGCCTGGTGGAGTTACGGTGGTCAACAGTTCTTTAATTAACATCCGGCCCAACCGTGACGACATCTTAATAATTGAGGTGCCGGCAAATGAAATAGCGATTGAAGCCGGCAGTGCTCGTTCCGCAAATATGGTAATGCTTGGTGCTTATGCCGGAGCTACCGGAATTGTGCCTCTGGAGATGATTATTGAACAGGTAAAAGAGGAGTTCGAAAAAAGACCGAAGCTTATCCCGGCGAATCTTAAATGTGTTGAGCAGGGATTCGAACTTGCCAGTTCAGTGGTGAGGGGCAAAAGATAACCCTGCTTACAAAATCAATTCTGCCGTGTATTCATTAAAATAACCCACATATTATCAATATAATACGCAATTGATAACCGGTAAGATTACACAGTAATATGATAGTACAAGTCA
Organism: candidate division WOR-3 bacterium; assembly: GCA_013177935.1. NCBI lineage: Bacteria > Pseudomonadati > Caldifarciminota > Caldifarciminota bacterium. The sequence goes on along the minus strand of JABLXZ010000001.1, from coordinate 372,927 downwards.
GGTTCGAGTCTCATTGAGGTATTAAACCCAGCAGAAGCTTGAATTAGCAAAGTCGCGTAAATACAAAGTAATCACCATAGATTTATTTAATAGTTATAGTGTATGTTACAGTGAAGGTGAATTGGCATTTAATCTCATAACTTACAATGGAAACAGGTGCTATGACGATTTATCTGATTAATATTACCACTAATCCCATAGTTGACACGGGGGTAGCACCGGGCATGCCCTTAAGTATTATATGAGCAATAGTTGCGGGGAGCGTTGATTAAGATGAGGCTCTGTCCATTGAGAATCTATGAATCGGAAATATGTTAACAGTGGTCTAAATTGTTGATTAACTATGAATAATGAAAAGAAAGGCCCTGTTCAGGAGTTAAAAGAACGCCTGGCTCTTCTTGAAGCCCGGGTTAAAGAGTTGAATTCTGATTACCTGCGGGCACTGGCGGACTTTGACAACTTCCGGAAAAGGATTGAGCGGGATTTAGAGGTTAAACAGCGTGCCGGTATTGACTCCCTGCTTGAGGCACTGATTCCGGTTCTGGACAATTTTGAGCGGGCGCTCAGATTTTCTCAGCCTCAAGAAGCGACCAGTGACAACAAAGCCATTGAGAGCTGGAAAAAAGGTGTTGAATTAATTTACCAGCAGTTGTGCGACCTGCTGAGCCGGTTTGGGTTGCAGGGATACACCTGTGTCGGGGAAAAGTTTGACCCACGCCGGGCAGAGGCTATCGGTTTTGTCGATACCACGGAAGGTGAAGACAATGAGGTAATAGAGGAGGTGTGCAAGGGGTATGAATGTGCGGGCAGGGTACTCAGACCGGCAAAGGTTAAGGTAGTGCGGAAAAAGGAAATCGAGAAAGAAATCCCGGAGGGAAAAAGTGAGTCTAATAATTAGGGGTAAAGGGTTGGTAAGGAGTATTAAGGTATATTGACGTTGAAAAAGGAGGAGTAAAAATGAGTAAGGTTATCGGTATTGATTTAGGAACAACTTTTTCCTGTGTCGCGGTAATGGAGCGCGGCCAACCGGTAGTTATTCCTAACCCGGAGGGGGGAAGGACAACACCTTCGGTTGTTGCCCTGGGTAAGGAAAGGCTGGTGGGAACCCTTGCAAAACGTCAGGCGGTTATCAACCCTGAATCAACAATTTATTCAATCAAGCGATTTATGGGCCGGCGCTACTCTGAGGTTACCGAGGAGGTTAAGCGTGTACCCTACCGTGTGGTTGAAGCAGCAAATGGCGATGCCTGGGTTGAGGTGGATGGTAAACGGTACTCTCCGCCTGAGATTTCTGCGATGATTCTTGCCTATCTCAAACGGGCTGCCGAAGCATATCTCGGCGAGGCGGTAACTAAAGCGGTAATTACTGTTCCCGCCTATTTTAACGACTCGCAGCGGCAGGCGACCAAAGATGCCGGTAAAATTGCCGGACTGGATGTATTAAGAATTATCAATGAACCTACCGCAGCATCGCTGGCTTACGGGTTGGACAAAAAGCGGTCTGAAAAAATTGCGATTTACGACCTTGGTGGCGGGACATTTGACATTTCGATTCTTGAGATTGGCGAAGGGGTTTTTGAGGTGCGTTCAACGAATGGTGATACCCATCTTGGAGGCGACGATATCGACCAGCGGATTATGGATTGGATTATTGAGGAGTTCCGCAAGGAGCAGGGAATAGACCTGTCCCGGGACAAGACGGCATTGCAACGGATAAAGGAGGCGGCAGAAAAAGCGAAGTGTGAGCTCTCGACATCAATGGAAACAAACATCAGCCTGCCGTTTATCTATGCGGATGAGAAGAAGGGACCGTTGCATATTGAAATGCGGCTGACCCGGGCAAAACTGGAAGCGCTGGTTGAGGACCTTTTGCAGCGGACTTTAGGACCGGTGAAACAGGCACTGGCAGACGCTAAATTGACGCCCCGGGATATCGATGAGGTAATTCTGGTAGGGGGTCAAACAAGGATGCCCAGAGTCCAGCAACTGGTGCGAGATTTCTTTGGAAAAGAACCCCACAAGGGAATTAATCCTGATGAGGTAGTTGCAATCGGAGCGGCGATTCAGGGTGCAGTACTTGCCGGTGAAGTAAAAGATGTCGTGCTTCTTGATGTTACACCACTTTCCCTTGGAATTGAAACCTATGGTGGGGTTATGACCAAAATTATTGAGCGTAATACCACAATTCCCACTCGCAAAAGCCAGGTGTTTACTACGGTTGAGGACAACCAGACAACGGTGAGCGTTCGAGTTCTCCAGGGTGAGCGGGAAATGGCAGCGGACAACCGGCTGCTGGGACAGTTTGACTTGGTCGGGATTGCCCCAGCACCGCGCGGGGTGCCGCAAATCGAGGTAACATTTGACATCGATGCTGATGGCATTCTTCATGTTACCGCCAAGGACAAGTTAACCGGAAAAGAGCAGGGTATTAAAATAACCGCATCATCCGGTTTAAACAAAGAGGAAATCGACCGGATGATAAGTGAAGCCCAGGCTTATGCGGCTGAAGACCGGCGCCGGCGCGAGATTGTTGACAGTCGTAATCGGGCGGATACCATTATATATCAGACCGAAAAGACGCTTAAGGAGTTAGGCGAGCGGGTTTCAGCGGAAGAGCGACGGCAGATTGAAGCAGCGATAACCCGGGTGAAAGAGGTGATGAAAGGGGATGATAAAGCAGCAATTGATCGTGCCGCGGATGAGTTGCAGCGGTCATTGAGTACTGTTGCCGAACGGCTCTACCGCGAACAGGCAGCTCAAGAAAGGGGCGGCGGAAGCAAAGAGCAGGATAAAAAAGTCGAAGCCGATTACACGGTAATTGATGGAGAAGATAAAAAACAGTAATAGATAGGAGGTAGAATTAAAATAAAGGTTGTAAGGAGGTGGAGTTTTTAGCCCGCACCTTCGGGCATTTGATTACAAATGGCGGTAACAAAACGGGACTACTATGAGGTCCTGGGTGTTTCTCGTAATGCAACGCCCGAAGAAATTAAGAGCGCCTATCGGCGCTTAGCTAAAGAGTATCATCCTGACCGGAATCCCAACAACCGAGCAGAAGCAGAAGAAAAATTTAAAGAGCTGTCTGAAGCATACGAAGTCCTTGCCGACCCGGAAAAGCGGCGAGTTTATGATATGTATGGCCATGAGGGGGTCGCAGGACAATTTGGGCCAAACGGATTCGATTTTCGCCGTCACTTTACCCACAGCGAGGACCTCGAGGATATCTTTGGCGACATTCTTAGAGGATTTGGCGGTGAGGGTGGCACAATTTTTGACTTGCTATTTGGGAGTCCGGCGCCGCGCACCACGGCAAGACGGGCACGCGGCCGGGATATCATTGTCCGGATGCGGCTGAGTCTGGAGGAGATTGCCGAAGGGGTGACAAAGGAGGTGTCATTTTCCCGCTATGAAGCCTGTTCTGATTGTGGAGGCGCGGGCGGCTCGGGCAAGATTGCCTGTCCAACCTGCCGCGGGCAGGGACGGGTTAAACAGCAAACCAGGTCGGTTTTCGGACAGTTTGTTCAGGTTTCGACCTGTCCGGATTGTGGTGGTAGCGGTGAACGCTATCGTAATACCTGTCGCCAGTGCAGCGGAGAGGGTCGTGTTCGACGTATGAGAACTTTGAAGGTGCGCATCCCTGCTGGTGTTTCTGCCGGTACGCCAATTGTCCTGCACAACGAAGGACATTGGGGACCAGGTGGTCAAGGTGATGTTGTAATAGAAATTGAGGAGAAGGAACATCCGCTTTTCCTGCGTCAGGGGGACAATATCATTGTGGAGGTTCCGGTCTCTATTCCCACCGCAGTTCTGGGAGGGAAAATAAATGTTCCTACCCTTAATGGGATGAAGGAGATTGAACTACCGCCTGGCACTAACTCCGGAACTGTTTTGCGCATCCGGGGCGCGGGTATTAAACGGTTAGAAGGAGGAGGCAGTGGTGACGAACTGGTTAGAATTGTAGTGCATATCCCCAAGCATCTTAGCCGGGACGAAAAGATGCTCTACAAACAGCTGGCAGTAAATCAATCCGAATCACCGCCGGAGCCAAGGAAACCCGAGTCGATGTAAAATGGAGCTGTTTTACATTCCCCAGTTAAAGCAGGTTGATGTCCCGCTCGAAATTTCCGGGGCTGAGGCAAGGCATATTGCCCGGGTTTTGCGCCACAAACCGGGTGATGTTGTATATGCGACCAATGGCCGAGGCGAGGAGTTTCGATTGGTTCTTAAAAAAGTTGAACCCTCACGAGTAATTGCCCAGGTTCTAGAGAAAAAAACCGGTGGGCGGGAGCCAAAACACAGATTGGTTTTAGCCCAGGCGGTTTTAAAAGGAGACAAACTTGCCGAAGTGGTTGAGGCGGTTACCGAATTGGGGATAAGTGAGATTATTCCATTTTTATCGGAACGGGTTGTTGGCCGACTAACCGATTCGAAATACCGGCGTCTGGAAGGTGTTGCGGTAAGCGCAATGAAGAGTTGCACAAGAACCGTATTACCATGCATCGGGCGGTTAGTCGAACTTGATGGCTTAATAGAGAGTTTTCATAATTTTGACCTGGTGATAGTCGCTTACGAGGAAGAAAAAAAACAAGGGCTGGTTCAAGTTTTGAACCGTGAGGTTAAAACGACAATGGTTGTAATCGGACCCGAAGGTGGGTTTACCGAAGGAGAAATCGTTAAGATGAGAGATGCCGGTGCGGTGTGTTGTTCACTGGGCCCAAGGCGGTTACGAGCCGAAACGGCTGCGATAGCAGCAGTTTCAATTATTCTTGGGCTGCTCAGGGAGTTAGGATGAAAAATTTGTCACGAAAGGAGGTGCAAAACAAATGGTAAGTATTACTGTAAAAGAAGGCGAGCCGTACGAGAGTTTTATTCGTCGTTTCCGGCGTGCCTGCGAACAAGCAGGTATTCTGCGCGAAGTAAAGCGCCGGGAATTTTACGAGAAACCGAGCGAGCGTCGTAAGCGAAAGATGGCAGAAGCTCGGCGTCGGCTTTACCGAAAACAGATGGGTGAAAGATAAAGTGGGTTAGAAAACATCCATACGGAGTAAAGTGGACCGAGAAACCTTAGAAGCGCTTGATTTTCCCCGTATTCGGGAAATACTTATCGAACTCTGCTCCACTGAACTGGGCAAAGAAAAGGCACGACAGTTTGGGCCTTTTCTGGATTTAAGTTCGGCTCAGACAAAGCTCGACCAATTGGAAGAAATCATGAAACTTGATGGTGAGCCGTCGTTGAGCGGGGTTCATGATATCCGGGTTATCATCAACCAGGCAGAGGCGGGTGCAATGCTGGGTACTGAAGACCTGCTGAAGGTGGGCGCAACTTGCCGGTGCTTTGCTGAATGTGAGGAGTTTTTTAAAGCAAATAAGCAGCATATTTCTCATCTCAGCCCGATAGCTGATAGAATCGTTGCCCTCCCAAGACTGCAGCGGGCGATTGAGAATGCAATTGATAATTCCGGCGCGGTACGCGATACGGCGAGTCCTAAGTTACAGGAGTTGCGAGACGAGTTACGAACGCGGCGGAATTTACTTGTAGACCGCCTGGAGCGGATGATTGAGGATAATCCCGATTGGTTTGAAGGTCCAGTAATGGTCCGACGGGAACGGTTTGTCGTTCCAGTTAAACTTGAGTACCGTAACCAGGTGCCGGGTGTAGTACACGGGGTATCGGCAAGCGGCCAGACCGTCTTTATCGAGCCGATGGCGTCCATTTTAGAACAAAACCGATTGCAGGAGTTGCGTGATGCGGAAACCGAGGAAGTGAACCGGATTTGTCGTGAGTTATCGGCACTGGTGGCTCATTACCACAATGAGCTTAACACCGGGACTGAGATGGTATCCGAACTTGATTTCCTTCTCGCAAAACGACGATTTGCATTAAAGTTTGAATGTAGCCGGCCTGTTATCACCGGCGACAAAACAGTTGCGCTCGTTCGAGCCCGCCATCCTTTACTTCTTTTGTACAAAAATGATGTGGTACCACTTGATTTTCAATTGCCCGATAACACTAAGGTCGTGGTAATTTCTGGACCCAATGCGGGCGGTAAGACTGTGGTACTGAAAACCCTGGGAATTTGTGCTCTGTTGTTAAAAGCCGGGATGTTTATCCCAGCTGCAACCGGAAGCAAAATGCCGTGGTGGGAACAGGTGTTTGCCGATATCGGTGACGAGCAGTCTTTAGAAGCCGACCGGTCTTCGTTCACCGCTCATCTTTTGCGGCTGAAAGAAATCCTTGCCAATGCTGAAGCAAGTAGTCTGGTGCTGATTGATGAAATCGGTGCTGCCACCGCACCGGAAGAAGGAACAGCACTGGCAATTGCGGTACTGGAAGATTTGCGACAAAGAGGGGTAATAACGGTTGCAACAACTCACTTCAACAATTTGAAGATATTTGTGCAGAATGAACCAGGGATGAGCAATGCGGCAATGGAGTTTCGTAACGGACCAACCTATCGGCTGATTATGGGGATTCCCGGCGAATCAAGTGCGTTTGAGATTGCCGAGCAGCTTGGTTTGCCATCACATTTATTGGAACGGGCGCGAAAGTTTGTAGGGAAAGAGTGGCTCGACTTAAATTTAAAATTAAGGGCGGTGGAAGAGGAGTTGCGTAAACTAAAAGAAGAAAGACTCCAGTTAGCAACAGAAAAGAAAAAAGCGGATGAGTTAGTTGCCGCCTACCAAGTACGCCAGTCCCAGTTTGAGAAATGGCGGCAGCAAGAAGAACGGCGTGTGCGGGACGAGCAGGAGCGGTTATTAAAAGAAACCCGGCGCCAGGTGGAAAACCTGGTACGGGAGTTACGAGAGCGAAATGCTGACCGCCAGAGTGTTGTTAAGGCGAAACAGTTTATTGAAGAAAATCTTGAACGGTTAAAAAACGACCTGCCGGCAGATAAACCGACAGAAATCGCTACTCCGGTTACCTTTGCGATTGGTGACCTGGTGGAGTCAAAGGTATTCCGACGGCGCGGCCGTGTGCTTGAGGTAAAGGGAAAAGATGTTTTGGTTGCTTTTGGTCAAATTAAGATGACGGTAGGTGCGGAAACGCTGACTCGTTTAGAATCAAAATTACCTGAAGCACAGGTCGAGACGGTGAACGAATTTGAATTTGTGCCCCGGCTCAACATCCGGGGGATGACCACAGAAGAAGCCCAGATTGCTCTCAACCAGTTTCTTGCTGAGGCGGAAGCCGCAGGCGCAAAAGAATTGTCGATTCTTCACGGCAAGGGTACCGGTACTTTGCGTCGGATGTTGTGGCACCGACTACGTAAAGACCATCGAGTGTGCGAAGTGAGGTTTGCGGAACCTGCTGAAGGCGGGATGGGTGTGACTCTGGTCAAATTAAGAGGCGAAGATGATCAAACCTGAGATAATTGACCGAATTCGCCAGGAGACTGATATCGTCGAGCTGGTTGGGAGTTATGTCCCTTTGAAGAAGGTGGGCCGAAATTATCGCGGGCTGTGCCCATTTCATGTCGAACGGTCACCATCGTTCTATGTTAGTCCGGAGCGCCAGTCTTACCACTGCTTTGGGTGTGGTGCCGGGGGTACAGCGATAACTTTTGTGATGGCTTATGAGAAACTGGAATTTCCTGAGGCGGTAAAGTTTTTGGCAAAACGGTTGGGAATAACAGTTGAGGAGGAGCGAGGAGATGAAAATCGCCAGACGCTTTACGATGTCTGCGAACGGGTGACGCGATTTTACGAGGATAACCTTGCGAAATCCAGTGAGGCTCAGGCTTACATTGAAAATCGGGGTTTGAGTAATTCAACCGTAAAGCGTTTTCGGTTGGGATTTGCTCCCGGTGGTAATGTATTAAGAGGAGCGGCGCGGCGTTTGGGTGTAAATGAAGAACGTTTATTGCAAGCCGGATTGGTTGTTAAAAAAGATGATGGATACATCGATTATTTCCGGGAGCGAATTATCTTCCCTATTTTTTCTATATCAGGAAAGGTCATCGGTTTTGGCGGCAGGATAATCGGCGCTGGAGAACCTAAGTACCTGAACTCACCGGACAATCCAATTTTCCATAAAGGAGAAATTCTCTACGGCATTTTTCAGGCAAAATCCTATATTCGTGATGAAGTCCCAATACTGGTCGAAGGGAATTTTGACCTGCTTACTCTTGTTGATAAAGGTATTAATAATGTAGTTGCTGGTATGGGGACTGCCCTTACTTCCGCGCAAGCCGCACTCATCCGGCGCTACAATCGGCAGGTTATTATATGTTATGATGGCGATGAACCAGGGAAAAAAGCGTGCCGGCGGTCAATCAGTACATTGCTGTCAGCTGGTATTGACCCGGCTATTGTATTACTTCCTCAGGGCAGCGACCCGGATAGTTATCTCCGTACCAGAGGACGAGAGGATTTTTATGCACTGTTAAACCAACGCCAGGATTTTGTCGACTTTGTGATTGGCGAAAAAATGCCGCAAACTGTAGCTGAACAGCGTGCGGTAGTTGAGGAGTTGCGTTCGTTACTTGCGCTGATCCCGGATGAGGCAAGCCGCGAACTTTACGCTGTCCGAATCGGAAAGATTTTTAACATTGACCAGCGCATTTTGCTTGACGTCGATACAGTTGAACGGTCCGATATTGAAAAAGTTAAAAAACCGGTACAATCTATTGGTCCCCGGCTTGAAGAAAACCTTGTTACGGCTCTGGTTCAGAAGCGGGAGTTTGCGCTCGCCGCTGTTGAATTTTCCTTTTCCGATGCGGTTCAGGATAAGATGCTTAAGAAAATCGCGCGGGTTGCCGAAGAGTCGTGTGATGAACCCGGATTCGGTCCTGCTTTGTTAATGGACCTGGTTGATGATGAGGAGGCACGCCGTTGGATTGCGCGCGCCGTATTCAGTGAGTCCCAGTTGCCATCGGAGGAGGAGTTTCGTAATCGTCTCCGACAGTTTCGAGCGCGCTGGCTTCACCAGCAAATTGAACAAGCCGAGCAGGCTGGTGATAAAGCTCAGGTCGAGGTTTTGCTCAAGGAACGAAATCGGTTGTTAAAAGGATTGGTTTAAGAAAGGAGTAGGTGAATATGAAAAAAAAGGGTGAACATAAAGTGAAAGGTTTACGGGGAACATTGATAAAGAGAAAAAATAAGAGAAGTTTAAAAATTAAGGAGGACACCTTAGAGTCTAACCAGCCGGACTGGTTGGAGGTTGTTTATAAAAAAGCGGCGATAGATAAACAAATCACTTATGATGAACTGGAAGAGTTGTTACCAGATGAGGTGTTGACCGCCCCTGAAAAACTTGAAGAACTTATTGCCGATTTGGACCGCAATGGGATTCAGATGACCGATAGCCATACACCAGAAGAAGATGTGATGGTACCCCGGCGCGGTCCTAAACCGGTAATTCAAAGAACCGATGACCCTACCAAGGCATACTTTCGGGAACTGGCAAAGTTACCTTTGCTATCACGAGATGAAGAGGTTAAGTACTCCCGCGAAATGGAGGAGGGATACAACAGTCTGATTCAGTATTTGTTTGAACCGGTAGCAATGATGAAGCGGCTGGTTGAGGATTGCAAATCAATCGAAGAGGGAACACGGTCTCTGGACCAGGTGGCACGGGTCGAATTCGAATGTCTCTTTGACAAAAAGGCACTCGCCAAGGAACAGAAAGCGTTTGTGCGTAGGGTACGGGAGGTGGGAAGAATTGCAGAAGAGATAGAAAAGTTAGAGAAAGGCGGTTCGTCGACCCGAAAAAAGACGCAGATCAAAGAACTGCGCAGTCGAGTCATCAAACGTATTCAGGAAATGTCACTGCAGCATCATATTATCAACAATTTCCTGAACGAATTCAAATCGGTTGCCCAAAATGTTCTGACATTACGTGACCAATTGCATCGGTTAGAAGAGGAAGGGAAAGGGAAAAGTGAAGAGGCGCGAGAGTTAAAAAAGCAGCTACGGAGTACCGCCGGCTTTCTGGGCAAGAAAACCACGGCACAAATCAAGCGGATACTCCAGGCAATGGCTGAGTACGAACGCCAGATTTTGTCCGCCCGGGACCGAATGATTGAGGGTAATGTACGCCTTGTGATTTCCATCGCCAAACGGTATGTGAATCGCGGTCTGGAGTTTGCTGACCTGTTAGAAGAAGGCAATGTTGGCTTAATCAAAGCGGTTGAGAAGTTTAATTACCGAAAAGGATTTAAGTTTTCTACTTATGCAACCTGGTGGATAAAACAGGCGATTACCAGGGCAATTGCTGACCAATCCCGTACGGTAAGAGTTCCTGCCCATATTATCGACGCAATCAACAAGGTAGCAAAGGTTCAGCGGCGATTTCTTCAGTCCTGCGGTCGGGAAGCGACTATTGCCGAACTGGCGCAGCGGCTTTCGACGCCAAAGGAAAAACTGGAGGCGTTAGAAAAAATTGCGCAATTTGGGGTTTCGATTGATAAACCGATTGATGAGGAAGAGTCGAGCTTTATTGGCGACTTTTTGTACGATGACAAAACCGTTTCTCCTTCCCATGATGCTGCCGTCAAACTGTTAGGCGAAAAACTGGAAGAGGCGTTAAAGACATTGACACTCCGCGAGGAGAAAGTTCTTCGTCTCCGGTTTGGCTTGGGAGATGGGCAACCGCGAACCCTGGAAGAGGTTGGTCAAATATTTAATATCACCCGGGAAAGAGTACGGCAGATTGAATCCAAGGCACTGCGTAAACTGCGGCATCCCTTAAGAATGGGTGAGCTTTCAGAATTGATCAAGTTGCTGCGATGACGCGCATCGGATTAATTTCAGACACGCACGACAACCTTGATCGGGTTCGTTCGGCAGTGAAGTTGTTCAACGAATTACCGGTGGAACAGGTGTTCCATTGTGGGGATCTGGTAGCGCCATTTGTGTTGAAGGAGTTCCAACCGCTCACCGTACCTTTACTGGTCGTACTTGGTAACTGCGATGGCGACCGTGCGGCGTTAAAAGAGGTCGCCCAACAAATGGGGTTCGCTATTTTTGATACCCGGGCAGAAATATCAATTGCCAATAGAAAAATTTGCATCACGCATCAACCGCTAAACCCAATTCCCCACTGTGATTTTTATATTCATGGACATACCCATCGCATCCGTTACGAACCAGGGAGTCCGATAATCGTTAATCCGGGAGAAGCCGGTGGGTGGCTAACCAATCGTAGCACGGTTGCGACGCTTAACATCGAGACCGGCGAAGTTGAATTTTTTGACCTGTGAAAGCAACTCTCCAGCAAGAATTGCCCGCCGGCCTCTATGTAGTTTCAACCCCGATCGGTAATTTGGGAGATATCACGCAACGGGCGCTCGAAGTTCTTGCAAAAGCGGATGTAGTTGCCTGTGAAGATACAAGACGCACCGGATTACTTTTGACTCATTTCGGGATAAAAAACCGTCTGGTGTCTTACCATGAATACAACAAGTTACGCCGGACTCCAGAGATTATTAAGTTGTTGGCAGAAGGCAAGGCGGTTGCCCTGGTAAGTGATGCCGGGACACCGGGAATTTCTGACCCCGGGTTTTATCTAATTCGTGAAGCAATTGAACAGGGATTCCGAATTTTCCCGATACCCGGGGCATCGGCATTGCTGGCGGCGCTGGTAATATCAGGGTTGCCGTCGGACCGTTTTGCTTTTGAAGGTTTTTTACCTAAAAGAGCCGGTCGCAGGCAGAAACGTTTGAAGGCATTGGCTCGGGAGCCCAGAACAATGATTTTCTGTGAATCGGCGTTGCGAGTTAAACAACTTCTCGAAGAGATGAGAGCCTTGTGGGGCGAAAGGAAAGCGGTTTTGTGTCGGGAGTTAACAAAGAAATTTGAGGAGGTAATACGGGGTACACTTTCCGAAATTCTGGAGAAGATCGGGACACGAGAGTTAAAAGGAGAGGTTGTTGTTGTCGTCGCAGGTACAGGGTTAAGGTTCGATACGATTTATGAAGAACCAGACTAAAGAGCAAGGAAGAAAATTATTGAGGCCATTAGTTTATTTGCTGGCACGAATTGGTATACCGCCAACTGCGGTGACCTTGACTGCAGTTCCCCTGAGTGTTTTAGCCGCTTTGCTTTTTGCCTCGGGACAATTTTTCTGGGCAGGTTTGCTGGTAATATGTATTGGACTTTGTGATACACTCGATGGTGAGTTATCCCGAAGAACTGGAAAGGTTTCCCAGACGGGTGCTTTACTGGACTCAACAGTTGACCGATTTAGCGAGGGTGTAGTTTGGGCTGGTGTTGGCTGGTATTACGGATTAAGAAATCATTGGGGTATTTTGGCGGTCTTTTCGGCTTTGATATTTTCTTATCTGGTGAGTTATGTTAGAGCCCGGGCTGAAGGTATTAGTAAACAGTGCCAGGTTGGTTTATTTGAACGCCCGGTACGGGTTATGATAATGGTGGTTGGGGCATTAGTACTGAGGGAAAAACTTTTCGTATGGGCAATAGTAGCGATTGCACTGGGCTCTTTTGTAACATTTATCCACCGGGTTTTGTTTGTTTTGAAACAACGCAGTTAATGAGTACCCGAATTTTGTTAATTGGTGTAATAAAAACGGGCCGGCAGCGGTGGCAAAAGATGGAGGCACTCGATGAACTGGCAGCATTGACCAGAACTTCTGGGGGCGATGTTATTGAGCGGCTCGTACAAGTGCGTCCTCATATTGACCCGGCAACACTGATTGGTAAAGGCAAAGCATTAGAAATCAGGGACCTGTGTCATCAATATGAAATTCAGCTGGTAATATTTGATGACGAATTAACTGCTACCCAATTGCGAAACCTCGAGGAAATCATCGGCGTAAGAGTAATCGACCGAACCGCTGTGATTCTGGACATATTTGCACTTCATGCCCGAACTGCCGAGGCGAAAGTGCAGGTCGAACTTGCCCAGCTCGAATATATCAAAACGAGGTTAACCGGTTTAGGGGTAGCGATGTCCCGATTAGGGGGCGGTATCGGAACCAGAGGTCCCGGAGAAACAAAACTTGAAGTTGACCGGCGGCGAATTGAACACCGAATTACGGTGTTGCGACGGCAGTTGAAGAAAATTGAGCAGGAACGGGCAGTACAGCGCAAACGTCGCAATAATGTTATTCAATTAACCCTTGCTGGTTACACAAATGCCGGCAAGTCAACATTATTTAATCGTTTAACCAATTCTCAAGTAAAAGTTTCCGAGCAACTGTTTGCGACCCTGGATGCCAGTACCCGGATGTTGCCCTGGCAGCGCGGTGTTCCGGTCGTACTTACCGATACAGTAGGATTTATACGCAATCTTCCTACCCAGTTGATTGCCAGTTTTCGTTCAACACTGGCAGAGATCAAAGACGCCGATTTGATAATTCATGTTGCTGACGCCAGTGATGCCTTAGTCGAGCAAAGAATTGATGTCGTCAACGATACGCTCCGGACTATCGGCGCCGGAGAAAAACCTATCATTCTCACTTTTAATAAAATTGATCGACTTTTTGACGATATTATGCTGCGGCGCTTAAAAGAACATTATCCCGATGCGGTTTTTATTTCTGCCGTTACTGGTGCTGGAATTGATGCGTTGACAAAACGTATTGCCACTTTTTTAGATAGCCAACTGGTTGTTCGAAGGTTTACAGTGCCTAACGAACGCTGGGACCTGATAACCCGGATAATCAGCAGTGGTCAGGTTGTTAGTGATGTTGAAGTTGACGGTAAACGCCGATTCCGGGTCAAAGGATTACCAGGCGAACTTGCCCGCTTACGCAAACAGATAAATACGGCGCTAAAGCTACGTTAGCGCCCTTCGGTTGCGCCATTATATTTTAAGACTTAGCGTTACTGTGGAATCTATTCAACTTTAATAGCGCTTGCCGGACAGTCTTCCGCTGCCTGCTGCACGCACTCTTCTGCTCCGGCCGGAACTTCATCGACTTTCACGATAGCAAAATCGCCTTCCAGTTCAAAGACATCGGGGCAGGAGTCGGCACAGAGCCCGCAACCAGTGCACAGTTCCTTATCGACCGTTACCTTCACTTTTTCCTCCTTTATTTTTGTCTTTAATCATTTTCAATCTAATAGCGAAAAAAACGCATTTGTCAAGAAATTATTGGGTACTTTGTTTCTGGGTTAAAAAAGCATGTACAAACCCTTCGATATGGCCATCGAGCACCGCTGCCACATCATGAGTTTCAAATCCGGTTCGATGGTCTTTTACCAGTTGATAAGGAAATAAAACATAAGACCTAATCTGGTGACCCCAGGCAATGTCGGTTTTTGCCGAAGTAAATTTTTGCATCTCGGCTTCCTGTTTTCTTTTGTAGTAGTCATATAGTCGCGAACGGAGAACTTTGAGGGCATTCTGTTTGTTTTGAAATTGGGAGCGTTCATTTTGGCAGGTAACAATGATACCGGTCGGAATATGGGTAATGCGCACCGCAGAACTTACTTTATTCACATTCTGTCCACCATGACCACCGGCACGAAATGTTTCAATCTTCAGGTCTTGGGGATTGATTTCCACCTCAATTTCATCGGCTACGGGTAATACAGTTACGGCAGCAAAACTGGTGTGGCGTCGTTGATTGGCATCAAAGGGTGAAATACGGACCAATCGATGCACACCCATTTCTGATTTCAAAAGTCCATAAGCGTAAGGACCGGTAATCTCAATGGTAGCGTCTTTTATGCCTGCTTCCTCGTTAGGTTGGTAGTCGAGAATTTGGTATTTTAACCCCTGATTTTCAATGTAATGGATGTAGAGACGGAGGAGCATTTCTGCCCAGTCGCACGATTCCGTGCCTCCGGCTCCGGGGTGGATTGAAAGAATTGCATCTCGGTTATCATCCGGAGAATTGAATAAAGCCCTTTCTTCCAACGCTTCAAGATTTTGTTCAATGCGGTGGATATGTTCCTGAAGTTCCTGAGAAATCTTTTCATCATTATCTGTGGCAAAAAGTTCATCCAATTCCCGTGTTTCCTGTAACTCCTGCTGGAGTTGGTCGACGCGGCTAATTAAATCAGTAATCATCGCTATGCGCCGCATTACGACTTGTGCCCGCTGTGGGTCGTTCCAGAAATCTGGTTGAGAAACCTCTTTGTTTAGTTGAACGAGTTCGGCACGCCGGTGCTCAATCTCAAAGAAACTCCGCGAGTTTCTTTAATCTGCTCTCCAGGAATTCTATTTGTTCAGCAGTAATACTCACTGAATGTTATTTATTTTTTCCCGGGTTCGCTTTGACCGTAGCGGCGGCGGAATTTTTCGACGCGGCCAGCCGTATCGACAATTTTCTGTTTACCGGTAAAGAAGGGATGACAGGCTGAGCAGATTTCGACATGGAGTTTCTGCTTCGTGGAGCGGGTCTTAAAGGTATTACCGCAAGCACAGGTTACAATACACTCACCATACTTGGGGTGAATTTTAGGTTTCATTGTTTTACTCCTTTAACTTTCACTCATTGATTCTAAGAACTCTTTATTATTACGGGTCAACCGCATTTTGTCAAGAACGAATTCCATCATTTCCACCGGATTGAGTTCGGCAAGGAGTTTACGCAACACCCAGATGCGATTTAGTTCAAATTCCGAAAG